>NZ_JBQQCG010000049.1:0-83981 GCF_052245575.1 Streptomyces sp. 2A115 | reverse complement strand
GGCCCGTGCGTAGCACGCCGGGCCTGCCGCCGATCCGCTTTCACCGGGTCGCTTTCACCGGGTCGCCTTCGCCGAGCGTCGTTTCCACCCGCCTGCCCCGCCCGTCCCCCAACGCCCCGTCCAAGTCTTTCCAAAGATCCTCCACGTCCTCCAGCCCCACCGACAGCCGCAACAACCGGTCGCCGACCCCGGACCCGCGCCGGTCCTCCGCGTCCACGACGCGATGACTGATCGAGGCCGGATGCTGGATCAGCGTGTCGACGCTGCCGAGGCTCACCGCCGGAGTGATGAGGCGAACGGAGGCGATCACCTCGTGGGGAGCGCCATGGATCTCAAAGGCGATCATGGCGCCGCCGAGCCGCGGATAGTGGACGCGAGCGACGCGCGGGTCGGCGGCGAGGCGGCGGGCCAGTTCCGCGGCGTTCGCGGAGGCGGCCCGGACCCGTACGGGCAGCGTGGACAGCCCGCGCAGCAGCAGATAACCGGCGAGCGGATGCAGGACACCCCCCGTGGCGAACCGGACCTGGCGCAGCCGCCCGGCGAACTCCTCGTCGCAGGCCACCACTCCGGCCATCACGTCACCATGACCGCCCAGGTACTTGGTGGCGCTGTGCAGTACGAGCCGGGCGCCCTGCTCGGCGGGCCGCTGCAACACCGGCGTGGCGAACGTGTTGTCCGCGAGCAGTGGAACGCTCCCACAGGCGTGGGCGATCGCCCGCAGATCGAGTTCGGCGAGCGTCGGATTGGCGGGCGACTCGACCAGCACCAGACCGGTGTCCGGCCGCAGGGCGTCCGCGATCCCTGCCGGATCGACCCACGTGACCTCGGACCCGAGCAGGCCGGCCGTCAACAGGTGGTCGCTGCATCCGTAGAGGGGCCGTACGGCCACGACATGGCGCAGGCCCATCGCGTTCCGCACGAGCAGCACGGCACTCAGCGCGGCCATGCCACTCGCGAACGCGACCGCGCTCTCGGTGCCCTCCAGCCGCGCGAGGGCCGTCTCGAAGCGGGCGACGGTCGGGTTGCCGAGGCGGCCGTAGACCGGCGGTCCCTCCGGCGCGGCCCCGTCCGTGGCGAAGGCGTCGATACGGGCGGCTTCGCCGCGGCTGTCGTACGACGGATAGGTCGTTGACAGGTCGATGGGCGGGGCGTGCAGCCCCTGCCGGGCGAGGTCGTCCCGCCCGGCGTGCACGGCCTCGGTGGCCAGGGCCCGCGGCGCGGTCCCCCTCACCTTGACCCTGACCCGCACCGCTCCGTCCACGTCGTCACACGTGTCGTCCACATCAATGCTGCCGAAGTCCATGCGCACCAGCCTGAACAACGAACGGAGCGTGAGCGCGGAATCCCGTGTTACGTTCGGTCCATGGCCGAATCCGTCGTACTGGACCCGGTGGATCTCCACCTCCTGCGGCTGTTGCAGAACGACGCCCGGACCACCTACCGCGACCTCGCGGCCCAGGTCGGTGTCGCGCCGTCGACCTGTCTGGACCGGGTGACCCGGCTGCGCCGCTCCGGCGTCATCCTCGGCCATCAGCTGAGGCTCGATCCGGCCAAACTGGGCAGGGGCCTGGAAGCGCTGCTGTCCGTACAAGTCAGGCCACACCGGCGGGAGTTGGTGGGGCCGTTCGTCGAGCGGATCAGGGCCCTGCCGGAGTCTCGTACCGTCTTCCACCTCACCGGGCCCGACGACTATCTCGTGCACGTCGCGGTCGCGGACATGGCGGACCTGCAACGGCTGGTCCTCGACGGCTTCACCGCGCACCGCGAAGTGGCCCGCGTCGAGACCCGGCTGATCTTCCAGCAGTGGGACTGCGGGCCCCTGCTGCCGCCGGCCGCCCCTCGCACGGCCGCGGCGGAATCCAGCTGACGCGCACGACCTCCTCGTATGAGGATGGTTCGCATGTCAGAGACGAAGAACCCGCTGCCCCGAGAGGTCGCCGACGCGTACGTCGACGACCTCATCGCCCTCGACCCGGTCACCGGTACGTATCTCGGCGTGAAGGAGAGTTCGAGCAGGCTGCCCGACACCTCGCCCGCCGGTCAGGAGGCGCTCGCGGAGCTGGCGCGGGCGACGCTGGCACGGCTCGACGAGGCGGAGCGGCAGCCGGGCGCTGACAGTGACATCGAGCGGCGTTGCGGACGCCTGCTGCGCGAGCGGCTCTCCGCCGAACTCGCCGTGCACGAGGCCGAGGAGGGACTGCGATCCGTCGGCAACATGGCCACGGCCGCTCACTCGGTGCGGGAAGTGTTCACCGTGACACCGACGGAGACGGACGAGGACTGGGCCGCGATCGCCGAGCGGCTGCGTGCGGTGCCCACCGCCCTCGCCGGTTACCGCGAGTCCCTCGCGCTCGGCCTGGAACGCAAGCTGTACGCGGGCCCGCGCCCCACCGCGACGTTCGTCGAGCAGCTCACCGAGTGGTCGGACACGGACGGCTCGGGCCGAGGCTGGTTCGAGGACTTCTCGTCGGCCGGTCCAGAGACCCTCCGAGGCGAACTCGACGAGGCGGCCCGCGCGGCGACCGCCGCCGTCGTCGAGCTGCGCGACTGGATGCGTGACGTCTACGCGCCCGCGATCGAGGGCGCGCCGGACACGGTGGGCCGTGAGCGGTACGCGCGCTGGTCGCGCTACTACAACGGTACGGATCTCGACCTGGACAAGGCGTACGCGTACGGCTGGGCCGAGTACCACCGGCTCCTCGGCGAGATGAAGAAGGAGGCCGAGAAGGTCCTGCCCGGCGCCGAGACCCCATGGGTGGCGCTCGCGTACCTGGATGAGCACGGCCGGCACATCGAGGGCGTCGACGAGGTCCGCGAATGGTTGCAGGGCCTGATGGACCAGGCGATCGAGGAACTGGACGGCACGCACTTCGAACTCGCCGAGCGGGTACGGAAGGTGGAGTCCCGCATCGCCCCGCCGGGCAGCGCCGCGGCCCCGTACTACACGGCACCGTCGGAGGACTTCTCCCGCCCCGGCCGTACGTGGCTGCCGACGATGGGGCTGACCCGCTTCCCGGTGTACGACCTGGTGTCGACCTGGTACCACGAGGGTGTCCCGGGCCATCACCTCCAGCTCGCCCAGTGGGCGCACGTCGCGGAGAACCTCTCCCGCTACCAGGCGACCGTCGGCGGCGTCAGCGCCAACTGCGAGGGCTGGGCGCTGTACGCGGAGCGGCTCATGGACGAACTCGGCTTCCTCAAGGACGCGGAGGAACGGCTCGGCTACCTGGACGCCCAGATGATGCGCGCGGCCCGCGTCATCGTCGACATCGGCATGCACCTGGAACTGGAGATTCCGGCGGACTCCCCCTACCACCCGGGCGAGCGCTGGACCCCCGAGCTGGCGCAGGAGTTCTTCGGCTCCCACAGCAGTCGCCCGGCGGACTTCGTGGAGAGCGAGCTGACCCGCTACCTCTCCATCCCCGGCCAGGCCATCGGCTACAAGCTGGGCGAGCGCGCCTGGCTCCTTGGCCGCGAGAACGCGAAGAAGCACCACGGCGACGCGTTCGACGCGAAGGCCTGGCACATGGCGGCGCTGTCCCAGGGTTCGCTGGGGCTGGACGACCTGGTGGACGAGTTGTCACGGCTCTGAGCCCGGACAGCGGCCGGGCTCGTCGAACTGAGGTGAGCCCGGCCGCCGACCGTCCCCGCATCGACGTCACGGCCCCCGCCGGAACCCGCCCTCCGAGTCGATGACCTGACCGGTGACCCACTCCGCCTCGTCCCGCGGCCCCGGCCGAGCTGATCGCCACGGCCGCGAACCCGCCGCGCCGGCTGGCGCCGGTGACGAGGGCGGTCCGGCCGCGCAGCGGCAGGGGGTCACGGCGCAGGTCTTCGGTGGTGGGGGGAGGGAGTCGGGGCATGGCGAACCATGATGGAGGGCGCGTTCGTGCGCCGCACGTGATTTCCGGCGCCGGCCCATTCGAAGCGCGGGCCCCACTCGGAGTCAGGGCGGGCCACGGCACCGGAGATGAATCTCCATGCCGACGGCCCGAGTTGGTACACCTCCGGTCTGAATCAGCCTGCCAGCCGCCGCAGTTGGACGAGCCCGATCCACGTCTCCGGCCCCGGCTCCACACGCGCCGCACGCACCGCGTACCGCCCCGGCTCCAGCGCGACCCGCAGATGCCCCGTCTTCTGGCACTCGTTGCCGGGCCAGGCAGCGTCGAACAGGACCACGGCTCCGGGGATCTCCCAGGGCACCTCCCGCTCCCACACGGCGGTTTCGAGGGCCGTCGGAACCCCGGCGAGGAGTTCGTGCTCGGACTCCGCGGCGGACCACCGTACGAAGGTGTCGTGCTCGGGCAGATAGGCCGTCGAGGCGGGATCGTCGCCGAGGACGAGGGCCGTGGTGTTCCCGACGGGGAGCAGGCCGATGAACCCCTCCACCTCGCACGCCCTGTCGTAGTCGGACGCCAGCTCGACGCCGTCCGCCCCCGTCCAGAAGGGCAACACAACTTCCGGTATCGCAATGAGCGGTCCTCCGCCCGACTCAACCCACTCGACCGAACTCGGATCCGCGTATCTCGCCATGCGGAGAAGTTACACGCCGGGCGGGCCCAGAATTGACGATTCCTTTGCCTGACTCCCAAGATCGTCATACGACTGTTCCCGTACGGATTCCCCACGGGTTCCGTACGGATCCCGTGAGAGGTCAACAGCCGCAGTCCGCCGCGGCCACCGGCACCGTCAACGGGTCGGCGGCACGCCGCTCACGCCCTTCCCAGGTCTCGAACTCGAAGCCCTCCCGCACCCAGTACTCGAAGCCGCCGAGCATCTCCTTGACCTGGAAGCCGAGTTCGGCGAGGGCGAGGGCGCCCCGGGTCGCGCCGTTGCAGTGCGGGCCCCAGCAGTACGTGACCACCGGCACGGTCCTGTCGAGGAGTTGCTCCGCCTGCTCGGGGATGAGCGCGTTGGGAAGGTGCATCGCGCCGGGCACGTGGCCCTGGTCCCAGGATTCCGTGGAGCGGATGTCGATGAGGACGAAGCCGGGTCCGCCGTCGGCCGCCAGCGCGGCGGCGACGTCGGACACGTCCGTGTGGAAGGCGAGGCTCGCGGAGAAGTAGGCGGCGGCCGCGGCGGGCGATGCCGGGGCGACGCGCAGAACGGGGTTCGCGGCGGTGCCGGTAGTGGTGGCAGTCGTGGTGCGGGGAGGGGTACTTGTCTCGGTCATGGCCAGAAATCTACGGCTCGGTGACCTCTTCCTGAAGGGCCGATCCACGGTCCTACTCTTGATCAGCCAGGGATTTCCCTGCTATTCATCGTCCATGACCGCGTATTCCCCGGACGCCACCGACTGGCGCATCCTCGACGTCCTCCAGCGCGAGGGCCGGGCCAGCTTCGCCGAGCTGGCCCGTGCCGTCGCCATGTCCGCGAGCGCGGTCACCGAACGGGTGCGTCGGCTGGAGGAGGCGGGCGTCATCCAGGGGTACGCGGCGGTCGTGGACCCGGAGAGCCTCGGCCTGCCGATCCTCGCGTTCGTGCGGCTGCGCTACCCCAACGGCAACTACAAGCCGTTCCACGACCTGGTCGCCGCCACGCCCGAGATCCTCGAAGCGCATCACGTCACGGGCGACGACTGCTTCGTCATCAAGGTCGCGGTCCGCTCGATGGGTCACTTGGAGGAGGTGTCGGGCAAGATCAGCACGCTCGGGTCGGTGACGACGAGCGTCGTGTACTCGTCTCCCCTGCCGCGCCGCCCGATCGGTCACTGACACCGCTGTCGGTCTCCGGCCCTGCTGTCGGTCACTCTCCCCGTTGCCGTACGACCGATCCCGACCGCCCCTTCACGACCTCCAACTGCGCATGGATCCGCCGCCGCAGATCCGCGACATGACTGACGATGCCCACGCTGCGGTCCCGCTCCCTCAAGGAGTCGAGGACGTCGAGCACCTCGTCGAGCGTCTGGTCGTCGAGGCTGCCGAACCCCTCGTCGATGAAGAGCGTGTCGAGCCGCACGCCCCCGGCCTCGTCGGTGACCACGTCCGCGAGGCCCAGCGCGAGCGCGAGGGAGGCGAAGAACGTCTCGCCGCCGGACAGGGTCGCCGTGTCGCGCTCGCGCCCGGTCCAGGCGTCGACGACATGCAGGCCGAGGCCACTGCGGCCGCGCCCGGCGCGGTCGTCGGAGTGGACGAGGGTGTAGCGCCCGGAGGACATGCGCTGAAGGCGCGCGGTCGCGGCGGCCGCGACCTGCTCCAGGCGGGCGGCGAGTACATAGGACTCCAGGCGCATCTTGCGCTCGTTGTCCGCGGAGGTGCCCGCCGTGAGGGTGGCGAGGCGGGCCACGCGGTCGTACTCCTCGCGCAGCGGCCCCAGTCGGCGTACGGACGCGGCCGCCCGGACGGTGAGCCGGTCGAGCTCCGTGCAACGCCGGGCGGTCGCGTCCCGCGCGGAGGCGGCCTCACGCACCCGCCGGCCGGCGTCGGAGGCGGCCTGCTCCGCCGCCTCCAGCTCGGCGGGCGGTCGCTGCGCGGCGGCCGCCGTCTCGGTCTCGGCGAGCACCGCGCGGACGGCCACCTCCTCCTGCTGCCAGGCGTCGAGCCGCCGTTGCAGCTCGCGGTGGGCCGCGTCGTCGAGGAGCGCGGCCGCCGCGGCCTGCGGTGTGTCGAACCCGGCGCGGAAGGCCGCGTCGGCGAGTCGCGCGTCGGCGTCCTTGAGCCGCTGCGCGGTGTCGGCAGCGACGCGCGCGGTGTCCGCGGCCTCGGTGAGCAGGCCGACCCGCCGCTCCAGTTGGGCGGCGCGCGCGGACACGCTGTCGGCGGCGCCTCGGGCCTGCGTCAACTCCTCTTCCAGGGAGGCTTTTTCGCGGTCCAGCGTTTCCCGGCGGCCCACCCGGGACGCCACACTGACCGCTGCCTGCTGCCGGGCGGCGGCTCGCCGTTCGCGCTCCTGCTCGCCTCGTCTCAGCTCTTCGTTCGCGGCGTGCAGCCCCGCGGCGCTCCTCCGCGCCTCCGTGAACAGGCGCTCCAACCCCTCGACCTGCTCGGCGAGTTGGTCAGTGGGGGTGTCACCCGCCTCGGCAGTGGCGGCGGCCAGCGCCTCGCGTACGAGGCCGAGCCGCTGTTCGTCCTCGGCGCGCTGTTTGTCGGCCCGCTGGTAGACGGCCAGTGCGCGCTCCTCCGCCTCGCGGTCGACGTGCCCGGCGACCTTCCGCGCGGGTGCGGGGTGTTCGGTGGCGCCGCAGACGGCGCAGGGTTCGCCGTCGGTCAGGCTCGCGGCCAGTTCGGCGGCGATGCCGTTGAGGCGCTGCTCCTTGACGTCGAGCCAGTGGGATCGGGCCTGCAACGCCCGTTCCCCCGAGGCGAGGACCTGCTTCTGCGCCTCGTCCGTGTCGCCGGCGAGCTGGTCGCGCATCCGGGCCGCCGTGAGCCGCTTCTGGGCGGGCTCCCGCTGGAGGGCGAGCTGCTCGGCCCGGGTGGCGGACTCCTGGGCCGATTCGATGTGGGTCTGGAGGCCCGCCCGGGTCGCCTCCCACTCGGCGAGCCAGAGCTCGGCTTCTTGCAGTACGTCCTCGTCGGCCCGCTCCTGGCGGTCCAACGTGTCGCGTTCGGTGACGAGTTCGGTGAGCCGGTGCTCGGCGCGGCGGGCCGACTCCAGTCCGCCCAGCTCCTCGGCGGCCTTGCGAGCGGCGGCCGCGAGGCCCGTGGCACCGGCGTCGGCGAAGGTCTCCGGGAGCAGTGCACGCGCGCGTGCCTCGGAGTCGGCCGCCCGCCGGTGCTCCGCCTCCGTCGCCTCGCGCAGCCCGAGTGCGGGTGCCACCGCCTCGGCCTTACGGGCACGCTCCATCCGCGCCTGGGCCTCCCGGTGCGCGCCGGACCGCTCCTCCAGCCGCGCGGCCCGCTCCCGCGCCTCGGCGAACCGGCGCTGGAGCCGCGCCACTTCCCGTACGTCCTCGAGTTCGCGATCCGCCGCGACCTGCGCCGACTCGGCGGCCGTCTGCGCACAGTGGGCGACGGTGAACCTCTCGCGGGCCGTGGTCCTGGCGACGGCCGCCCACTCCAGTACGGACTCGGCGAGCCCCGGGTCACCGGGCTTCAGGTCGGGCAGGGGCAGCTCCACAATGTCACCGGCCGCCTGCTGCATGCGGTGCGCGTCGGCGAGCAACTCGGCGTCACCCGCCCGCACTCGGGTCTCGGCCGCCCGCCGGAGTTCGGCCAGCCGCTGCTCGACGGCGGCGAAGCGGCGGGTGTCGAAGAGACGGCCGAGGAGCCTGCCCCTGGCCTCGGCGTCGGCCCGCAGGAAGCGCGCGAAGTCGCCCTGGGGCAGCAGCACGACCTGGCAGAACTGCTCGCGGCTCATGCCGAGCAGCTGGGTGATCTCCTCGCCGATCTCCTGGTGGGAGCGGCTGAGGTCCTTCCAGGAGCCCGCTGAGGTGTCGTACTCCCGCAGCCAGCTCTGCGCCTTCTCCATCGTCGTGCCGGAGCCGCGCTTCTTGGCGCGCTCCCACGGCGGCTGCCTGGTGAGCTCCAACCGTCGTCCGGCGACGGTGAGTTCGAGGGTCACCTCGGTGCGGGTGCCGGACGCCGCGTGGTCGCTGCGCAGCGAACCGCCCTGGCGGGCGCCCGGCACCGACCCGTACAGCGCGTAGCAGACGGCGTCCAGGACGGAGGTCTTGCCGGCGCCCGTCGGTCCGTGCAGCAGGAAGATCCCGGCGGCCGAAAGGTCGTCGAAGTCGACCTCCTGAGCGCCGCCGAACGGCCCGAATGCGGTGATCCGCAGCCGGTGCAGCCTCATCGGGTCCCCGCCCCCTCGATGTCCACGTCGTACCGCTTCACCGGGCGACCTCGCGGACGGTGTCGTCGGTACGGACCGCGTCGAACGCGCCCTGGAGCACGGCCTGTTCGCGCGAGTCCGGTCCGGCGCCGCGCACATGGGCCACGAAGTCCTCCGCGATCTGCTGGTCGCTGCGCCCCGCGAGGCGCCGGGCGTAGGAGACGTCGGGGTCGTCCGGCGCTCGCTCGGGGTCGAAGACGAGGCTGAGCGTGTGCGGGAAGCGTTCGACGAGCCGCGCCATGGGCTCGGCCGGGCGCACCGGATCGGTCAGGGTCGCCTCGACCCACGCCTCCTCGTGGCCTGCCAGCTCGGGGTCGGCGAGCAGGTCCTCCAACCGGCCACGGATGCGGGCGAGTGCGCGCGGCACGGGGCAGTCGACGCGCTCGGCCTCGACCGAACCGTCGGCTGCCAGGTCGACCAGCCACATGCTCTTGCGGTGGTCCGTCTCCGAGAAGGAATACGGCAGCGGCGATCCCGAGTAGCGCACGCGCTCGGTGATGGTCTGGCTGCCGTGCAGATGCCCGAGCGCGGTGTAGTCGACCCCGTCGAACACCCCGGCGGGCACGGAGGCGACGCCGCCCACCGTGATGTCCCGCTCGCTGTCGCTGGCCTCGCCGCCGGTGACGAAGGCGTGGGCGAGGACGACGGAACGGGTGCCCCGCGCGCGCGTGGCGAGGTCGGCGCGGACCCGGTCCATGGCGGCGGCGAGCACGGCCTCGTGGCCTGCCTTGTCAACGCCGAACTCGTCCTTCACAAGCGCCGGTTCGAGATAGGGCAGGCCGTAGAAGACCACGTCACCGAACGCGTCCTCCAGCACCACCGGCGTGCCGCACGCCGAGGGCACGGTGCGCAGATGGATGCCCGCGCGGTCGATGAGCCCGGCACCGACGCCGAGCCTGCGCGCCGAGTCGTGGTTCCCGGAGATCATCACCGTGGGCACGCCGAGGGCGGCCAGGCGGTGCAGGGCGTCGTCGAAGAGCTCGACCGCGGCCAGCGGGGGCACCGCCCGGTCGTACACGTCCCCCGACACGACCACCGCGTCCACTCCGCGCTCGCGCACGGTCGTGACGAGATGGCCGATGAACTCGCCCTGGGCACCGAGCATGTTCACCCGGTGGAACGCCCGGCCGAGATGCCAGTCGGAAGTGTGCAGAAGCCTCATGATCCCCGAGACTAACGGCCGGGTCGGACATCACGGGCGGCTACTCCCGTAACGGCCCGTTATGCGTCCCCATACACCTCTCCGCCCAGTTCGAACACCGCTGTCCCGGCTGTGACGTCTGCCAGCCACCCCCGAAACGCCTCCACATCGGCGTCCGGCAACCCGATCTCGATCGTGACGGCCTCCTCGTAGCGCACGTCACGCACCTCGCGCCCGGTCGACCGCAGATCGTTCTGCACCTTGCCGGCCCGCTGGTGGTCGACCGTGACGGTGGCGAGACGAAAGCGTTTACGCGTGATCGTGTCGAGCGTGTCAAGGGCCTCGCCCACCGCGCCGCCGTAGGCGCGGATGAGTCCGCCCGCGCCGAGTTTGACGCCGCCGTAGTAGCGGGTGACGACGGCGACGACGTACCGCATGTCCCGCCGCAGCAGCATCTGGAGCATCGGGACGCCCGCCGTGCCGCCGGGTTCGCCGTCGTCGCTCGCCTTCTGCACTGCGGCGTCGGCGCCGATGACGTACGCGAAGCAGTTGTGCGTCGCGTCCGCGTGCTCCTTGCGGACGGCCGCGACGAAAGCCTGGGCCTCCTGTTCCGTGGCCGCCGGCGCCAGGGCACAGAGAAAGCGCGAGCGGTTGACCTCGGTCTCGTGCACGCCTGCGCGGGCCACCGTGCGGTACTCGTCCTGCATCGGGCCAGCGTATGCGCCGCACGCGCGCGTGCTGCCGTCCGGTCCGACCCGGTCGCTCCCGCCGGCGGTGCGCGTGACGCTGTGGTGAACACTCGCTCCGCACAAAACGCCGGTCGTGCGCGAGGTCGCGCCCGTGAAACCCGCGAGGTGCTGCGCCGGGCGGGGCAGGACCCGGAGCGGCGGTCGCGCGTTCGACTGAGGCCGACTCGGCTCGTAATCCGGTCGGTCAGCTCTTCTTCTTGCCGTGCTCCTTCTTGCCCCGCGGCACGATCATGTCGGTGAGCAGTGCCATGCCGTGGCCGAGGGACTCCCAGGCGTCGCCGTGCCAGGCCAGGACCGCGATCGCCGAAGTGGGGAACTTGGTCCGTACGTCGTCCAGCGCGTCGTCGAGGCTGTCCCCGGCCAGGGTGAGCACCAGTTCCTCCAGGCCGGGGTTGTGCCCGATCAGCAGCAACGTGTTGACCTCGGCGGGCACTTCGCGCACGGCTTCCAGCAACTCCGGTACGTCGGCCGCGTACAGCCGCGGATCGTGTCGTACGAGAGGAGGCGTGCCCCACTGGGCGGCGGCCAGCTCCCAGGTCTGCCGGGCGCGTACGGCGGTGGAGCAGAGCGCGAGGTCGGGCAGGCAGTCGGCCTCGGCGAGCGCGCGTCCGGCGGCGGGGGCGTCGCGGCGGCCGCGTGGCGCGAGCGGCCGTTCATGGTCGGCTACGCCGTCCGGCCAGGCGGACTTGGCGTGCCGCAGAACGACCAGCCGGCGCAGCGGGCCGGCTCCGGCGCGCGCGATCACGACGGGGCCTCGCGGCCGATGTCACGGGTGAGTTCGAGCCCGAGGAGCCGGTCCGCGTAGGCGTACGTCTCGAAGCGGGCGCCGTCCGGCACGGTCCCCGACGTCTCCACCTTCCGCAGTACGCCGAGTACGGCGGGCACGTCCAGGTCGTCCTCCCAGGCGGCGCGCAGTTGTTGGCGGACGGGATCGGGGATGGGGCCCGACGGCCGGGTGGCCCAGGTGGCGACGGCGCCTCGCCAGTGCCTCAGGTTCTCCTCGGCGTCCGCGAGGTCGGCCGCGCCGAGCCGGACGGGCTCGTGGCGGGGACGCGCGAGCAGGGCGAGGCGCAGGGCCGAGGCGCTCTCGTCGTCGTCCGCCCCGCTCTCGTCGTCGACCGGGGCGACCTCGACCCGCAGTCCGTCCACCGCCTCGGCGTCCGGACCGAGCACATGCAGAACCTGGGCCTCGCCAAGCCCGGCTCCGCTGTCCCGTTCCTCCTCGAACGGCCGGATGCCGAGTGCGTTGGCGCGCTGCCGGAGTTCCGTGCGTCCCTCCGCGCCGGTCAGCACGGTCCAGACGGGGGTCCCGCTGATTTCCAGGGCGCGCACGAGGACGTCGGCGACCAGGAGAACCCGCAGGCCGGTGGTGTCGGGGCGCGGCACATGGGCCTCGACGCGGGTCAGGCCGCGGCGGGCGGGGGCGGCGTCGGTGGGCCGGCCGGTTCGGGCGTCGGTGATACGGAGCACGGAGTGAGCGTAGGCGCGTGAGGGGCCGGGCGCAGGGAGGCGGACGGCATTTTCCGGACAGGCGTTCGCGATTCGCTCACCCGCGGTCAGCCCAAGGGTGTACCCGCGGACCGGTCCACGGTTCCCGGAAACGCGCGTGAGGCCGGTCGGCGGGGCCGCCGTACGTGACGGCGGCACGGACTCCGTACGCCTTCGCGACAACCCCCTCCGTGAGGATGTCGCCCGGGCTGCCGCAGGCCAGGACGAAGCGTCTTTCCGGACCGTCGTGCTGGTCCAGGGGCGAGGCTCCGCCCGTCACCCTCTCCGCCGCGTGTCAGCTCCGGGTTCCCACCGGATCCCCTGACCCACGTACGGATCCCCTGACCCACGTACATGGGCCGACTGGCCTCGGCAAGCTGTCACGTGCCGGGGAGACGTCCGGTCTCCGGGGAATCACCGCCCTCCTCACACCGTTGCCCGGTTGACCACGTCCTTCAGACACCCTCAAGCACCCTCGAGGAGGCCGACCTTGTACGGCGACCCGGCAACGATCCGCAAGATCCTCACCGAACTCGGCGACACCTGGGCGATCGTCGGCCTGTCGTCCAACGAGCGGCGTGCCGCGCACGGCGTGGCGGACGTCCTCCAGCGCTTCGGCAAGCGCATCGTCCCCGTCCACCCCAAGGCCGAGACGGTGCACGGTGAGAAGGGGTACGCCTCCCTCGCCGACATACCCTTCGAGGTCGACGTGGTGGACGTGTTCGTCAACAGCGACCTGGCCGGCTCCGTCGCCGACGAAGCCGCCGCCATCGGCGCCAAGGCCGTCTGGTTCCAGCTCGGCGTCCTCGACGAGGCCGCTTACGACCGCACTCGCGCGGCCGGTCTCGACATGGTCATGGACCGCTGTCCCGCGATCGAGATCCCTCGCCTGGGCTGACCCGCTCGGCCGCGTGGCCTCGACGGACGCTCACCATTTGTGCGATGGCGACGGGCCCTGGCTGTACGTGTGCCGACTCGTGTCACCTGGCGCCTCGAAGAGGGAGCCCGAGTGCGCGGGCGGCTCCGTCGGAGGGGCGGGTGCGCGTCGGCGCGCGGCCGGTCGGCTCCAGTCACTGTCGCCGAGAACCAGCAGGGGGTCGAACATCACCACGACCGCCGCCAGGACCAGGAAGACGACTGGGCCGATGAGCATGGGCAGCAGGAGCGAGTGGGCGGAATCGCCGACCCCCGCGGTACCCCCGGTCGTGTTGTGGAGGTGCACGCTGACGGCCGCCATGCCCGTGTAATGCATGCCGGACACGGCGACGCCCATGACGAGGCTCGCTCCCAGGCTCGCCACGAAACCGCGGATCGAGACAGCCGCCCAGAGCGCCGCGGTGGCGGCGATGACGGCGATCAGGACGGAGAGCGCGACGGTGAGCGCTTCGTACTTCAGGCTGCCGTCCAGACGAATGGCAGCCATGCCTATGTAGTGCATGGCCGCGACTCCGAGACCGGTGAAGGTCCCCGAGAGGAACAACGCCCTCCGGCTCGCGCCTCGGTAGCCGACGGCGAAGACACCGAGGCCGACCACGACAATCGCCACGGCGAGACTGAGAATCGTCAGGCCGACGTCATAGCGGATACGGGATTCCTCGACCTGAAAGCCGATCATGGCGATGAAGTGCATCGTCCATATGCCGCAGCCGATCGACGCCGCTCCGAGCGCCAGCCAACCCGGCTTCCACGCGTGGTTGTTGCGCAGTGATCTGGTGACGCAGCGGAGGCCGAGAGCGCCCCCCAGACATGCCATGACATAGGCCGCCACCGGTGTGACCGCGCCATAACTGAATCCGTCCAACGTGCCTTGCATATGTCAAATCCCCCCGGATTCACGGCTGTCCTGAGGGGATAGATCTACGCGCCGTAACCGTGCCGGAGCAAGCGGTTTCGTTCGATTGACAATTAACTTCACACGCCATGCATCCATTCCGGACACGCATCGGCGTTTTCCAGCCGGAGGGTGTCATTCCTGTGGCGGGATCCACACGGAGTGTGCGAGTGGCAAAGCAAGATCTGAGGCTGATGTGACAGCCGTGGCCACCACTGGCCGGGCCGAAAGCGACCCGTCACCGCCCCTTTGGCGATGCCACCGGGCCCTCTCGCGAACCTTTCACGATGTCACCGGCCCTTTCGCGAACCAATCGCGATGTCACCGCTCCGTCCGATGTTCCGGACGTCACCGCTCCGTCCGCGACGTCACCGTGAACTGCGCCCCGTCGGGATCCCGCAGCACCGCCTCCTTCGGCTGTCCCCCCGCCTGGACCGTGCCGCCGTGAGCCACCGCGGCGCGGACGCAGGCCTCGACGTCGCCGACCGCGAAGTGGATCTGCCAGTGCGGCCGGATCGACGGGTCGGGCGCCGCCTCCACCGCTCCGGAGTGGATCCGGGCCACCACATCGCCCTCGCTGCGCAGCACGACCTCGTCCCCGTCGTACTGGACCTCGCAGCAGCCGGGTCGGTCGGACGCCCACTCCAAAACCTCGCCGTAGAACATGGCGGCGTCGAAGGCGTTGCGCGTGTGCAGCCTTACGAAGGCCGGGGCGGCCCGGCGCCAGCTCTCCCAGCCGGCGACGAGCTGGCCCTCCCAGATACCGAACACGGCTCCGTCGCGGTCGGCCAGCAGGGCGGCCCGGCCCGGGGGGAACGCGATCGGGCCGACCGCTGCCGTGCCGCCGCGCTCCTGGACGCGGGACACCGCCTCGTCCGCGCTGGACACGGCGAAGTAGGGAGTCCAGGCGACGGCCATCTGCCAGCTGCCGGCCACGGCAGCGATGCCCGCGACCGGCACCTCGTCCGCGTACGCGATCCGGAACCGCTCCCCCAGCATGGCCGTCCGGAACCGCCAGCCCAGCACGGCATGGTAGAAGTCCTCGGCGGCCTGCTGGTCGCGTGCCGACAGACTGACCCAGCACGGGGCTCCGAACACCGAGTGGCTGGAGATCACATCGCTTCGGAGTGTTGTGTCGCGGTTCATGGCAGTTCCGTCCTGGTCTCGCCGGCCGGCGTGCTCAGACGCCGGTGCCGAATCGCTCCCAGACGCGGTGCTCGCCCAGCAGCCGGGTGACCTGTTCCAGGGCGCCCGAACCGCTGTCCGCGGTCACGACGCCCGGCGCACCAGCCGGTATTCCCGCGGCTTCCAGAGCTGTTTCGGCACCAGCCCAGCCGCCGATGGCCTTTCCGTGCCGGAAGGCCTCCGACAGCATCAGAAGCACCCTCGGGTCCGTGATTCCATCAGCTATAGCATCTCCCGCCTTGGCGTCCCGCGCTCCATAGGCGTCCCTCCCGGGGCCGGGAGCCCCCGCCAGCACGATGGCGTCGTACTCCACCGACCGGGCGGTCGCGAAGGTGCGCTGCACCTGGACGGGCTCACCCTCCGAGTCCAGCTTGCCGCCGGCCGGGGCGATCACCAGGGGCACCATCCCCGCCTCCTGGACCGCCTGGCGCACGGTGCGCACGCCGTCGAGGTCGCCGTCCGCGCCCGTGACGATGCCGATGACACGGCCGTCCAGCGGCCAGGTGTGGCCCAGCTGCGAGAGTGCGGGGCTGGGGTCGGCCGCCACCAGTCGCTCGGTGGCGGCCGGTGCGGGCAGACCAAGGCCGGTGGCGACCTGCTCGCACAGCTCGGGGTCGATGTTGGCGAGCACCTGAAGGCCCCGCTCCTTGACGGCCTGCTCGTAGCACTTGCCCAGCTCGAAGGTGTAGGCCGCGATGATGTGCTCGCGCTCCACCGGCGTCATGCTGAGCCAGAAGAGCCGGGGCTGGCCGAAGTGGTCGGCGAAGGAGGCCGGTGCCTTGCGGACCTTCTTCGCCTCGGGCACCTCCACCGGTGACTCGATGTACGCGCGGGTGTCGTCGCCCGCCAGGAACGGGCAGCCCCCGTCGAGGGAGTTCGGCCGGTAGGGCGCCGCACCCGTGTGCACGGCCGTCTGGTGCATGCCGTCCCGGAGCATGTCGTTGACCGGGGCGTGGGTGCGGTTGACCGGGATCTGCGCGAAGTTCGGCCCGCCCAGGCGGGTGATCTGGGTGTCCAGGTAGGAGAAGAGCCGGCCGGCCAGCAGCGGGTCGTCGGTGATGTCGATGCCGGGGACGAGGTGGCCCGGATGGAAGGCGACCTGCTCGGTCTCCGCGAAGAAGTTCGAAGGGTTGGCGTTCAGCGTCAACAGCCCGACGGGCTGCACGGGCGCCAGCTCCTCCGGGACGATCTTCGTCGGGTCGAGCAGGTCGATGCCCTCGAAGGTCTGCTCGGGAGTGTCCGGGAAGGTCTGGATGCCCAGCTCCCACTGCGGGTACGCGCCGGCCTCGATGGCGTCGGCGAGGTCCCGGCGATGGAAGTCCGGGTCCATGCCGTTGACGATCTGCGCCTCCTCCCACACGAGGGAGTGCACGCCCAGCTTCGGCTTCCAGTGGAACTTCACCAGCGTGGTGGCGCCCTCGGCGTTCACCAGCCGGAAGGTGTGCACGCCGAACCCCTCCATCGTGCGGAACGAGCGCGGGATGCCCCGGTCCGACATGTTCCACAGGGTGTGGTGGGTGGCCTCGGTGTGCAGGGTGACGAAGTCCCAGAACGTGTCGTGGGCGCTCTGCGCCTGGGGGATCTCCCGGTCGGGATGCGGCTTTCCGGCGTGGATGATGTCCGGGAACTTGATGGCGTCCTGGATGAAGAAGACCGGGATGTTGTTGCCGACCAGGTCGAAGGTGCCCTCACTGGTGTAGAACTTCGTCGCGAAGCCCCGGGTGTCGCGCACCGTGTCCGACGAGCCGCGCGAGCCGAGGACCGTGGAGAACCGTACGAACACCGGAGTCTCGACCTCATTGCCGAGGAAGGCAGCCCTGGTCACGTTGACTGCCGTGCCGTAGCCCCGGAAGACACCGTGTGCGGCGGCGCCGCGCGCGTGCACGACCCGCTCGGGGATGCGCTCGTGGTCGAAGTGGGTGATCTTCTCCCGCAGATGGTGGTCCTGCAGGAGGACCGGCCCGCGGTCACCGGCCTTCAGGGAGTGGTCGCTCTCGTACAGCCGGTTTCCCTGAGCCGTGGTCAGGTAGGGGTCGCCCTGGGCCATCGTCTCCGGTTCGGCTCCCGTGGGGCGGCCGGTGGGACTGACGGTCTCGGGGGCGCCCTGGTCGGCTTTGGGAGGCAGGGGTGCGTGGGGTTCGGTCGGCTCGGCGACGGGCGGCGTCTGCGCTCCGGGCTTGCCCGGGATGCCGTCCGCCGGCCCTTTGTCGCGCAGTGCGTCGGCGGCCTTCTCCGCCGCGGCCTTTACCGGGTTCTTCTCGCTCATCGCACTTCCAAGCGTCTAGGGTCACCTGCGCCGCCTGGGTACCCCTGGCCCGCCCCTTGAACCCCCGCGGCTCACCGGCTGTCGCGCGGCTTCGGCCAGCGGCACAGCAGGCGGAACGCCAGGATCAGAGTCAGGGGCCACACCGCGGCGAAAGCCCATATGACGGCGGGAACCGACGTGCGGGTCCCGCCATCCGACGTGCGGATCCCGCCATCCGACGTGCGGATCCCGGTCGCCATCAGGAAGACCGAGGCATGGGTCTTTCCACGGCTCTCTTCCATGGGGCTCTTTCATGCCCCGGCATGCCCCGGCTGCTCAGTCCTCGCCCAGGACGATGTTGCCCTCCGGGTCCGCCGTCTCCCGCTCACCGCCGGGGTCGCTCAGGTCGGCCCGAGCAGCGGTCACAGTCGGCGCACCACTGTCTCCGGACCGGCCGTCGTCAAGTGTCGGCTCGATGTCTGTCCTGGTGCCGGGATCCATGAGGGGCACCTCCCACGTCGTCCGCTGGTGACTCCGATTACCCAGGCGCCGCGAGCGAAACTGGCCGCCGGTTCCGGGGCCGTCCGGGCCGGGCGGATGCTTCGGCCTCCGGTTCCGGGGGACTCGGGGCCCATGACGCAGAACGCAGGCATCCGGGGTTCGTACTGGTTGGACACGGCGCCGGGCGAGCCGTATCCGGCGCTCGGCACGGACCTGACCGTCGACGTGGCCGTGGTCGGCGCGGGAATCGCCGGACTCAGCACGGCCTGGGAACTGGCGCGTGCCGGGCGCACCGTCGCGGTGCTCGAGGCCGATCGCGTCGCCGCGGGCGTCACCGGTCACACCACCGCCAAGCTCTCCGCCCAGCACACGCTGATCTACGACCGGCTGCGCCGCACACGGGGCACCGAGGCCGCGCGGCTGTACGCGCGGTCTCAGACCGAGGCGATCGAGCATGCCGCGGGCCTCGTCGACGAGTTGGGCATCGACTGCGACTGGGAGCGGACGAGCGCGTTCACCTACCTCTGCGACAAGGCGCACGTCGACGAGGTCCGGGCCGAGGCGGAGGCCGCCCGCGAGGCCGGGCTGCCCGCGGAGTTCGTGGCCGAGACCGGGCTCCCCTACTCCGTGGCGGGTGCGGTCCGCGTCAGGGACCAGGCACAGTTCCACCCCCGCAAGTACCTGCTCGCGCTCGCCGAGGAACTGCGCGCCGAGGGCATGCCGATCCATGAGCGCACCCGCGTCCTCGGCCTCGACGAGGACGACGACGGCTGCCGTCTGACGACCGAGACGGGGGCGCGCGTGACCGCCCGCGACGTCGTGGTCGCCACGCACTATCCGGTCTTCGACCGGGCGCTGCTGTTCACCCGGCTCTCGCCGCGCCGCGAACTCGTGGTGGCGGCGCCGATCGCGGCCGACCGGGACCCCGAGGGCATGTGCATCACGCCGGAGGAGGACACCCGCTCGGTCCGCACGGCCCCGTACGAGGACGGCCGGCGGCTGCTGATCGTCACCGGCGAGCACTTCACGCCCGGCACCGGCGACACCGACAAACGGTTCACGCGCCTCGGAGACTGGGCCGAGGAACACTTCCCGGGCATCACGCTCACCTACCGGTGGGCCACGCAGGACAACGACTCCACCGACACGGTGCCGTTGGTCGGCCCTCTGCATCCGGGGGCGCGGCACACGTTCGTGGCGACCGGGTTCGGCGGCTGGGGCCTGGCCAGTGGCATCATGTCCGGCCGGCTGCTGACCGGGCTCATCACCGGCGAGAGCCCGGCGTGGGCCGAGTTGTACGACCCACGGCGTCTGCGCTCCGTACTGCGCGAGGCACCGGCTTTCCTCAAGCACCAGGCCAAGGTGGCCCGGCACTTCGTGGGCGACCGCCTGACGTCGTTGCACGCGGACTCCGTGGACGACATCGCGCCGGGCACCGGCGCCATCGTCCGTCACGGCGGGCAGCGCTGCGCGGTCTACCGCGACGAGGACGGCCGTACGCAGGCGGTGTCCGCCCGCTGTACGCACATGGGCTGCCTGGTCGCGTTCAACTCGGCGGAACGCGCCTGGGAGTGCCCGTGCCACGGCTCCCGTTTCGGTACGGACGGCCAGATCGTCCAAGGGCCGGCGACGAGGCCGCTGGAACGCCGCGACCTGGCGGCGAAGACTGACGAAGACTGACCGCGGATCTCAGCCGTGAGCGGGTCTCAGTCGCGGATCCCGAGCCGGTCCCAGGCGTGGGTCTCGCGCAGGTCCCGTGCGTGGGGGTCTCAGTCGTGCACGGGCCGCTCGCTCAGCCGGTGGTCGGCGAGGTTGAGCGCCTCGTCCACGACCCGGCGCGGATGGCCGTCCCGGAGGGAGTAGATCACCCGGCGACCCTCCTCGCGGGTGCCCACCAGACCCGCGAGACGCAGCCGGGCCAGGTGCGCATCACCGATGTCCACTCCGTGCCGGAAAGGGGACCCATGTGAGCACCGAGCACCACGGGCACGCCCACGAGCATGGGCACACCCATCAACACGAGCAGGCCGATCGGCACGGGCACGCCCACAGCCATCCCGGTCACGAGTGCGGCGGACGCCTGACCGGGCTGCGCCACCGTCTCGGCCACGGCGTCGGTCATCTCCTCACCCCTCACTCCCACGAAACCGCCGACAAGGTCGACGCCGCCCTGGAGTCCTCGGCTCGCGGCATCCGCGCCCTCTGGGTCTCGCTGGCCGTTCTGGGCGCGACCGCCGCGGCGCAGGCGGCCGTCGTGGTGGTCTCCGGTTCGGTCGCACTGCTCGGCGACACCGTCCACAACGCCGCCGACGCGCTCACCGCCGTGCCGCTCGGTATCGCCTTCGTCCTGGGCAGGCGCGCGGCGACGCGCCGGTTCACGTACGGCTACGGCAGGGCGGAGGACCTGGCGGGTCTCGTGATCGTGCTGACGATCGCCGCGTCCGCGGTCTTCGCGGCCTGGACGGCGGTCGACCGGCTCGTCGACCCTCGCCCGGTCGCGCACATCCAGGTCGTCGCGGCGGCGGCCGTCATCGGCTTCGCGGGCAACGAGTGGGTGGCCCGCTACCGCATCCGCGTCGGCCGCGAGATCGGCTCGGCCGCGCTCGTCGCGGACGGACTGCACGCGCGCACGGACGGCTTCACCTCGCTCGCCGTACTGCTGAGTGCGGGCGGCGCGGCGCTCGGGTGGCAACTCGCCGACCCCGTCGTGGGGTTGGCGATCACGGCCGCGCTGCTGCTGGTGCTGCGTGACGCCGCGCGCGAGGTGTTCCGCCGGGTCATGGACGCGATCGACCCGGCACTGGTGGACGCGGCGGACCGGGCCCTGCGAGAGGTGCCGGGCGTGCAGGGGGTCGGCGAGCTGCGGCTGCGCTGGATCGGTCACCGGCTGCGGGCCGAGGTGGCGGTGGTCGTGGACGGCGAGGCGAGCGTGCGGCAGGCCCACCGCATCGCGGTCGAGGCCGAACACGCCCTGCTGCACGCCGTCCCCGGTCTCACGGCGGCCCTGGTCCACGCGGACCCGTCACCCGCTCCGGGCGAGGCGGACCCCCACCTGGCCCTGGCCCACCACACGGCGGCCTGACGGACGGACCGGAGGGACGCATCGGAGGGACGCATTGGACGGGCGAACCGGACGGACGGGGTCAGGCGACCCCGAGCCCCTCCAGCACCACGGCGTTCGGCAGCTCCGCGAACACCTTCCCCGGCACCAGCAGCTTCCCGCGCCGACGGCCGCTGCCGACCAGGACGTACGGAAGATCGACCACCGCCGAGTCCACCAGCACCGGCCAGTCCGCGGGCAGTCCGATCGGCGTGATCCCGCCGTACTCCATGCCGGTCTCACCGGTGGCGGTGTCCATCGGCGCGAACGAGGCCTTGCGCGCGCCGAGTTGGCGGCGCACGACGCCGTTCACGTCGACCCGGGTGGCCGAGAGCACGATGCACGCGGCGAGGGTGGTCTCCCCTCCCCGCTTGCCCGCCACGACGACGCAGTTGGCGGACTGGTCGAGGAGTTCCTGCCCGTAGTGCTCGACGAAGGTGGCGGTGTCGGCCCACTCCGGATCGGTGTCTACGTACACGATCTGGCCGGCGGGAACGCTGCCACGCCAGTGGCGTACGGCGTCGGCGACCGGGCCGATCAGCGCGTCGAGGCAGTCGGGAGCGGACGTGGCGTTGTCGAAGTGTCCGATGGGTGCGCGCATGACGGCACGCTAACAGCCGTCCGAACGACCCCGGACAAGGGTCTCAGTGCACGCCCGGAACCGACACCGTCATGATCATCTCCAGCGGTACGTCCCCGCCATTGGCATACGTATGGGGGGTGTTGGCCTCGAAGGAGGCGCTCGCGCCCGCCGGGACCAGGTACTCCGCGCCGTCGACGGTGAGCGTCAGTTCGCCCTTCGTCACATGGATGAGCTCGACCGTGCCGACAGGGTGCGGGTCCGAGGCACTGCTTTCGCCCGGCATCAGCAGCCAGTCCCACATCTCCAACGGCCCTGGCGCCTCGGCTCCCGCGAGGAGCCGGTTGTAGCTGCCCGCGTCGGTGTGCCAGAGCCGTACCGCCTGCTCGGCCGGGACGATCCGGACCTTCGGGCCCTGCTCGTAGTCGAGGAGCGTGGTGATGCTGACGCCGAGCGCGTCGCCGATCTTGACGACGGTGCCCAGGCTCGGGTTGGTCCGGGCCTGCTCGATCTGGATGAGCATGCCGCGGCTGACCCCGGCGCGGGCGGCGAGGGTGTCCAGGGTGAAACCACGGTCGGTGCGCCAGCGCTTGACGTTGCGCGCCAAGGACTGGGTCAGCAGGTTCAGGTCCGACACATTCCGTCCAATATTCTGAATGACAGAGTTCAATTGAGTGCACTATGGTGTGGTGCACCGGATCGTTCACCGAACTGTACTGCGAGGCCCGTCATGACAGCACTCTTCGCCCTGGCCACGAGCCTCCTGTGGGGCCTGGCCGACTTCGGCGGCGGGTTGCTGACACGACGTATGCCCGCACTGACGGTGGTCGTCGTCTCGCAGTCGATCGCCGCGGTCGTGCTCGGCACCGTCGTCGTCGCGACGGGCGCCTGGAGCGAGGTGGGCCCGCAGTTGTGGTTCGCGGTGGCGGCGGGCCTCGTCGGCCCCGTCGCGATGCTGGCGTTCTACAAGGCGCTCGCCCTGGGGCCGATGGGCGTCGTCTCGCCGCTCGGGTCCATCGGCGTGGCCGTCCCGGTGGCGGTGGGTCTCGTCCTCGGCGAGCGCCCGGGGCTGCTGCAGTTCGCGGGGATCGCGGTCGCCGTCGCGGGAGTCGTGCTCGCGGGCGGCCCGCAGTTCAGGGGCGCCCCCGTGCAGCGGCAGGCCGTGCTGCTCACCCTGTTGGCGGCGTTCGGCTTCGGCGGGGTGATGGCCCTGATCGCCGAGGCGTCGACCACACTCACCGGTCTCTTCCTCGCCCTGTTCGTGCAGCGCGTCACGAATGTCGTCGCGGGCGCCACGGCTCTGTACGTGTCCGTCAGGCGCGGCACCGAAGCTCCCCCGAAGATCGCGTGGAGTTCCCTTCCGGCGCTCGCGTTCGTCGGCCTCGCCGATGTGGCCGCCAACGGCACGTACGCGCTGGCCGCCCAGCGCGGCCCGGTCACCGTGGCCGCCGTCCTCGCCTCGCTCTACCCGGTGGTCACGGCGCTGGCCGCGCGCGGCCTCCTCAGCGAGCGGCTGCGCGGGGTCCAGGCGGCGGGCGCGGGCCTGGCGCTCGTCGGCACGGTGCTGCTCGCGACGGGCTGATCCAGGACTCGACCGCTCGCCGGACCGACGGGCTGCCCGGCCGCTCCGCCGACCGGGTCAGGACTCGGCGCGTACGTCCTTGGGGGCGTCCTCCGCCCCCAGCCCGACGAGACCGGCGATGCTCTCCGCGGTCAGCTCGGTGAGCGCCAGCAACTGTTCCGCCGTGACGCCGTCGGGGATCGGTACCGGCGCCGGCGTACGCAGCGGCGGCTGCCACCCGTCGCCGGGCGTCCAGCGCCGCACGACCCGCGCCGGCGCTCCGGCCACCACCGCGTGGTCGGGCACGACTCCGCGCACCACCGCACCGGCCGCCACCACGACGTTCCGCCCGATCCGCGCCCCCGGCAGGATCATCGCGCCCGTCCCGATCCAGCAGCCCGAGCCGATCTCCACCGGCTCCATCCGCGGCCACTGCTTGCCGATGGGCTCGTGGGGATCGTCGTACGAGTGGTTCGTGGACGTCACGTACACGTAGGGCCCGAAGTAGCAGTCGCTGCCGATCGTCACCGTCGTGTCGGCGATGACGTGGCTGCCGCGGCCGAGGACCACGCCGTCGCCGATGCGCAGGATGGGCTCTGGTCCGAGGTCGAGGTCGGGCATCAACCCGGCGGTCAGAGTGACCTGTTCGGCGATGATGCAGTGGTCGCCGAGGTGGATCCACGGCTCCCCGAAGACCGTGCCCAGCGGGAAGGCCAGTCTGGTGCCCGCGCCCATCGCCCCGAAGCGCAGCCGCCCTGGCCGCTCGGCGGTCACCGCGCCCGTCCGCTGCACCCAGGCCCAGCCCGCGTGGACGGCACGCTGGACGAGGCGGCGCCGCCAGGATGAGAACGTGTTCTTTCTCTTGGGCACCCGCTCACCGTACTCAGCGTGACGTCCGCCGATGAGGCCGTAGGGCTGTGATCTTCGCCCCACCAGGCCGGGGTCCCCGTCCCTATACGGTGCCGGTACCAACGAGAACAAGGAGACGGCGATGACGCACGAGGCGCTGATCGCGGGCGTGGGCGGCAAGGATCCGAAGGTGGATCAGGAGGCATTCGCCGCACCGACATCCGTGGTGCTCGGCGAGGTGACGCTGCACCCGGGCGCGAGCGTCTGGTACGGGGCGGTGCTGCGGGCCGACTGCGGGCCGATCGTCATCGGCGCGGACAGCAATGTTCAGGACAATTGCACGCTGCACGTCGACCCGGGCTTCCCGATCACCATCGGCGAGCGGGTCTCCATCGGTCACAACGCGGTGGTGCACGGTGCGACGGTCGAGGACGACTGTCTCGTCGGCATGGGGGCGACTGTGCTGAACGGGGCGGTGATCGGGGCGGGTTCGCTGGTGGCCGCGCAGGCGTTGGTGCCGCAGGGGATGCGGGTGCCGCCGGGTTCGCTTGTCGCGGGTGTGCCGGCCAAGGTGAAGCGGGAACTCACCGCCGAGGAGCGCGAAGGCATCTCTTTGAACGGGACGTTGTATGTGGAAATGGCCAAGGCGCACCGGGAAGCGCATGGGGGACGAAGGTCGTAGGCGGTCTGCGGGTTCGTTGTGGCTGGCCGCTCCCTCACTCTCGGCTTCGTTCGAGCGGGGGGACCCCCATCGCGGCGGAGCCGCACATTGTCACAGCCCCGCGCCCCTGAGGGTCCGCCTCGTCCCCTGAGGGGACGAGGCGGGACCTCACCCAGTCACTCGGCGGCCGGGACCGGCTCCCGCTCGGCCGTCGCCTTCTCGGCCTCGTTCTCCGCCGTCACCTTCTTCGCCTTGCGCTTGATGATCAGCATCGAGGTGAGGCCGATGAGCAGGGCCAGTACCAGGCCGAGCCAGGAGAAGCGCTTGAGCCAGGACTCGGCGACCACGCCCACGTAGTAGATGACGGCCGTGGTGCCGCCCGCCCAGAGGATCCCGCCGAAGACGTTGGCGATCAGGAACTTCCAGTACGGCATGTGCAGCACACCCGCGAGCGGGCCCGCGAAGATCCGCAGCAGGGCGACGAAGCGGCCGAAGAAGACGGCCCACATGCCCCACTTCTCGAAGGACCGCTCGGCGGTGGCGATATGGCCTTCGCTGAAGTGCTTGGGGAACTTCCCGCCGAGCCAGGCCAGCAGCGGGCGTCCGCCCTTGCGGCCGATGGCGTAGCCGATGGAGTCCCCGATGATCGCGCCGGCGCTCGCGCACGCGCCGAGGATGAACGGGTCGATCTCGCCGTGCTGGGAGGCGAGCAGCGCGGAGGAGACGAGGATGATCTCGCCCGGCAGCGGAATGCCCAGGCTCTCCAGGCCGATGACCAGGCCCACCAGCGCGTAGATGGCGACCGCAGGCACGGTCTCTAGCCACTCCTGGACGTGCAACGCCGGTTCCTCCCGTTTCACAGTGAGCCGGGCGAGCCCGGCGTGCACCCGTGCCCCGGGCGCACGCCGGGCAGCCTACCTGGTGACTCTGATGGCACGACGCCCCATACGCCTCATACGCCCACTGTCGCGCTGAGCCGCAGCTCGCTCGCCGAGGCCCCCACCCAGACGGTCCGCCGCCCGGTGCCGAGCACCCACCCGTGCCGCCGCGGATCCCACGAGGAGAGCGTGCGCACGTCGACGCGCACGGTGACCCTGCGCGACTCCCCCGCCCGCAGCCCGAGCCGCCGATAACCGCCCAACGCCCGTACCGCCTGGTCGAGTTGGAGATCGGGCGACGGGCCCACGTAGACCTGCGGGATGTCGACGCCGTCCCGCCGCCCCGTGTTGCGCACGGTGAACGCCACGTCCAGCCCGTCCCCGGACCGGTCCACGCGCAGATCCTCGTACGCGAAGGAGGTGTACGAGAGCCCGTGCCCGAACGGGAACAGCGGCCGCACGCCCTTGGCGTCGTACCAGCGGTAGCCGACGTGGACGCCCTCCGAGTACTCCTCGACGCCGTCCGCGCCCGGGTAGCGGCGCGCGTCGCCGGCGACCGGGTGGCGGTCGTCGTCCGCCGGGAAGGACTGGGTGAGCCGTCCGCCGGGGTCGCAGTCGCCGAACAGGACGGCGGCGGTGGCGGCCGCGCCCTCCTGGCCCGGGTAGTACATCTGCAGCACCGCGGCCGTGCGCTCCAGCCACGGCATCGAGGTGGAGGACGAGGTGTTGAGGACGACGGTCGTGCGGGGATTCGCCGCCGTGACCGCGTCGATCAGGTGCGTCTGGTGGCCGGGGAGGGCGAGGGTCGTGCGGTCCTGGTTCTCGGTGGCGTCCTCGTACGCGAAGAGGACCACGCTCTCCGCGGCGCGCGCGGCCTTCACGGCCTCGGCCACGTCCTGGGCGCGGGTGGCGCCGGTGACGTGCCGCAGTCGGAACGTCTGCCCCTGAGGGCCGCCCTTCGCCGTGATCTCGACCTTGTGTGCGCCCGCGGCGAGGTCGAGCGTCTTGCGGCGCACCGCGAGGCCGTCAGGCGCGGCCGACACCAAGCCGCCGGCGAAGTACTCGGCGAGTCCGGACGCCACCGGGAAGAGGTCGACTCCGTCGAGCAGCACCTTGGGCCGCGCGCCCGAGTAGTGGATGACGAAGGTCCACTCGTCGTCGTCCTCGACGGTGAGCGTCCCGTCGTACGTCCAGGTCTGGCCGGCGGCGACCTGCTGCCCTTCCGGGTCGATGCCCGCCGAGAGCGCGCCCTTCGGCAGGGCCTTGCCGAAGAGGTCCTCGCCGAGCGCGTACGACACCTGGGCGCCTTGTCCCGCGCGGGACCTGATGGCGGCGAGCGGGCTGTCGGCGTGGTCGGGAACGACGTGGGCGCTGCCGCCGCCGCTCACGAAGGGAATGGCGCCGGTGGGGCCGACAACGGCGATGCTGCGGGCGGCGGGGCCGGTCAGGGGAAGGGCGCCGTTCTCGTTGCGCAGGAGAGTGGCGCCCGCCTTGGCGACCTCCAGGGCGACCGCCGCGCCCGCCGCCGGGTCCCGGTCCGGGCGCGGCGGAGCGCTCGCGTCGAGCAGGCCGAAGTCGTCCATCGCGGTGAGGACGCGGCGTACCGCGCGGTCGACGTACTCCTCGGAGACGCCGCCGTTCTGGACGGCGGTCTTCAGGGCGGCCCCGAAGTACTTGCCGTCCGGCATCTCCATGTCGAGGCCCGCCGTGAGCGCGGCGACGGTGCTGTGGGCCGCGTGCCAGTCGGTCATCACCCAGCCCTGGAAGCGCCATCGGTCGCGGAGGATGCCGGTGAGGAGTTCTCCGCTCTCGGCGGCGTAGGCGCCGTTGACCTTGTTGTAGGCGCCCATGACGGAGCGGGTACCGGCGCCGACGGCGGCTTCGAAGGCGCGCAGCTCGACCTCGTTCATGGTCTGCGCGTCGACCCGTACGTCGATGGATTCGCGGTCCTTCTCCTGGTTGTTCATCGCGTAGTGCTTGACGGTCGCGATGAGGCCCTCGCTCTGGATGCCCTTGATCTCCTCGGCCACCAGGTCGGCGGAGAGAAGCGGGTCCTCGCTGAAGGTCTCGAAGTTGCGGCCCGCGTACGGGGTGCGGATGAGGTTGACCATCGGGGAGAGCAGTACGTCCTGGCCGAGGGCGCGGCCTTCGCGGCCGATGACCTGGCCGTAGCGGCGGGCGAGTTCGGGGGCGAAGGCGGAGGCGAGCAGGACCGGGGCGGGCAGGGCGGTGGCGTGCCGCTCGACGCGGACGCCGGCCGGGCCGTCGGCGAGGCGGAGGGGCGGGATGCCGAGGCGCTCCACGCCGGGGACGTAGCCGGCCTGGCCGAGGGAGTTCGGGTCGGTGGCGCCGTGCAGCAGGGAGATCTTCTCGTCCAGGGTGAGCCGGGCGACGAGTCGCTCGACGCGGGGGCCCACGGCCGCCGCACGTCGGGCGGCGGACGCGTGCGCGTGGGACGGGAGGCCAGCGGTCGCGGCCAGGGCGACGGCGGTCGCGCCGCCCAGCAGGTGCAGGGCGGACCGCCGGGACACGGAGTCGGAGGTGTCAGGCGTGTCGCAGGTGTCGGAGGTATCGGACATGAGGCGTCACTCCTCGTTGGGTGCGGGCACGAGGAACTATGCGACAAAAACGACTTAATACGCCGTTAGGCGCCACAGGCGCGGCGGAAACGTGTCACACCGTCGGACCCGCCAACGACTGCTCGGTCCAGATGACCTTGCCGTCCTGGGTGTAGCGCGTGCCCCAGCGCTGGGTGAACTGGGAGATCAGGAACAGACCGCGGCCGCCCTCGTCGGTCGTCTTGGGATGGCGCAGGTGAGGGGCGGTGGGGCTGGCGTCCCAGACCTCGCAGACCAAGGTCCGCGACATGATCAGGCGCAGCCGTATCGGCCCGGACGCGTGCCGGATCGCATTGGTGACCAGTTCGCTGACGACGAGTTCGGTGGTGAAGGCCAGCTCGTCCAGTCCCCACTCGCCCAGCTGCAGCGACGTCCGCTTGCGGACGTCGGAGACGGCGGCGGGGTCGCTGGGCAGTTCCCAGGACACCATCCGCTCCGCGTCCAGGCGGCGGGCACGGGCCATCAGCAGCACCACGTCGTCCGGCGGACGCGCCGGGACCAGGGCGTCGACCACGGCCTGGCAGCGGTCGTCGAGGGTGGCCGCCCGCCGCTCGAGTACGCGGCGCAAGCGCTCTCGGTCGGCGTCGGCGTCCCGTTGCCGCGCGGGCCCTTCGGCGGCGAGCAGGCCGTCGGTGTAGAACGCGAGCACGCTGTTTTCCGCGAGCGGCAGTTCGACCGACTCGAAGGGCGGGCCGCTGACGCCCAGCGCGGGTCCTGTTGGCAGTTCGGGGAACTCGACGGTGCCGTCGGGGGCGACGATCGCGGGCAGGCCGTGGCCGGCGGCGGCCATCGAGCACCGGCCGCCGACCGGGTCGTACACCGCGTAGAGGCAGCTGGCGCCCTTGGCCCGTACGCCGTCGCCGCGCGGGCCCTCGGCGGGGTCGGCCTCGTACCCGGCCCGGTCGACCAGGTCGTCGAGGTGCGCCAGTACCTCCTCGGGCGGCAGGTCGAGGTCGGCGAGGGTCTGCACGGCGGCCCGCAGCCGCCCCATCGCCGCGGCGGCTTCGAGGCCGTGGCCGACCACGTCGCCCACCACCAGGGCGACCCGCGCGCCCGACAGCGGAATGACGTCGAACCAGTCCCCGCCGAGCCCCGTCAGCTCGTCGGCCGGCCGGTAGCAGGCGGCGACCTCCATCGCGTCCTGCTCGGGAAGCCGGTGCGGCAGCAGGTGGCGTTGGAGTACGAGGGCCGCGTCGCGTTCCCGGGTGTAGCGGCGGGCGTTGTCGAGGCACAGGGCCGCGCGGGCGACGAACTCCTCGGCCAGGCCCAGGTCGTCCCGGTCGAAGGGCTCCTGGCGGCCGCGCCGGAAGAACGTGGCGACGCCCAGCGTGGTGCCCCGCGCCCGGATCGGCACGACGATCACGCTGTGCAGGCCCAGGTCGAGGAAGGTGGCGGATCTGCCGCCGGGGACGCCGGTGGCCCACTCCGGGGCCAGCGGGTCGAGCCGCTCCTCGAGCCAGGATCCGCCGCTGGTCAGGGAGCGGACCGGGGGTGCCCCGGCCCGGTATTTCGCCACGTCTCCGATCTCGACGACGGCTTCCGGCACGCCTTCGTTGACCGACTGGTGGCCGGCCCGCCGCAGCGGCACCGCGTCCATCTCGCTCCACGGTCCGGGGGCGAGCTCGCCCCCTTCGAGGACGGTCTCCAACAGGTCGACGGTGACGTAGTCGGCGAGGTCCGGCACGGCCACGTCGGCAAGTTCCTGGGCGGTGCGCCGGACGTCCAGGGTGCGGCCGAGGCGCTTGCCCGCCTGGTCGAGGAGGGTGAGCCGTTGGCGGGCGCGGTAGCGCTCGGTGACGTCCACCACCGTGTAGTACACGCCGATCGGGTGGCCGTGGTCGTCGTCGAGCCGCGTGAACGACATCGCGTGAGCCGTCTCCCGGTGCGGCGCCGACCGCACCGAACCGAGGTGTTCGTACCCCAGGACGGTCTCACCGGTGTCCAGCACCTGGCGCATCACCGCTTCCAGCGCGTCGGCGTCCAGGCCCGGCTGGATGTCCGCCAGCCGTTTCCCGATGCGCTCGTGCCCGGGTCCGCCGCCGAACTGTTCCAGGGCCGCGTTCGACCACACGAACCGCAGATCGGCGTCCACGATCGCTATGCCGATCGGCGAGTGCGCGGCCAGCCGCTCCAGCACCGAGCGGCTCATGTCCCAGCCCGCGCCACCGGTCGTGTCGGCGGCCAGGACCACCCAGCGCGGCGGGCCGTCCGCCGTCTCCATGGCCGGCATGACCCGCACGGACGTGACGACCGGGTGCCCGTCCCTGTGCCGCACCGCGAGGAGCCCGGTCCAGCCGCGGTTCCTGGCGCACCGGCGGGTCACGTCCGGCAGGCGCGCGGCGTCGTCGGGCATCAGCAGGTCGGCCGCGGTCCGGCCCACGACCTCGGCCCGGGCATAGCCGAACAGCCGCTCGGCGTCCCGGGTCCAGCCGGTCACCGCCGTGCGCGCGTCCAGCAGTACCGCCGCGGCGTCCGCCATGTCGAAACGCCGCCGCGCCACGCCGCTCTCCTCGCTCGTCACCACCCTGACCCTCTCCGTCCCTGGAGTGGTCCGACTCTCGTCCGGCACGCTCGGTGCACTCGTGCGGTACGGCCCAACGTACCGCCGCGCCCGCCTCCTGACCCCGGCGACCGCCCCGGTCAGGGGCGGACGAGGAGCTGGAAGTCGAAGGTGTAGCGGGCGGCGCGGTAGACGTGGGTGCCGTACTCTACGGCCCGCCCGGTGTCGTCGAAGGCCGTGCGCCGCATCGTGAGCAGCGCGGCCCCTTCCGGCTCGTCCAGCAGACAGCCCTCGTCGGCGGTGGCGGAGCGGGCGCCGACGGTCTGGTGGGCGCTGTGGAGGGTGATTCCGGCGGCCCGCATCACTCGGTAGAGGCCGGTCTCCTCCAGCTTGGCCGTGTCGAGGTCGAGGAGCGAGGCGGGCAGGTAGTTGCACAGGTACGCCACGGGCTCGCCGTGGGTGGAGCGCAGCCGTTCGAGCACCGTGACGTCCCGGCCCTCGGGGATGCCGAGGGCCGCGGCGACCTCCGCCGAGGCCGACTCGACCTCGTTGCGCAGGACCCGGGTGGCGGGGCTCTGCCCGGCGGCCGCCAGGTCGTCGTACAGGCTGCTCAGCTCCAGGGACCGCCGGACCTGGCTGTGCACCACCTGGGTGCCGATGCCGCGGCGGCGCACCAGCAGGCCCTTCTCCACCAGGGACTGGATCGCCTGGCGGACGGTCGGCCGGGACAGGCCGAGCCGCGCGGCGATGTCCATCTCGTTGCCCAGCAGGTTGCCCGGGGCGAGCGCGCCGTGCTCGATCGCGGACTCCAGCTGCTGGGCGAGCTGGTAGTAGAGCGGGATCGGGCTGCCCCGGTCCAGAGCGACCTGGAGGCAGTCGAACGCGGCGGCGGTCGCCGGCCGCGCGGTTTCGGTCTCTGCCACGGGAGCCTCCTCCCCTCGGGGGGTGCGGGTCAGGAGTTGCTGGGGAAGCCGAGGTTGATGCCACCGCTGTCGGCCGGGTCGGGCCAGCGGGTCGTGATGACCTTGCCCTGGGTGTAGAAGGCGATGCCGTCGTTGCCGTAGATGTGGTGGTCTCCGAAGAGGGAGTCCTTCCAGCCGCCGAAGGAGTGGTAGCCGACGGGCACCGGGATCGGCACGTTGACGCCGACCATGCCCGCCTGGACCTCCAGCTGGAAGCGGCGGGCGGCGCCGCCGTCCCGGGTGAAGATCGCGGTGCCGTTGCCCCAGCGGGAGCTGTTGATCAGTGCGATGGCCTCGTCGTAGGTGTCGGCGCGGACCACGCACAGCACCGGGCCGAAGATCTCGTCCTGGTACGCGTCCGCCGTCACCGGCACCTTGTCGAGCAGCGAGACGCCGATGAAGAAGCCGTCCTCGTGGCCCGGAACGGTGTATCCGGTGCCGTCCACGACGACCTCGGCACCCTGGGCCGCCGCACCGGAGACGTACGACGCCACCTTGTCGCGGTGCTCGCGGGTGATCAGCGGCCCCATCTCGCTGGCCGCGTCGCCGCCGGGGCCGATCTTCAGGCCCTTGGCCCGCTCGGCGATCTTGCCGACCAGCTCGTCGCCCGTGTCGCCGACCGCGACCACGACGGACACCGCCATGCAGCGCTCGCCCGCCGAACCGTACGCGGCGTTGATGGCCTGGTCGGCGGCGAAGTCCAGATCGGCGTCGGGCAGCACGAGCATGTGGTTCTTGGCGCCGCCGAGGGCCTGGACGCGCTTTCCGTGCTCGATGCCCTTCATCTGGATGTACTTGGCGATCGGCGTGGAGCCGACGAAGGAGACGGCCGCGATGTCCGGGTGCTCCAGGAGGCGGTCCACGGCGACCTTGTCGCCCTGCACGATGTTGAGCACGCCGTCCGGCAGTCCCGCCTCGGAGGCCAGCTCCGCCAGCCGGTAGGACGCGGAGGGGTCCTTCTCGCTCGGCTTGAGGACGAAGGTGTTGCCGCACGCGATGGCGACCGGGAACATCCACATCGGCACCATGGCCGGGAAGTTGAACGGCGTGATGCCCGCGACGACACCGAGCGGCTGGCGGATCGAGGCCACGTCGACGCGGGTGGAGACCTGCGTGGACAGTTCGCCCTTCACCAACTGCGGGACCGAGCAGGCGAGTTCGACGATCTCCATGCCCCGGGCGACCTCGCCGAGCGCGTCGGAGTGCACCTTGCCGTGCTCGGCGGTGATCAGCTCGGCGATCTCGTCGCGGTGCGCGTCGAGCAGCTCGCGGTACTTGAACAGGACCGACGTGCGCTTGGCGAGTGAGGCGGTGCCCCAGCTCTCGAACGCGGCCTTCGCCGAGGCGACGGCGGCGTCCACCTCGTCGACGGAGGCGAAGGGGACCTGCTTCTCCTGGGCGCCCGTGGCGGGGTTGTACACGGGGCCGAAGCGACCGGAGGCGCCCTCGACGGGCTTGCCCCCGATCCAGTGGTTCATCGTGTTCATCAGTGCGGTCCTTTTCGTGAGCGAGGGAAGTCAGGCGGGGGAGGTCACAGGTGGCGGCGGCGGTCGACGACGCTCTGGTCGTACGCCTCGCGGGCGCGGGTGGCGGCTTCGCGGGAGGCGACCTCGGCGACGGGCACGTCCCACCAGGCCTCCGCGGCGGGGGCGGTGGGCGTCGGGTCCGTCTCGACGTACACGCAGGTCGGGCGGTCCGAGGCGCGGGCGGTGGCCAGGGCGTCGCGCAGTTCGCGGACGGTTTTGGCGCGCAGGACGTCCATGCCGAGGCTGGCGGCGTTGGCGGCCAGGTCGACCGGCAGCGGGGCGCCGGTGAAGGTGCCGTCGGCGGCGCGGTAGCGGTAGGCGGTGCCGAACCGCTCGGCGCCCACCGTCTCGGAGAGGCCGCCGATGGAGGCGTACCCGTGGTTCTGGATCAGCACCAGGTTGACGGGCAGGCCCTCCTGGACGGCGGTGACGATCTCGGTGGGCATCATGAGGTACGTGCCGTCGCCGACCAGCGACCAGACGGGTGTGCCGGGGGCGGCCTGCTGCACGCCGATGCCCGCCGGAATCTCGTAGCCCATGCAGGAGTAGCCGTACTCCAGGTGGTATTGGCGTGGGCTTCGCGCCCGCCAGAGCTTGTGCAGGTCGCCGGGGAGCGAGCCGGCCGCGTTGATCACCACGTCGTCGTCGCCGACCACGGCGTCCAGGGCGCCGAGAACCTGGGTCTGGGTGGGCACCGCGTGCTCGTCGTCCGCCCGGTAGGCGGCGTCCACGACCTGCTCCCAGCGCTCCTTGCCGGTGCGGTACTCGGCCTCGTACACCGCGTCCACGCGGTGGCCGGACAGCGCTTCGGTGAGGGCCCGCAGACCCGCGCGGGCGTCGGCGACCAGCGTCCGCGCGCTCAGCTTGTGGGCGTCGAAGGCGGTGACGTTGAGGTTGAGGAACCGCACGTCCGGGTTCTGGAAGAGCGTGGCGGACGCGGTGGTGAAGTCCGTGTAGCGGGTGCCCACACCGATGACCAGGTCGGCGGTGCGGGCCAGGTCGTCGGCGACGGAGGTACCGGTGTGGCCGACGCCGCCGAGGTCCGCCGGGTGGTCGTGGCGCAGGGAGCCCTTGCCCGCCTGGGTGGACGCGACCGGGATGCCGGTGGCCTCCACGAACTCCTTGAGGGCCGACTCGGCCTCGCTGTGGTGGACTCCGCCGCCCGCGATGATCACGGGGCGGCCGGCGGCTCGTACGGCCTCCACGGCTGCCGCGAGCTCGGACGGTTCGGGCGCGGGGCGGCGTACGTGCCAGATCCGGTCGGCGAAGAACTCCTCGGGCCAGTCGTACGCCTCGGCCTGCACGTCCTGCGGCAGGGCGAGGGTGACAGCGCCGGTCTCGACGGGGTCGGCGAGCACTCGCATCGCGTTCAGGGCGGAGGGGATCAGGGCCTCGGGGCGGGTGATCCGGTCGAAGTAGCGGGAGACGGGGCGCAGGGTGTCGTTGACCGACAGGTCGGCCTCGACGGGGTGCTCCAGTTGCTGGAGCAGCGGGTCGGCGGCGCGGGTGGCGAAGTAGTCGCCGGGCAGGAGCAGCACCGGGAGGCGGTTGACCGTGGCCAGGGCGGCGCCGGTGACCAGGTTGGTGGCGCCGGGGCCGATGGAGGTGGTGACCGCCTGGGCGGAGAGCCGGTTGAGCTGGCGGGCGTAGCCGACCGCGGCGTGCACCATGGCCTGTTCGTTGCGGCCCTGGTGGAAGGGCATGGACTCCTCGCCTGCTTCGAGGAGCGCCTGGCCGAGCCCGGCGACGTTGCCGTGGCCGAAGATCCCCCAGGTGCCGGCGATCAGCCGGTGCCGTACGCCGTCGCGTTCGGTGTGCTGCGCGGCCAGGAAGCGCACCAGTGCCTGGGCGACGGTCAGACGACGGGTGGAGCGGCTCATCGGTACGTACCTCACTGGGACGGGGTGGATCGGGTCAGCCGCGGATCGACGGGCTGGCTCGGCCAGGTGTCGCGGATCCAGGCGTGGTCGGGGTGGTCGCAGATCAGCCAGGCGCGGTCGGCGCCGGGGCCCGCCATGACGTTGAGGTAGTACATGTCGTGGCCGGGCGCGGCGATGGACGGGCCGTGCCAGCCGTCCGGGATCAGGACGACGTCGCCGCCGCGCACCTCGGCCAGCACGTCGGTGCCGCTGCCGTGGCCGGACGGGGAGACCCGCTGGTAGCCGAGACCGGGTGTGCCCTCGTGGTCGGCGATCTCGAAGTAGTAGATCTCCTCCAGCTCGGACTCCTCGCCGGGCCGGTACTCGTCGTGCTTGTGCGGCGGGTACGAGGACCAGTTGCCGCCGGGGGTGATCACCTCGACGGCGATGAGCTTGTCGCACTCGAAGACGCCGGCCGCGCCGAAGTTGTGGACCTTGCGCGAGCAGTTGCCGGTGCCGCGCAGTTCGACGGGGACGGACTCGGCGGACCCGTAGCGGGCCGGCAGACGCCGGGTGCAGCGGGCACCGGTGAGCGCGAAGCGCCCGCCCGCGGGCGAGGTGAGGGCCGCGGTCGCGTCCCGCGGCACGTATACGAAGTCGCTCACGCCGCTGAACACGCTCGCGCGGCCGTGCAGCTCGAACTCGTCGCGGCCGAAGTCGTCGGTGACAGCGATGTCACAGCCGCCGCCGAGAGACGTGACGATCCATTCGCTGTCCCCGGCGGTGAACGGGTGCGTGCCGCCGGGCGGCAGTTCGAGGACACGGAGACTGGAGTGGTCCCAGCCCGCGCTCTCCGGGGTGACGTCCACGGCGTACGGGCCGCTCGCGGCCTTGCCCGACGGCAGGTGATGTGCGCTGGTCATAAGGGCGATCCTTCTGGTCAGAGCAGGCCGACCGCGGTGTCCACCGCGGTCTCCACGCTGCCTTCGGCGGGATAGAGCAGGGACCGGCCGACGACCAGGCCCTGGACGGTGGGCAGCCGCAGGGCCTTGCGCCACTTCTCGTACGCGCCCTCCTGGTCCTTGCCGACCTCGCCGCCGAGGAGGACGACGGGCAGGGTGGACGTTTCCAGCGCGGCGGCCATGTCGTCCGGGTCGCTCGTCACCGGAAGTTTCAGCCAGGTGTAGGCGGAGGTTCCGCCGAGGCCGGAGGCGATGGCGATGGAGCGGGTGACGGCCTCGGCGCTGAGGTCGTTGCGCACCGTCCCCTCGACGCGTCGGGAGATGAACGGCTCGACGAACACCGGGAGCCGGCGCCCGGCCATGTCGTCGATGGCCCGGGCGGTGGACTCCAGGGTCGTCAGCGAGCCGGGGTCGTCGTAGTCGATACGGACGAGCAGCTTGCCCGCGTCGAAGTTCAGCCGGTCGATGTCCTCGGCGCGGTGGCCGGTGAAGCGGTCGTCCATCTCGAAGGCGGCGCCCGCCAGACCGCCGCGGTTCATGGAGCCCATCACGACCTTGTTCTCCAGCGCGCCGAGCAGGAGCAGGTCGTCCAGGATGTCGGCGGTGGCGAGCACCCCGTCCACGCCGGGCCGCGACAGCGCGATGCACAGGCGCTCCAGCAGGTCGGCCCGGTTGGCCATGGCCAACCGGCGATCGCCCACACCGAGTGCGCCGCGCGCCGGGTGGTCGGCGGCCACGATCATGAGGCGGCCGCTGTCGTCGACCAGGGGGCGTCGGGCACGGCGGGCGGCCGCTTCGGCTATGGCCTCCGGGTGCCGGGCACGCACCCTGACGAGGTCGGGGATGGTGATGCTCAAGGGTTGGCTCCGATCAGGGGTGGCGGCGTCAGCCGCGGGAGGCGACGAGATCCTCGACCTCGGTGGCGGTCGGCATCGCGGAGGAGCAGGCTAGTCGCGAGGCGACGAGGGCACCGGCCGCGTTGGCGTACCGCATGGTCTTCTCCAGCTCCCAGCCGGCCAGCAGTCCGTGGCAGAGCGAGCCGCCGAACGCGTCGCCCGCGCCGAGGCCGTTGACCACCTCTACGGGCACGGGCGGCACCTCGGCGGTGGTGCCGTCGCGGTGGACTGCGAGGACGCCCTTCGGGCCCTGCTTGACGACGGCCAGCTCCACGCCCGCCTCCAGCAGTGCCTCGGCGCAGGCGTGCGGTTCGCGGACGCCGGTGGCGATCTCGCACTCGTCGAGGTTGCCGACGGCGACGGTGACGTGGCGTAGCGCTTCGGCGTAGTACGGGCGGGCCTCGTCCGGGTTCTTCCAGAACATGGGCCGCCAGTCGAGGTCGAAGACCGTGGTGCCCAGCTTGGCGCGGGACTTGAGCGCCGCGAGCGTGGCGGAGCGGCTGGGCTCCTCGCTCAGGCCGGTGCCGGTGATCCAGAAGATACGCGCCGCCCGGATGGCGAAGAAGTCCAGCTCGTCGGTGTGGATCTCCAGGTCGGGCGCCTTGGGCTGCCGGTAGAAGTACAGCGGGAAGTCGTCGGGCGGGAAGATCTCACAGAACGTGACCGGCGTCGGGTACGCCTCGACCGGGGTGACCCAGCGGTCGTCGACGCCGAACTCCTTGAGCGCCTGGTGCAGATAGGCGCCGAAGGGATCGTCACCGGTGCGGGTGACGATCGCGGTGGTACGGCCCAGGCGCGCCGCGGCGACCGCCACGTTGGCCGCCGAACCGCCGAGGAACTTCCCGAAGGTTTCGACGCGCGTGAGCGGTACGCCGGTCTGCAGGGGATAGAGATCGACCCCGATGCGACCCATGGTGATCAGGTCGAAGGACTCGGTCATACGCGTCGCTCCTCGAGCTGGGATGCGGACTTCCGGCTTCCGGCGTGCGGGCTGCCGTGTACCGGTGTGTCCTAGGTGTAAGACCGGGGACGGAGCCATGTCAATACTTTGTACTTACATTCTCACGTGAGCCTGAAATGATGTCTTAACAAAGTATTGACAGGGGGGCCTGTCAGGGACTTACATCCCGTCCCAACAACACAGCCGAGTTTTGTAGCCCTGTAGCCCGGCGTTTCTCCGTATGGGCCCCCGAGGCCCGGGCGTCCTGCCCGGACCGTTTACTCTGCTCCCTTTCCCCTGTCGCACAGTGAGGTGCCGGAAAGATGGACCGCATGTCTCGCCCCCGCTCCCGTAGATTCCCCGCCCTGGTCGCCGCGGCCGCCGCGACGGCACTGATCGTCACCGGATGTTCCAGCGACTCCGGTGGCAAGAAGTCCGAGGAAGGCGAGGACGGCGCCTCCGCGGGCAAGGCCACCACGCCCCGCATGACGGTCGCGCTGGTCACCCACCAGGCGGCCGGTGACACCTTCTGGGACATCGTCCGCAAGGGCGCCGAGGCCGCCGCCGCCAAGGACAACATCAAGCTCATCTACTCCAACGACCCGAACGCGGGCAACCAGGCCAACCTGGTGCAGAACGCGATCGACCAGAAGGTCGACGGCATCGCGATCACTCTCGCCAAGCCGGACGCCATGAAGGACGTCGTCAGCAAGGCGACCGCGGCGAACATACCCGTGGTCGGCCTCAACTCCGGCGTCAGCGAATGGCAGAAGCTCGGCATGATGGAGTTCTTCGGCCAGGACGAGACCGTGGCGGGCGAGGCGCTCGGCAAGCGGCTGAACGAGGCCGGCGCCAAGAACGCCGTCTGCGTCATCCAGGAACAGGGCAACATCGGCCTCACCCAGCGCTGCGACGGGGTGAAGAAGACGTTCACGGGCAAGACCGAGACGCTGTTCGTCAACGGCACCGACATGTCGTCGGTGAAGTCGACGATCACCGCCAAGCTCAAGCAGGACAGCGCCATCGACTACGTCGTCACTCTCGGCGCCCCGTTCGCGATGACCGCCGTGCAGTCGATCTCCGAGGGCGGCAGCAAGGCGAAGGTCGCCACCTTCGACCTCAACAAGGAGCTGACCGGCGCCATCAGCAAGGGCGACATCGAGTTCGCCGTCGACCAGCAGCCGTACCTGCAGGGCTACCTGGCCGTCGACTCCCTGTGGCTCTACAAGAACAACGGCAACTACAGCGGCGGCGGTGAGCAGCCGATCCTGACCGGCCCGGCCTTCGTCGACAAGTCCAATGTCGAGGCCGTCGCCAAGTTCGCCGCGAAGGGCACTCGGTGATGAGCATGGCTCAACAGGCTGAGCCGGCGGTGTCCACACCGCCGGCCCCCGGCCCCAAGGAGAGCGACGGGCGGACCGCGCAACGCTCCATGACGCTGCGGCTGCTCGCCCGGCCCGAGGTCGGCGTGTTCCTCGGCGCCGTCGCGGTGTTCGTGTTCTTCCTCGTCACGGCGCCGCCGGTGCGCGACGGCAGCTCGATGGCCAACATCCTGTATCAGTCGTCGACCATCGGCATCATGGCCCTGCCCGTGGCACTGCTGATGATCGGCGGCGAGTTCGACCTGTCGTCCGGCGTCGCCGTGCTCACCTCGGCACTCACCGCGAGCATGGTCAGCTACCAGCTGACGATGAACGTCTGGGTCGGCGTGATCGTCGCCCTGATCGTGTCGCTCGCGATCGGCTTCTTCAACGGCTGGCTGCTGGTCAAGACCGGCCTCCCCAGCTTCCTGGTCACCCTGGGCACTTTCCTGATGCTGCAGGGCATCAACCTCGCGGTCACCAAGCTGATCACCGGCAACGTCGCGACCGACGACATCAGCGACATGGCCGGCTTCGACCAGGCGAAGAACATCTTCGCCTCGTCCTTCGAGGTCGGCGGCGTCAACGTGAAGATCACCATCGTGTGGTGGCTGGTCTTCGCCGCGCTCGCCACCTGGGTGCTGCTGCGTACCAAGTACGGCAACTGGATCTTCGCGGTCGGCGGCAACAAGGACTCCGCCCGCGCGGTCGGCGTACCGGTGACCTTCACCAAGATCTCGCTGTTCATGCTGGTCGGCTTCGGCGCCTGGTTCGTGGGCATGCACCAGCTGTTCACGTTCAACACCGTCCAGTCCGGCGAGGGCGTCGGCCAGGAACTCATCTACATCGCCGCCGCGGTGATCGGCGGCTGCCTGCTCACCGGCGGCTACGGCTCCGCGATCGGCCCGGTCTTCGGCGCCTTCATGTTCGGCATGGTCCAGCAGGGCATCGTCTACGCCGGCTGGAACCCCGACTGGTTCAAGGCCTTCCTCGGCGTGATGCTGCTCGGCGCCACCCTCATCAATCTGTGGGTCCGCCAAGCGGCGACCCGGAGGTGAACTGACTCATGAAAAGCAACGGATCCGGCCCCGCCGGCGCCATCCTCCAGGACACCCCGCCCGACAGCGGCACCACGCCCATCGTCGAACTGCGCAACACCGGCAAGGCCTACGGCAACATCCGCGCCCTGCACGGCGTCGACCTGGCCGTCCACCCCGGCCGCGTGACCTGCGTCCTCGGCGACAACGGCGCCGGCAAGTCCACCCTCATCAAAATCATCTCCGGACTGCACCAGCACACCGAGGGCGAGTTCCTCGTCGACGGCACCCCGGTACGCTTCACCACCCCCCGCGAGGCCCTCGACAAAGGCATCGCCACCGTCTACCAGGACCTGGCGACCGTCCCCCTCATGCCGGTATGGCGCAACTTCTTCCTCGGCTCCGAGATGACCAAGGGCCCCTGGCCCGTCCGCCGCCTCGACATCACCCGCATGAAGCAGACCGCGGACGAGGAACTGCGCAACATGGGCATCGTCCTGGACGACCTCGACCAGCCCATCGGCACCCTCTCCGGCGGCCAGCGCCAGTCCGTGGCCATCGCCCGCGCCGTCTACTTCGGCGCCCGCGTCCTCATCCTCGACGAGCCCACCGCCGCCCTCGGCGTCAAACAGTCCGGCGTCGTACTCAAGTACATCGCCGCCGCCCGCGACCGCGGCCTCGGCGTCATCTTCATCACCCACAACCCCCACCACGCCTACATGGTCGGCGACCACTTCAGCGTGCTGCGCCTGGGCACCATGGAACTGTCCGCCACCCGCGGCGAGGTCAGCCTGGAAGAACTCACCAACCACATGGCCGGCGGCGCCGAACTCGCCGCACTCAAACACGAGCTGGCCCAGGTCAGCGGCGTCGACGTCGAGGAACTCCCCGAGAAGGAGGACCTCAAGGCCCCCGTCGCGACTCCCGTCCCGGCTCCCGAAGGGACCTCCTGATGACGCAGGCGCCGAACGCCCTGGACCGCATCCGCGTCGGCTCGGCCCCGGACTCCTGGGGCGTGTGGTTCCCCGACGACCCCCAGCAGGTGCCCTGGGAACGCTTCCTGGACGAGGTCGCGGGGTCCGGATACGAGTGGATCGAGCTGGGCCCGTACGGCTATCTGCCGACCGACCCCGCCAAGCTCACCGACGAGGTGGCCAAACGTGACCTGAAGGTGTCGGCCGGCACGGTCTTCACCTCGCTGCACCGCGGCCCCGACGTCTGGGACGCCACCTGGGAGCACGTCAGCCAGGTCGCCGAGCTCACCCGCGCCATGGGAGCCAAGCACCTGGTGGTCATCCCGTCGTTCTGGCGTGACGACAAGACCGCCGCGCTGATCGAGCCGCCCGAGCTGACGGTTCGTCAATGGGTCTATCTCACCAAGGGCATGGAGCGGCTCGGGCACGAGGTGAAGGAGCGCTTCGGCCTCGACATCGTCGTGCACCCGCACGCCGACACGCACATCGACACCGAGGAGCACGTCGCGCGGTTCCTCGACTCGACGGACTCGAGCCTGGTCAGCCTCTGCCTGGACACCGGTCACTACGCCTACTGCGGCGGCGACAGCGTCAAGCTGATCGAGACGTACGGCGAACGAATCGGCTATCTGCACCTCAAGCAGGTCGACCCGGAGATCCTCGCCGACGTGGTCAAGAACGAGATCCCGTTCGGCCCGGCCGTACAGCGCGGCGTGATGTGCGAACCCCCGGCGGGTATCCCCGCGTTGGAGCCGGTACTGACCGCCGCGCAGCGCCTGGGCATCGACCTGTTCGCCATCGTCGAGCAGGACATGTACCCCTGTCCGCCGGACAAGCCGCTGCCCATCGCGGTGCGCACCCGTCAGTTCCTGCGCTCCTGCGGCGCCTGAGAAGGGACCAACTGACCATGGCTCAGCGCGGAACGCTCGGCGTGGCAGTCATCGGCACCGGGAAGATGGGGGCCGACCATGTGCGTCGAATCAGCGAAGTGACCGGCGGAGCCCGCGTGGCCGCGGTCGTGGACCTCGACGCCGAACGGGTCAAGCGGATCGCCGACGGCATCGAGGGCTGCTCCGCCCACACCGACCCGTCCGCCGCCATGGCGGCGGACGGCGTCGACGCCGTCCTGATCGCCTCGCCGGGACCCGCCCACGAGGCGGCGCTGCTCACCGCCTTCGAGCACGATCTGCCGGTCCTGTGCGAGAAACCGCTCACCCCGGACGCGGCTTCGGCGTTGCGCGTCCTGGAGGCCGAGCAGAAGCTGGGGCACCGGCGCGTGCAGGTGGGCTTCATGCGCCGGTACGACACCGAGTACGCGAAGCTCAAGTCGCTGCTGCTGTCCGGGCAGTTGGGCCGGCCGCTGATGCTGCACAACCGGCACCGCAACGTCGCCACTCCGGCCGGCTTCACCAGCGCCATGCTCATCAACGACTCCGTCGTGCACGAGATGGACATCACGCGCTGGCTGCTCGGCCACGAGATCACCGCGGTCACCGTGCTCAAGCCGACGCCGTCCGGCAACGCCCCGGAAGGCCTGGACGACCCGCAGTTGGTTCTGTTCGAGACCGACGGCGGCGCGATCGTGGACGTCGAGATCAACGTCAACTGCGGCTTCGGGTACCAGGTGCAGGCCGAGGTGGTCTGCGAACGCGGCACGGCCCGCATCGGTGACGGCCACGCCCTGGTCACCAACATGGCGGGCCGCTGGGGCGGCACCATCGCCCAGGACTTCGTGGAGCGTTTCGAGGACGCCTACGACCGCCAGGTACAGGCGTGGGTGGACGCCACCCGGCGCGGCGAGGTCACCGGCCCCAGCGCCTGGGACGGCTACGCCGCGGCCGCGGTCTGCGAGGCGGGCGTACGCGCCCAGAGCGACGGCGGCCGGATCGAGGTCGACCTCGTCGAACGGCCGGCCTTCTACCGCTGAGGGAGACAGAGATCCGCCGGAGGGCGACCCCTCGTGGCGGGGCCGCCCTCCACCAGGGTTACAAACGCGGAAGGGTGGTGCGCGGCCGAGGCCGGAACCCGGCGCCTCGGTAGCAGTCGTCGATCAGCCTCATCGTGGCCACCGCGTCGTCCGCGTCGAGCGGGAGCGCCGCCCCGTCACGTACATGCGCGGCGAACGCCTCCAGTTGGTACGTGTAGGAGGACCGCTTGCCGAGTTCCTCGGTCCGCTCCCCCGCCGCCGTGCGCACGACGACACGGTCGTCCCGTTGCGGCAGAACGAAGTTCAGCGCGGTCGCCTCGCCCCGGGAGCCGACGATCCGGCAGGTCATGCGGAGTTCGCTGTAGTCCATGTGGCAGCGGGCGGAGCCGGTGGCGCCGCCCGGGAAGGCCAGGTCCGCGTCCAGCCACTCGTCGACCTCCGGGGCGCCCTCACGTCCGCCGCCTCGGGCGGTGACCAGGGTGGGCGGACCGCCCGCCCAGGGGGCCAGCATGCGCAGGGCGTGCACGCTGTAGCAGCCGAGGTCCATGAGCGCGCCGCCGGCGAGCGGCAGCGACCAGCGGGGATCGGTGGCGGGCGGCGCCGGGACGGCCACCAGGGCCTCGACGTGCCGCAGCTCCCCGAGCTCTCCCGAGTCCAGCAGCTCGTGCAGGCGCCGGGTGACCGGGTGGAAGAGGTAGTGGAAGCCCTCCATGAAAGCGGTGCCCGCCTTGGCGGCGGCGTCGCGGACCTCGACAGCCTCCGCCGTGTTGCTCGCGGAGGGCTTCTCCGTCAGCACGTGCTTGCCCGCGGCAAGCGCGGCGATGTTCCACGGCCCGTGGAGGCCGTTGGCGAGCGGGTTGTAGACGACCTCGACCTCGGGGTCCGTGACCAGGTCGGCGTACGAGTCGACGACGCGCTCGATGCCGTGCTCGGCGGCGAAGGACTCGGCGCGGGACCGGTCACGGGCGGCCACCGCCACGAGGCGGTGGCCGGTCGCGTGGGCCGGGCCGATCAGGGACCGGTCGGAGATCCGGGCGGCACCCAGCAGTCCGATGCGCAGTGGCTCGGCCTCGGTGGTCATGCGGTGCGTACCTCCTCGATCGTCACGGAGCGGTGCTCGCGCAGGGAGAGGGTGCAGGCATCGGCGATCCAGCCCGCCTCCAGCGCGTCGGCGACGGTACAGGGCGAGGTCCGCCGGCCGGCGACGACCTCCGTGAACGCGGCGAGTTCGGCGCGGTACGCCTCGGTGAAGCGGTCCATGAAGAAGTCGTGCGGGGTGCCGGCGGGGAAGGTGACGCCTGGCTCGACGGAGCGCAGCGGCAGCTTGTCCTCCAGGCCGACCGCGATGCTGTCCTGGAAGCCGTGCAGCTCCATGCGGACGTCGTAACCACGCGCGTTGTGACGGGAGTTGGAGACCACGGCGAGCGTGTGGTCGTCCAGGGTGAGGATCGCGGCGGTGGTGTCCGCGTCCCCGGCCTCGGCGATGTACGGCGCTCCGCGGTTGCTGCCGGTCGCGTACACCTCGGTGACCTCGCGCCCGGTGACCCAGCGGATGATGTCGAAGTCGTGCACGGAGCAGTCGCGGAAGATGCCTCCGGAGGCGGCGATGTACGCGGCCGGGGGCGGAGCCGGGTCCAGGGTGGTGGACCGTACGGTGTGCAGCGGGCCGAGTTCGCCGCTCCGCACGGCGGCGCGGGCCGCCACGAACCCGGCGTCGAAGCGCCGGTTGTAGCCGATCTGGATCTCGACGCCGCTGTCCCGCACGGCGTTCAGGACCTCGACGCCCTCCTTCATGGTGCGGGCGACGGGCTTCTCGCAGAAGACCGGCACTCCGGCCTCGGCGGCGGCGAGGATGAGACTGGGGTGGGCGTCGGTCGCGGCCGCGATCACGACGCCGTCCACGCCCGCGGCCAGCACCGCCTCGGGCGAGTCCGCGGCCTGGGCGCCGAAGCGCTCGACGGCCGCCGTGACCGCGCCCGCGAACGGGTCGGCGACGACGAGGGACTCGACCGCGTCGAGCCGGGAGAGGGTCTCGGCGTGGAAGGCGCCGATCCGGCCGAGGCCGAGGATGCCGATGCGCATGGTTCAGGTGCTCCTTGCTTGCGGTTCCGTGCTTGCGGTTCCGTGAGGGGGTGGGTCAGTCGAGTCCGCCGAGGACGTTCTGGTCCCAGTCGATGACCGAGCCGGTGACGACACCGCTGCGGTCGGAGAGGAGGAGGACGACGAAGTCGGCGATCTCGTCGGGCTGGCCGAGCTTGCCCATCGGCAGCCGGCTCGCCGCCTGCTCGAGCCAGTCGTCGTCCGCGTCGTGGAAGGTGCGCTGGGTGGCGTCCTCGCCCTCGGTCGCGGTCCAGCCGATGTTCAGGCCGTTGATCCGGACCCGGTCCCAGCGGTGGGCGTGCGCGGCGTTGCGCGTCAGCCCGGCGAGTCCGGCCTTGGCCGCGACGTACGGGGCGAGGAAGGGCTGTCCGCCGTGCTCGGAGGAGGTGATGATGTTGACGATCGTGCCGGGCGCCTTGCGCGCGACCATGTCCGCCACCGCGGCCTGCATCGCGAAGAACGGGCCCTTGAGGTTGATCGCGATGTGCGCGTCGAACAGCTCGGGCGTGGTGTCGAGCAGCGTCCCGCGCGAGGTGAGCCCGGCGGAGTTGACCAGGCAGTCGATCCGGCCGAGGGCGGCGATCACCTCGGCCACACTGCCCCGCGCCTGCTCGGCGTCGGACAGGTCGGCCCGTACGTACATGGCCTTGGCGCCGGCCTCGGTCAGTTCGGCCACCAGGGCCTCGCCCGGCTCGGGGCGCCTTCCCGTGACGGCCACCGTCGCGCCCGCGCGGGCGGCGGCTCGGGCGACGGCCGCGCCGACACCCTGGCTGCCGCCGTTGACGAGGACGACCTTGTCTTCGAGAAGTCCCATGTACGTCTCTCTCACCTCGAGAAGTCCCACCAGCGTGGAGCCTCAGCTCTCGCGGCGCTCGGCGCCGGCCCGCAGCGCGTCCCGCAGCCGCTCGGGGATCCACTCCTCGCCGAGGGCGCGGTGGACGGTGTCCGCCTGGGACGGCGGGGCCAGTCCGTCGACCGGCGGGTCGGAGTCGAGGTTGGTCGGGAAGGGGTAGCCCTCGGCGCAGGCCGCGACGACCGTGTCCAGCCACTCCTGGCTCGCGCCCTCGGCCTTCCGCTTCAGCAGCACCGGGTAGACGGCGTTCGCCACGGCCTCGCGGTCGACGGTCTCCATGGCCCGGCCGAAGGCGGAGGAGATCTGGAGCAGGTTGGCCATGCGCCGGATGTCCGCCGACCGGTTGTGTCCGGCGGCGTGGAAGAGGGCCGGGTTGAAGAAGACCGCGTCGCCCTCGGCCAGCGGCAGCTGTACGTGGTGGGTCTCGAAGTAGTCGCGGAACTCCGGCAGCCGCCAGGCCAGGTAGCCGGGCTCGTACTTCTGCGAGTGCGGCAGGTACATCGTCGGGCCGGACTCGACGGGCATGTCGCGGTGCGCGACCGCGCCCTGGAGCGTCAGCACCGGTGAGAGGCGGTGGACGTGCGCGGGGTACGCGGCGGCGGTCTCGGCGCTCAGGAAACCCAGGTGGTAGTCGCGGTGCGCGGTCTGCGCGGCGCCGCCCGGATTGACGACGTTGATCTGCGAGGTGACCTGGTAGCCGGGGCCGAGCCAGGCGCCGGCGGCCAGGGCGATCATGTCGTTGGCGTAGTAGTCGGCGAACGCCTCCGCGTCGAGCAGGGCCATCTTCTCCAGCGCGTTCCAGACCCGGTCGTTCGCGCCCGGCTTGGCGAAGTGGTCACCCGCGGTCGCGCCCGACGCGCGCTGCTCGGCGATCAGGGCGTCGAAGGCCTCGGTGGCCCGGGCGACGACCTCCCGGTCGGGGAAGGCGCCCTGGAACACCACGATGCCGGGTCCCTCGTCGAGCGCGCGCACCAGCTCGGCCCGCACCTCCCGGCGTCCTTCGAGCGTGCCGACCGCCGCGCGCAGGCGCTCGCTGTCGTACAGCGGGACGTTCCGCTCCACGGCGGCGGCGTACGGGTAGTCGGCCGGATCGGTGGCCTGCTCGACCAGCTCGCGGAAACCGTCGAGGTCGCAGTCGTCCACGGACAGCCACGTACGGCGTGCGGAAACGGTACGGGACATCGTCGTCCTTTCGAGGATCGCGGCGGCCTTGCGGAAACGGCGGCGGCTTCGCGGGAATCACGGCGACGCGCGCTGATGTCATTCTTGTTACGTCGCACCCCTCAAGCAATCGTCAGCGAGCCATCAAAAACCCCTCAAGGAGCCGGTGATGGGCCACCCGTACGCGATCAGGGAGATCGCCCGCCAGGCGGGGTTGAGCGAGGCGACGGTGGACCGGGTCCTGAACGGCCGGGGCGGAGTACGGGAGAGCACCGCCCGGTCCGTGCACCAGGCCATCGCCGATCTGGACCGGCAGCGGACGCAGGTCCGGCTCACCGGCCGCACCTTCATGACCGACATCGTCATGCAGACACCGGAACGGTTCTCCACCGCGGTACGCACCGCGCTGGAGGCCGAGCTGCCGTCCCTGCACCCGGCCGTCATGCGCTGCCGTTTCCACTTCCGGGAGACCGGCACACCGGACGACCTGATCTCGACGCTGGACCGTATCGCCCGGCGCGGCTCCCAGGGCGTGATCCTCAAGGCTCCGGACGTACCCGAGGTCACCGCGGCCGTCGGCCGGCTGGTGACCGCCGGCATCCCGGTGGTGACGCTGGTGACCGATCTACCGGCCAGCGGACGGCTCGCCTATGTCGGCATCGACAACCGTGCGGCGGGCGCCACCGCCGCGTATCTGATGGGCCAGTGGCTGGGTGACGGCCCTGGGCACGTCCTCACCACCATCAGCCGCGGCTTCTTCCGCGGGGAGGAGGAGCGCGAGATGGGCTTCCGGGCCACGATGCGTACGCTGCGTCCGGCACGGCACCTGGTCGAGGTCACCGACAGCGACGGCCTGGACGCCACCCAGTACGACCTGGTGCTGGCCGCGCTCCGGCAGGACCCCGACATCAGGGCCGTCTACTCGATCGGCGGCGGCAACATCGCCACGCTCGAGGCCTTCGACGCCGTGAACCGGCCCTGCTCCGTGTTCGTCGCCCACGACCTGGACCACGACAACGCCCGCCTGCTGCGTGCGGGGCGGCTGTCCGCCGTACTCCACCACGACCTGCGCCATGACATGCGCGGCGCCTGCCAGGTCATCATGCGGGCCCACGACGCCCTGCCCGCCGACACGACCGACTCCCTGCCCTCCGCCATCCAGGTCGTCACGCCGTACAACATGCCGCCGGAGGCGACGCTGCCGACGGCACCGGCGGACAGCCGCTCCTACCCGGACCTCAGCCGTTCGGCCGCAGCGTCCACGTGACGGTCATCTCCCCGGTCACGGCACCGTCCTCGCGCTGAATGGCGACGACCACCGGGAACTCCGGGCGCTCGCCCGCGTCGAGTTCGGCCACGACGTCGGCGACGGGACGGCCGAGCGTCGCGGTGGCGGTCACGGGCCCTCTGGCAAGCTTCTTGAACGCGATCTCGGCGGTCACGGGCAGCGGCACGGCCCGCGCGAGCTGGTCCCCGAAAGCGGCGAGAACGACAGCCCCGCTCGCCGACTCCCCCAGCGTGAACATCGCTCCGGCGTGCGGCCCGCCGACGTGATTGTGGTACTCGCTCTGGTCGGGCAGGGCGAGGACGGCCTTCTCCGGCGTGGTCTCGAGGTACTCGAGTTTCAGGGTCCGGACCATCGGCACGGTGGCGGCGAGCATCTCGCCGATCGACAGCTGATCTGCGTTCATGGCCGTGACGTTACCCGCGAGTAGCCACCCATGACCACAAGCGGAGGATGATCGTCGTATCGATACCGCGCATGTGGCCGGCGGAGCAGCCGCCAGGGGGCGCGATCTCCTGGTCGTTCGTGGGTGCCGAGGGCGTCGGCGAGGAGGTCCCGGACGCGACGGTCGAGAAGATCCTCAGTACCGTACGTCTCCATACGTCTCCATAAGGACCCAAACAGCCCATCGGACGCCTGAGCCGGTACACCCCTGACGAAGGGCAGTGACCCAACCGTGTCCCGGGCGGCACTAGGGTTACTGCCCATGTGGCCAGGAAACCAGCCGCCCGGGGGCGAGCAGAACCCGCAGGACCAGAACCAGAACCCGTACCAGCAGCCGGGGTACCAGCAGCCGAATCCGTATCAGCAACCCGGATATCAGCAGCCGGGATTCCCGCAGCAGAACCCGTACACGCAGCCGGGACAGCCGGCCTGGAGCGCGCCCGGTGCGCCCCAGCCCCCGCAGGGCGACGGCGGGAACGGCAACGGCAACAAGACGAAGCTCGTCGCGATCGTGGCGGCAACTGCCGTGGTCCTCGCGGCCGGTGTCACGGGCTTCCTGGTCCTGGGCGGCGACAAGGACGACGAGGCGGGCGGCGACAAGAAAAAGGTGAAGCAGTCGCCGCCGTCCAACGGGTCCCCGGCCCCGAGCGTCTCTCCGTCCACCAGCGGCGGCAATCCGCGCGGCACCGACGGCGAGAAGCCGACCATCGCGGGCTGGAAGGTGGTCGTCAATCCCCGCTTCGGCACGATGTTCGACGTGCCCGCCGAGTGGGAGATCGACAGCGCCGACACGAGCGTCGGCTTCGAGTGGGAGGAGAAGGGCAAGACGGACAGCTCCACCGTCACCGCCCCCGCCTACCTCAAGTCCAAGTGGTGCTCCACCGACAGCGACAAGGACGGCACCACGGAGGACACCGCTCTCGTCACCGCCGGAACGCGCGGCGAGAACGGCGCCAAGAACGCGAACGAGGCAGCCGAGACCCGCGTGCCGTGGTGGATCTTCGGCGGCTACACGCAGCCGGACAAGAAGAGCGTCAAGTTCGACAAGGCGAAGGCGTACACCACCACGTCGGGCCTCGAGGGAAGCATCGCCACCGCGTACTCGAGCAACACCCCGCAGAACGGAAAGTGCGAAAGCGAAGGAAAGGCCATCGCCTTCGCGTTCAAGAACGGCGCGGGCGACTTCGTCACGTGGAATCTGTTCGGCGCCAAGGGCGTGGGCGACGAAATCCCGGAGGCGACCGTCCAGAAGATCCTGAGCACCGTACGCCTTACCGAGACCGCGCCCACGGAGTCATAGAAGCCGTAGACGTCACAGATTCGAAGGAATCACGGCCTCACCGCGGAGGAGGCCGATTCCTGAGGGAACAAGCCCCCAACGGAACCGGCCGACAATTGGTTTGGCAAGCCGGCTTCGGGGCGGCGACAGTCGCCGAGTGGACCCCGCAGCCGACTCCTCCGCACGCCTGCGCCGCCCCGCCTGGGCGGGCCGCAACTACACCCTGCTGACCGCCGCCGCGGTCGTGACCAACCTGGGCAGCCAGGGTGCGTTGATCGCGGCGGCGTTCGCCGTACTGAACGAGGGCGGCGACGGCGGCGATGTGGGCCTGGTGGCGGCGGCCCGCACCTCCTTCCCCTTGGTGCTCTTCCTGCTGATCGGCGGCGCGGTCGCGGACCGGCTGCCGCGGCACCGTGTGATGGTCGCGGCCAACACCCTCAACTGCCTCTCGCAGGCTGCCTTCGCGGCCCTCGTCATCGCCGGCGAACCGCGGCTCTGGCAGATGATGCTCCTCACGGCGCTCGGCGGCACCGGCCAGGCGTTCTTCAACCCGGCGGCCGAGGGCATGCTGCTCTCCTCCGTCAGCGGCGAACAGGCCGGCCGCGCCTTCGCGTTGTTCCGGCTGGCGATGCACGGCGCGGGCCTGGGCGGCGCCGCGCTCGGCGGCGCGATGGTCGCTGTCGTCAGGCCCGGCTGGGTACTCGCCGTGGACGCCGCGGCGTTCGCGGTCGCGGGCGCCCTGCGGGCCTTCCTCGACGTCAGCCACATCGCACCCCGCGAACCGGGCAGCGGCATGCTCGCCGATCTCCGGGACGGCTGGCGGGAGGTCATCGGCCGGACCTGGCTGTGGTCGATCGTCGCGCAGTTCTCGATCGTGGTGGCCGTCGTCGGCGCCACCGAGGCGGTGTACGGGCCCCTCGTCGCCCGGGACAGCCTGGGCGGCGCCGGCCCGTGGGGACTGGCCCTCGCCGCGGGCACCGAAGGCGGCGCCCTGCTGATGATGCGCTGGAAGCCACGCCGACTGCTCCTCGCCGGCACCCTCTGCGTCTTCCCGCTGGCCCTGCCGTCGATCGCGCTCGCGGTCCCGGCACCGGTGGGCATCCTGTGCGCGGTGATGTTCGTGACCGGCGCCGCGATCGAGGTGTTCGGTGTGTCCTGGATGACCGCGCAACACCTCGGCAAGCGTTACCTCTTTCGTTTCCGCGCTCCGACACTGTCAGACCCATGAACTAGCGTGGCTTGGTGCAGCCTCATCAAGAGGCACGCGCTTCAGCACTTTCGGAGGACCAGTGGTCAAGAGGGTCAGTGCGAGTTCCATGCGACAACAACTCAGGAGTGCTCAGCGCAAGGCAGAGCAGGACGCCAAGAGGGCGCAGCGCAAGTTTGAGAACCAGGTTGAGAAGGTGGTGTCGGATCACAACCGCAAGGCCGAACGACACAACCGTCAGCAACTCGCCAAGCTCAAGCAGAGCCGCAGTTCGTCAGTCTCGTTCACCGTAGAAGAGCGGCACCTCGTCGAGCGAGTACAGGGTGCTATTGCTGAGCAGGACGAGCGCGAGATCGATGTCTTCCTCAGCTACGCGCGGAGCGACGGAGCCGACGTAGCTGAGGAGCTGCGTAGCGGGCTTGCAGCCCTTGACGTCGAGGTCTGGTTCGATGACGTCGCCATTCGAGCCGGACAGAGCCTCGCACGCGAGATGGACAACGGCATCACCCGTGCGCGTGCCGGTGTAACGCTGCTTACCGAAGCGTACTTGAGTCGACGTTTCTGGACCGAGCGTGAACTCGGGGCCCTACTACACAAGGACACGGTGATCCCCGTGCTTCACGGCGTGAGCTTCGGGGATGTCGGGAAGTTCAGTAGTTTCCTCAAGGACCGTAAGGGCTTTAGTACGGAGTATGACTCCGTAGAAGAAATCGCTCAGAAGATCGCCGAGGCCGTGCTGCTCGTCGAGGAATGAGACTGAAGATTGTCTCTCTCAGTGGAAATGGATGGCGAGCGGTCGGGTTCAGAACGGAAGCTCTGGTGTGGCCGTACCCCGTGTGATGGTCAAGATCCGTTCGTGGAAGTCGCGAGAGGCGGTCTCGCGTGGGTAGCGGGACCGCAGTTCCCTGTCCAGCTCGTTGGCGACTAAAAGCAGCGAGGGAAGCGACTTCCGGTCGGCGTCAAGCGCCGTGGTGCCCATGCCGATGGCCTCTGCTATGTCGCCGGTGCGAGCTGCGGCGACTCCGAGCGTGAGGCGTGCCTCTGCGGCGCGCATGGGGGAGATCTCGGTCCCGTCGGGGCCAGTGCTGATCTGGATCACCGAGCGAGCGTGGTTGGCGGCGCGTTCGTCGTCTCCGAGTAGACGGTAGGCGTCCATCTCGTAGAAATCCCACTTGTCCGGGTCGATGATGAAGTGATGTTCCGGGTGGTCCGGGCGGGGCAATCGATCCAACCTCGCGCGTCCGGCATCCAGGGAATCGCGGACCAGGCGGGCATCTCCCATTCGCGCGGCGGCGCGTGCTTTGTGCGCGTAGAGCTGCACGCCGACGGAATGCGTCTGATCGGCTACGTGCCCGGCTTCAACGGCATCGAGCATGTCTTGCCAGCGACTCTGAGTGAGGGCGAACCATGCTTCGATCTCCCACGCCCAAGCCATGATCTCGCCGTGTCCGGCCTCGTTGCCGATCCGGAGCGCTGCGGCCTTGCTGAGGTTGGCGGCTTCGCGCTGCCCTCGGTCGTACTGAACGCATGCGTTCAGGAGGAACAACCATCCAGCGTCAACGAGGAGTTCCCGGTGCTGACGCAGGGTCATCCGGCCCTCAAGCTGCTTGGTGACGTACTGCAAGCCGTTCCGGGTGCGCTCGTGCAGGTAGTCGGCATCGGCGTACGGGTAGGCGCGGGCCAACTGGTCAATGCCTTGTTCGATCGACTCCAGGGCAGCGCTGTTGATGGTGGACAGCTCGGTTCGCCGTAGTAGTTCGGCGACGTCCCACAGTCCCGCACCGCCCTGTGTGAGCAAGGTGCTCGGGTCCTCCGGCACGGAGATTCGCGCTCCTCGCGCCAGCTCCCATGGACGTGGGGCTAGGCCAGCGAGGTGACCGGGGATGCGTAGGCCGTCAACCACCTCAAGAATCTTGCGGTGCTGTGTGATCCGGGGGCGGACGCCCTTGCCGTCGGTCTCCGGCCGAGCCATCTTGCCGATGTGCTCGCGCTTGTAGCCGACGGCCTCGGCGATCTTGGCATAGCTGACTTTGCCGTGCAGCCTGGCGAGTCTGAAGACCTCGCCGAAATCGTGGTTGGCGATCGCGGAGCGCACGTCTGCGCGTTCCAGCACGTGCGGCGGCAAAGCGGCCGGTGTCGGAGCAGCTTCGGTCATTTCACTTCCCCATTGTGACTGACCTGATCTTCCTACTGTGTCCGTCTCGCGAGTGTACCCATGAGGGGGGTCCCCAAGAGGGGGGAGCGACAGCCGGTACGTGGGGTGCACTCTCGGTGCACCCTGCCGAGAGGGCCTCGGCAGACGTGATCAGAGACGGTGGATCGTGTCATGGACGCGAAGAAAGAGCGGCATGAGCATGTGGTGCAGGAGTTAGACGCGTTCGCTCACTGGTTTGCAGTGCCGGACCCCTCTTCCGCTGGGCACTTCCTGACGCTGACGCTCTTCGCCGAGTGCCGCGACACGGCGCGTGTAGCGCGCGACATGACGGCCGTGTTCCTCTGCCGCGCGGGTGCGAACGAGATCGTGGATGACGCCCAGCTGATCGTGTCGGAACTGGTGGGGAACGTCGTGAACCACGCGGTTCCGGATCGCTGTCTGGCGCAACCCGGTGGCTCTCGGCGTATCGATGTGACGTTCAAGATGTGGCCGGAGTGGCTGTTCATCGGTGTCACGGACGAGGACCCGGCGCCTCCGCTGCTCCCTCAGGGCGAGACGTTCTCCCCAGAGTTGGCGGGAGAACTGTCCGAGGCGATCTTGCCCGACAGCGGCCGGGGGCTGCTCATCGTTCAGCGGCTGGCAGCGGCCGCTTGGTGGACGCCGGAAGACAAGGGCGGCAAGACCGTGTGGTGCCGCCTCGACCTCGACAGCGGAGCCGAGCACAAACCGATCTGATGATCTCCGGGCCGTCGCCCGCCTGTTACTCCCCGAGAAAGGGAGTGGGTGACGGTTCGGGGCCGGTGCCTCACATCTCCGGCCAAGAGGCGCGGTCTCCTGGACCTGATCCGCCGGGTTCCCCACCCGGCTCAGGGGGCCGCGCTTCACAACCTCATACCGAGACCGGACCACCCCCGCGCCTGGCAGCTACCGGGGTGGTCCGGCAGGGGAGCCAACGGCCCCCAGTGCCTGATGGTACTGGGGCCGTTGCTCTGCGTTTCTGCCCTGGGCCAAAGAAAGTTGACGATCCGTTACCTAGATCAGGGCAGAGGTGGACAAGGTGACCGGCGCAGGTGAGGACTGGCTGAGTGACGGGCTCGACGTCGCGGGCGCGGACTCCGGACTGTGGGTGCCCGGTGTCGACTACGTGGCGGGTTGGCGCGGTGCGCGGGAGGCTGCCGACCGGTTGAACCGGGGGTTCCTGGGTGCCGGGTTCGAGCTGTCGGAGGTGCGGGCGGTCGCCTCGACGAACGAAGAGGGGCGCGGGGTCGTACGGGTCGCGGGCTGGCCGGACGCCGTGGACCGGCTTGCCGGGCTTCTGGAGGCGCTGGCCGGTGGCGACGGCGGTGCGGCATGAGGTGTGTCTTCGCTGGTGAGCGCAGCAGATGGGCACGTCGCCGGCCGCAGAGACTTTGGGCGGTAGCTGCCATGGGGCGAGTGACCAGGGGGCCTTACGCTCGCCAGCGGATCGGGCAGTCCTTGGAGCTGCCCGCAATAGCCCGATCGGCCCCCTGGTCTTCGAGGCTCGCCCCATGGGAGCTGCCTAAAGTCTCGGAGGCCGTCGACCCCCAGCCACGCTGGCCCCGGCCCGGCTCGGCGGGTCGATGCCTCTCGGCCTCTGGCGTGCTGCGGTGCGGGCAGTCGGGCGACCGGACGGGACCGGCGGCCACGCCGCACGCCCGGCCGGGGCGGCCGGGCTGCCCGGCGCGCCGCAGGCGCGCCCTTGAGGAAGTGAAGCGGGTTTCGACCGATTGCCGTCGGCCCTCAGGCGCGGGCGCGCCGCGCGGGCTGCTTGTCGGCGGTGATCCGGTAGGCGAGTTCGGCACGGTCCGCTCCGACGCGGAACTCTTCCAGCATCAGGGGACGGTCGTCGGTGCCATGCGTGACACGGGCCAGGTGCAGGATCGGCGTTGCGTCCGGGAGTTGGAGCGTGGTCCGCTCGTCGGGCATCGGCATGCGGGCGCGGACCGTCTCGGACCACCACAGCTTGTGCCCGGCCTGCGTCAGGATCGCGTACGCGGCAACGGGAGGCGGGCCCGGCGCCTCACCGAGGAGCGGGACGTCTGCGGCAACCGCGAGCGGGGTCACCGTGCGGAGCATGGCGCGCGTACCGCTGGCGGGGTCGGTGAGCAGACGGTCGCAGACGAAGAGATCTTCCTCCGTGCCGAGTCCGAGCAGGGGACCGTTGGCCTTGGTGGAGTGGGCGCGGTAGGGGGTGGGCTCTTCGGCCTCGTCCCAGACGGAACCATCCGGCAGCGCGAACTGACCGTCACGGGTGTGGCCGATGCGACGCCCGATGGTGACAGCGGGCTGGCCGTCGGAGCGTACGAAGCTGCCCTTGCCGTGCCGCACCTCGATCAGGCCTTCCGCGCGCAGAGCGGCGACAGCGTTGCGGACCGTCGGGCGGGACACCTTGTAGCGCTCGATGAGCTGCGCCTCGGAGGGCAGCGGGGCGCCCGGCTCGAACTCGCCAGACAGGATCGCTTCCCGGATCGCGGCGGCAACCTGCTGGTAGAGCGCTCCGGGGCGTTGGATCTCCGTCATCTGGCCACCTTCGGATCGAAGTCATAGTCACGTCGCACGCGCGACATCACTCGTCAGCATAAGTACTTGCGCCTTCGCCGTACAGAACTACATAGTCATAACTCGTAAGGACAAGTGACGTCTGAATATGTCGGGCGTCCCGACTGGCCAAGGAGGCCAAGCAATGCAGTCCATTCCCGTGGACACGGCGCGACTGGGCGTACTGCGGTGCGCCATCGCGCCCGAAGCAAAGATCAGCAACCCCGAGACACAGGAGGTGAAGAAGGACCGCGACGGCAACACGATCTACACGGTGGCCGTCACGGTGCGGCAGGACCGGCGGCGAATCTCCGTGATCGAGATCGCCGTGAGCGGTGAACCCAAGGGCATCGAGGAAGGACAGATCCTCAAGGTCACCGGACTGATGGCGTTCGCCTGGGCGATGGGCGACCGGCACGGAATCAGCTTCCGCGCCGATGCAATCACGCCCGTGCACGGCACGGCCTTAAAGGCCGGTGGTGCGTGATGAACGGTGCGATCGCGCTCGCCTTCGGGCTCGCCGTGCTGGCGTGGGTGCTCGTCGTCGGTGACCTGCTGCGGCGGCATCGTCCGGCCTGGCACTGGTACCTCACCGGATATCCGCTCACCACCTGCCGGGTGCTGTTCACCTGGCGCAAGGTTGCCATGCTCAACGACCTCTCCGTCTCCCGCCGTCCGGCCCGCGGGCTCCTGGGCGACCTGGTGGTCAAGGGCGATCCGCTGCGGCCGGTGGCTCCCCGGATCTCCTTCCCGCGCGCTACCCGTATGGGCCTGACGGCGGTCGTGCGGCTGCACGCGGGCCAGACCCCGGCGACGTACCTGAAGGCGGCTGAGGCGTTCGTGCACGCGTGGAAGGTTCACGCGGTGCGGGTCACGTCGCCGGAACGCGGTCTTGTACTCCTGACTGCGACGGCCAGTGATCCGCTTCAGCGGCCCGGCCTGGCCACGGCTCCCACCGCGTTGCTGTCCGCGCTCATCGGCGCGCTGGAGAGCGGCGGCGCCTGGGTGATGGATCTCCGTTTGGTGCCGCACTGGCTCATCGCGGGCGCCACCCGGTCCGGCAAGTCCACCCTGTTGGCCCGGCTCATCACCCAGCTTGCCCCGCAACCCGTCGCCCTGATCGGCATCGACTGCAAGGGCGGCATGGAACTCGGCCTGTTCGCGGGACGGTTGAGCGCGCTGGCGACGTGTCGACGCGAGGCGGTGGCGATACTCACCGCGCTCGTCGTCGACATGCAGGACCGCATGCACGCGTGCCGGTCGGCGGGCGTCCGCTCCATCTGGGAGCTCCCCGACACGCTGCGGCCCGTGCCCGTCGTCGTGATCGTCGACGAGATCGCGGAGCTGTACCTGTCTGATGGCAGACGCGAGAGCAAGGCAGAGGCGGAGCAGTGCTCCACGTTGCTGCTGCGGCTGGCCCAGCTCGGTGCCGCGCTCGGCCTGCACCTGGTCGTCGCTGGGCAACGCGTCGGCTCAGACCTCGGCCCCGGTGTCACCGCGTTGCGGGCTCAACTCGGTGGCCGGATCTGCCATCGCGTCAACGACCCCGGCACGGCCGAGATGACCTTGGGCGACCTCAACAAGGACGCGGTGACCGTCGCTCAGTCGATCACGGCGGCGGAACGGGGCGTGGCGGTGTGCACCGGGCCGGACGGCGGCTGGAGCCGGGCCCGCTCCCACCTGACACCGACAGAAGAGGCCATAGCGATCGCCCAACGGAACTCCGGCATCACCCCGGAACTGTCCGCCGTACGCCGCGCCCTGGCGGCCCTGGAAGGAGACGACAAGTGATCAGCGAAGGAACGGCGTTCACGTTCGCGGTGATCTTCGGGATCATCACCGTCCTCCTCGTCCGCTCCCGCGATGTGCGCGCCTGGGAAGCGGTCTGCGTCGGCCTCTTCGGCGTCTACCTCGGCCAGACCCCCGTGATCTTCACCGTCCACGGGCTCGTCACCTGGGTCATCAGCGGCTTCTCCCACACCTGAGCAGAAAGGACGTACGCCATGCCCATGCCTCGCGTGAGATGCCCCGTCTGCAAGGGCGACGGAGCCCGCAGGACCTGGACCGGACGGCTTCGCCGCTGCCGCGTCTGCCGGGGCGCCGGAACCATCCGCTGAACCCACAACACACCCGATCAAGCAAGGAGTGATCCACATGCCCAACAGCGCGCCACCCACCATCACCCGTGCCGCTGCGGCGGCCCACCCTGGAAGGTCACCACCATTCCCCCGGAATTCACTCCGGCTGACAGGCGCGCCGCCCTCGACCGCGCGGCGCGCCTGCGTCAGCTTCCCGAAGCAGACCGTGACGCAATACGCATCGCTCAAGATCCCCAGTTCACCAGCTGGCTGGAGCAGATCACCGCTACGGGCGGTTGCTCCCATCCCGTCCACCTGTCCGGCTCGACCGCCACCCTCGACGCAACGACCGGCGAGATCCTCCGCCGCTACGACACCCGTGACCAACCCGGCGAACGCCTCCTCGTCCGCTGCCGCAACCGACGCGCGACCGTCTGCGCTCCGTGCTCCCGCCTCCCACGCAGGCGACACATTCCACCTCGTCCGCGCTGGGCTCCTCGGCGGTAAGAACGTCCCCGGCACAGTCCGACAACGTCCCCGGCTCTTTGTCACCCTGACTGCCCCGTCCTTCGGCGCGGTCCACCGTGCCGGGGACCGGTGCCGCCCTCGTCGGGATGGCTGGAGGTGCGAACACGATCGACCCCTCGCCTGTGGCACGATCCATGACGCGAACGCTCCGCTAGTCGGCCAACCTCTCTGCACCGACTGCTACGACTACCCGGCCCACGCCCTCTGGCACGCGCACGCGGGCAAGCTGTGGGATCGCTTCGTCATCGGCGTCCGTCGCCAACTCGCCTCGTCGGCAAGCGTCGTACAGTCCCGCTTCTCGGATCATGCCCGGCTGTCCTTCGCCCGTGTCGCCGAATACCAGAAGCGCGGGGCCGTCCACGTGCACGCCATCGTGCGCCTGGACGGCCCGGCCGGACCGACCGACGAACCCCCGGAATGGGGCTCGGCCGACCGCCTGACCGACGCCGTACGCGCTGCCGTGGGTCGGGTCTCGGTCCGCTCTCCGTACAGTCCCGCCGTCGGTGAACTCACCTTCCGCTGGGGCGCTCAGGTCGACGTGCGTTCTCTGCGCGCTGACGGGAACGGGCCGGATGACGACGCCGTGGCCGCGTACGTCGCGAAGTACGTCACCAAGGGAGCCAGCGAGACAGGCGCCGGCACCGACCACAGGGTCATTACCTGCGCGGACATCGAGGCGGCATCGGTCTCCAACCACGTCCGGATCCTCATGCGGACATGTTGGCGTCTCGGCGGTCTCCCCGAGTTTGCGCCCCTGCGCCTGCGCGCCTGGGCCCACGCCCTCGGCTACCGAGGCCACATCCTGACCAAGTCCCGCGCCTACTCGACCACGTACGCGGCCCTACGCACCGACCGTGCCGAACACTTCGGCATCGGTCACGACACCGGACCTGGCACGGTCACCGATGCGCACTGGCGCTACGTCGGTTCCGGTCACACCCCGGGTGCCGCCCTTCTCGCTGCCGGGGTCGCTGAAGACCTTGCAGCCAACCGTGAGACCGCGCGTGAAGAGCTGGCCGTCGAGAGGAGACGGTCTGGTGCCGCCGCGTCCGAGTGACAGAGAAGAGGATCAGGACATGGCCTGGGCGCGGGCACATGCGCGCAAGGCTCCCCGCTGGTCGGATGCTCAATGGCGCAGGATGAACGCTGCCCTGGGCGTCGACGTCTCAACACACGACGGAGCCCGTCACCATCGCCGTACGAAGTGACGGGCGCCCGTTCTCCTGGTGCTACTTCTCGCAGTACACGGGAACCATCCGGTCCCTCAAGAGCACTCGGCGCCCACTCCCTACGGGAAGAACAACGAGAGCCGTTAGCGTTCGCGCGACGTACGACCGGCGCTCGGCAAGGGTGATCCCGTCCCTGCTCCACTCCTCGGCCATGTCCACGGGTTCGCCCTGGCCCGCGAGTGTCTGGCGCTGCCAAGCGTTTCGCTCCTTCTTCAGACGCTGCTCGTCGGCCTCGTACTCGGCAAGATCGGAGTAGTAGCGCTCAGCGCTGATCTTGCGTGCCCTGCGAGCGTCCTTGAGATCAGCAATGTCCTCGCGGACGATCTCCAGTTCAGTCGTCTTCGGCCACTCTTGCGGTGCCTTGACCGACTGCCGTTCGGTGGCCTCTTCCTCGTACTTCGTGATCACGATCTTCCTGATCAGCTCGTCGGTTTCCGGACCGCCGATCTTGACCCCGCCACACCCCCTGCCCGTGGTCTTCGCCGGGCAGACGTAGTAGAAGTATCCTTCCGGCTTGCCCCGGCTCGGTGCGGCCTTCATCGCACGCAACAGCGATCCGCAGTCATCCTTGCCGCAGCGAAGAATGCCGCTGGCCAGATAGACGCGGGCGTTGTGGCCTCCTCCGCGCATCGGACCGTCACCGATGATCTCGTTGACGGCCTCCCACTCTGAGACCTTCAGGATTGCCGTCCACTGTCCCGTGACCGGTTTTCCCTCGTCGTCGTGAGCGATCGTCATGTGCCTGCTCTCTCGGCCCGTTTCCGGGTCGAACTCGCTCACGACATGCGATCGGTATCCGCATAGGCGCGGGTTGCGCATCATGTCCCTGAGACCGATCCATGTCCACGGGTTGCCCTTGGATGTGGTGATCCCCTTGCGGTTCCAGTCGGCGACGATCGCGTGCCAGTCGGCCCCCAAGATGAGGCGCTTGACCGCATCACGGATGCACTCGGCCTCGGTCGGGTTCAGTGTGCGCTTGTCGGCCTGCCATCCGAACGGGCGGGTCCCTCCCACGGGTATGCCCCGGTCCCGTCGTGCCTTGTGGTTGCGGCGTACGCGGCGGGCGGTGTCGGCGGACTGCTTGTTGGCCATGGCGACGACCACGCGGGCCATGGCGCGGCCGTTGTCGGTCAACAGGTCCAGGGTGCCCGTGATGTCGATGATCGGCCGGTGGTAGTGCTCCACGGTCTCTATCGCGTCTTCGAGGTGCCGAGGGTCGCGGGTCAGACGGTCGATGTCGTAGACGATCAATCCGTCGATGGGCTCGCCGTTCGGTGCCGTGCCTCGCTTGAGGTCTTCCAACGCCCCTTCGAACACGGGCCGTACGACGCGGTAGCCGGTGCTGCCATCGGGGAGGCGTACACGCCTGCGCTTCCACGCAGAGGTGTCCGGCTCCATGTAGGTGTGGACGTAGCGGCCTCCGCGGTTCTCGACGAACCGTCGGCCGTCCCTCTCCTGCTCCTCCGTGCTCTTGATGTCCCTGCCCGTCATGAACCGGGGCACGGACCGGTCTAACGTGTCGTCAGAAGACAGCTCGCCCTCAGCCTCTTCGGTCGACAGGCGGGCCAGTCCAGCCCAGCTCTGCCCTTCCAGGTCTCCCCAGTGCGCTCGCTGTACCAAGTCATCGGCCATACAAAGAGGTTACGTTTGACGGGGTGCTGTGCCAACGCCCAGCACACGCCCACGCGTCTCGAACGCAGTGAGCGCCGGATGCTGCCAAGATCGCTCAGGAGATTCACCAATCGGGTGCATCAGGTCGCGAGCCTTGGCGTCCCCACCCACAGGCCCGTTCCACGCAGCCCAGCCGAGCGGCCTGGGCCGACGTGTGGCCGCGACTTTCGGTGCCTCGGATTGGGCGCAACGAGGTGGTCCTGCGTGTCGTGGTGGGAGTATGGGCGTCTGTTCCAGCGTGAGGGGGCGTCAGATGAGTGCGACAGGGCGTTGGTTGGTGGTCGTTGCCGGGGCGTTGATGGTGTTCGGGCTGTGCGTCTGGTTGGGTGATGTGCTGCTGCCGTGGGATCAGGCGACGCGGATCGGGACCGGTGCCGGAGCCGGCGCTGTGATTGCGGGAGTCGTGGGGGCGTGGGCGTCTTCACTGATCGGGTCCTCGGCTCCGTCAACGAGTCCGGCTGCGAGCGGGCCGACGGCGTCGGGTGAGCGCGCGGTAGTCACGCAGGACAATTCCGGGATCATCGTGACCGGGGACAACGGCACCGTTCAGCGATGACCAAGGCGCAGATACCGCCCGCGTCGGGAGGCCGCTCCGCTGCTGCGGGCCAGAGTTCTGGGGTGATTGCCACCGGGGATCAGGCCCGGATCGAGCAGCGGACCTTGGTCGTGCCTCCCGGTGCGTTGCAGGCGGCCGTGTCAGAAGAGGCGGTTGCGCGGCTGAATAACCTGCCCGCACCTGATAGTCGTGTGTTCAAGGGCCGCGACGACGCACTCGCCACCCTGCAAGCCCTGCCGTCAACGGGAACGGGCATCGTGGCGCAGAGCGTGCGCGGCATGGGCGGGGTCGGCAAGAGCACCTTGGTCCTACACCACGCCCACGCCTATCTGGCGGCTGGGCAAGGGCCAGTGTGGTGGATCGAGGCATCGACGCCTACCTCAGTCATAGCCGAACTCACGTCTTTGGCAACGACCCTCAACCCGGTTCATGCCGGGCTGCCACTGGACGAGGCGGCCGCATGGGCCGTGACATGGCTGCAGGGCCGCACCGGATGGCTACTGATTTTCGACAACGCCGAGGAACCCGCCGACTTGCGTCCCTACCTCGGCCGTTTGAGTACCGGTCAAGTCCTGGTCACCACACGCCGAGACCTTCTCTGGCATGACCTCGGTACCCCCCTACGCCTGGACACCCTCACTCCTGAGACGTCCCTGGCTGTCCTCCAGGAGATCACCGGACGTCACAGCGAAGGCGACGCCGGCATCCTGGCCGACCTGGCCGAGGAACTTGGGCACCTGCCGCTGGCCCTGCAGCAGGCTGGCGCCTACCTTGCGCAGACCCGCACCGGCGCTGCCACCTACCTCAGGCAGCTGCGTGCCGATCCTGCTGGTGTGTTGGCCGCCACCACTCCCGGTGACCCTCAGCAGCGCACCATTGCCCAACTGTGGAGCGTCACCCTCAACGCCGTGCACACTGCCGATCCCCACGCGGTTGAGCTACTGCGGGTCCTGGCCTACTGCGCGCCCGACCCGCTACCCCGCCACGTGCTTGGCAGCGCCTTCCCCTCGGCTCAGGTTGTTGATCACGCTCTGGGCGTCCTTGCCGCCTACAGCATGATCACCCTCACCGACACCACCGTCACCGTCCACCGCCTCGTACAGGCCGTTCTACGCACCACCACCCCAGCGCCCGTTCCACCATCACAGCCCAGAAGCATCCGGCGGCGGCTGCGCCGATCTCGGACCATCGCCCCACTACATCCCAGCGAATCCGCCCTGAACCTGCTGCATGCCGCCATCCCTTCAGGTAGCCCCGACGACGTGCAAGCCTGGCCGGAATGGCAAATGCTGCTGCCACACATGCAAGCCGTAAGTAGGCACCACGACGGCACAGGAAAGGTCTCGGAACTTGCTGCCTTGCTCGGCCAGGGAGCGTTCTACCTCTCGGCCCGAGGCCAGGCAGTTCAAGCCCTACCGCTGGCGGAGCGGGCGTTGCAGGTTACCGAGGCCGCCCTCGGGCCCAACCACCCCGACACCGCCCTCCGCCTGGGCAACCTGGCCAGGACGTTCAGTGCTCTGGGGCGTCACGGCGAGGCGTTGCCGCTGGAGGAGCGGGCGTTGCAGATCGCCGAAACCACTCTCGGCCCCGACCACCCCGACACCGCCCTCCGCCTGAACAATCTGGCATCCACGTTCAGCGATCTGGGGCGTCACGCCGAGGCTCTGCAGCTGGAGGAGCGGGCGTTGCAGGTTACCGAGGCCGCCCTCGGCCCCGACCATCCCACCACCGCCCTCCGCCTGGGCAACCTGGCATCCACGTTCAGCGATCTGGGGCGTCACGCCGAGGCGTTGCCGCTGGCGGAGCGGGCGTTGCAGGTTACCGAGGCCGCCCTCGGCCCCGACCACCCCGACACCGCCCTCCGCCTGGGCAACCTGGCCAGGACGTTCAGCGATCTGGGGCGTCACGGCGAGGCGTTGCCGCTGGCGGAGCGGGCGTTGCAGATCGCCGAAACCACTCTCGGCCCCGACCACCCCGACACCGCCCTCCGTCTGAACAATCTGGCCAGGACGTTCAGCGATCTGGGGCGTCACGCCGAGGCGTTGCCGCTAGCGGAGCGGGCGTTGCTGATCGCCGAAACCACTCTCGGCCCCGACCATCCCACCACCGCCCTCCGCCTGGGCAACGTGGCATCCACGTTCAGCGCTCTGGGGCGTCATGTCGAGGCGTTGCCGCTGGAGGAGCGGGCGTTGCAGATCGCCGAAACCACTCTCGGCCCCGACCATCCCACCACCGCCCTCCGCCTGAACAATCTGGCATCCACGTTCAGCGATCTGGGGCGTCATGTCGAGGCGTTGCCGCTGGAGGAGCGGGCGTTGCAGGTTACCGAGGCCGCCCTCGGCGCCGACCATCCCACCACCGCCCTCCGCCTGGGCAACCTGGCCAGGACGTTCAGCGATCTGGGGCGTCACGCCGAGGCGTTGCCGCTGGAGGAGCGGGCGTTGCAGGTTACCGAGGCCGCCCTCGGCCCCGACCACCCCGACACCGCCCTCCGCCTGGGCAACCTGGCATCCACGTTCAGCGCTCTGGGGCGTCACGGCGAGGCGTTGCCGCTGGAGGAGCGGGCGTTGCAGGTTACCGAGGCCGCCCTCGGCCCCGACCACCCCGACACCGCCCTCCGCCTGGGCAACCTGGCATCCACGTTCAGCGCTCTGGGGCGTCATGTCGAGGCGTTGCCGCTGGAGGAGCGGGCGTTGCAGGTTACCGAGGCCGCCCTCGGCCCCGACCATCCCACCACCGCCCTCCGCCTGGGCAACCTGGCCAGGACGTTCAGCGATCTGGGGCGTCACGCCGAGGCGTTGCCGCTGGAGGAGCGGGCGTTGCAGATCGCCGAAACCACTCTCGGCCCCGACCACCCCACCACCGCCCTCCGCCTGGGCAACCTGGCCGAACTCCGTCAGCTACTGACAGAGCTGACGAACGGCGGATCCGAATCGCCGTCGTAGTCGTGTCAGCACACTGCCTCGTGTGACACCCGCCGTGCAGTCACCCCAACTCGAGACGCCCCATGCGGAGTAAGAGCGAGTCAAAAGGAACGCGAGTCGCCACTGCCCCAGCTGCGCACCATCAGACGGGTGGACCAGCGAGCGACTGCCGCAATAGACAAGGGTGGCGGTATTTGGCGAGCTCAGGGTCGGGGGCAAATGAGCCCGCGCGTAAGCGCGACGGGCAGGAGACAGAAGCAGAAGGTTACATTCATCGAGTTGTTGCGCGCTGCACCAGGAGATCCCCGAGGACAAACTCTCCCGCGTCTCGGCGTACGACTGGTTCGGTTCGATCGCCATGCTCCCGCTCGCCATGGCACTGGCGGGCCCGGCGGAGGACGCCTTCGGGCGTACGGCGTCCCTGTGGGGCTGCGCCGTCCTCGTCGTCGTGGTGACGGCGGCCGTCCTGTGCGTTCCGGACGTACGGGATCTGACGCGGCGTACGAGGGAAGTGGCGCAGGGTGTGCCGTCGAAGAGCGAGTCGGCGCGCTCCGAGAGCTGATCCGTCAGCCGATTCCCAGCCGGCCGATTCGATTCAGCCGATGCTGAACGCCCCGTCCGGCGGTTCCGGCGAGGGCACCGCGTTCTCGTCCCTTACGGGCTCGGCGTCCCCCATGAAGATCCGCAGCGTGTCCCCGTGCTCGACCCGGGCGGGGAAGGCGTCGGAGGCCGTGCGGCGGGCGAGGGTGGCCATGTCGACGGGGCGGTGGGCGGCGACGAGGACAGCGTTGCCGAAGCGGCGGCCGCGCAGCACGCCCGGCTCGGCGATCAGCGCCAGCTCCTCGAACGCCACGGCGAACGTGGCGAGTTGGGAGCGCAAGAAGGCGAAGGGCGTGGCGTCGGCGAGGTTCGCGAGATAGACGCCGTCGGCACGCAGGACCCGCTCGGCCTCGCGGGCGTACGCCACCGAGGTCAGGTGCGCCGGGACACGCGAGCCGCCGAAGACGTCGGCGATCAGGATGTCGACGGAGCTGGAGGGGGCGGATTCGAGCCAGGCGCGGGCGTCCGCTCCGTGCAGCGTGATCCCCGCGTCGTCGGGTACGGGCAGATGCTCGACGACGAGGTCCAGCAGGCCGCTGTCGGCCTCGATGACGTCCTGCCTGGACCCCGGCCGGGTAGCGGCGAGATACCGGGGCAGGGTGAGTGCGCCGCCGCCGAGGTGCAGCACGTCCAGCGCGCGCCCCGGCTCCACGACGGTGTCCAGGACATGCCCGAGCCGTCGCGCGTACTCGAACTCCAGGTGCGTCGGCTCGTCGAGATCGACGTACGACTGCGGTGCCCCGTCGACCGTCAGCAGCCAGGCCCGCTTCCGGTCGACGTCCGGCATCAGTTTGGCGGTCCCGTGATCCACGGCTCGCGTCACGGGTATCGGCTCGTCCACGGGTCCATTGTTCCTGCTTCGGCGGCCGATCGGGTGCCCGCCGGCCGAGTGGGTGCCCGCCTCCGGTCCGGGAGGCGGGCACCCATTTGGTTCAGCCGAGTCCGGCCGAGTTCAGCCGACCGACGTCACCGTCCCCGCGCCGACCGTCCGCCCGCCCTCGCGGATCGCGAAGCCGAGCCCCGGCTCGACCGGCACCTCGCGCCCGAGCTCGACCGTCATGGTGACGGTGTCGCCGGGCCGCGCGACCGCCCGCTCGCCGAGGTCGACGTCGCCGACCACGTCCGCGGTGCGGATGTAGAACTGCGGCCGGTAGCCGGTGGACACCGGCGTCGTACGACCGCCCTCGCGCGCCGACAGGACGTACACCCGCGCCGAGAAGCGACGACTGGGTACGACGCTGCCGGGCGCCGCGACGATGTGTCCGCGCCGCACCGCGTCACGCGGGACGCCGCGCAGGAGCAACGCCACGTTGTCGCCGGCCTGCGCCTCCGCCATGGGCTTGCCGAAGGTCTCCAGGCCGGTGACCACCGTGTCGACGGCGGCGCCGAGCACCTCGACCCGGTCGCCCACGCGAATCGTTCCGCGCTCCACCGCGCCCGTGACGACCGTCCCGCGGCCGGTGATGGTGAGCACGTTCTCGACGGGCAGCAGGAACGGCGCGTCGAGATACCGCTCGGGCATCGGCACGTACGTGTCCACGGCGTCCAGCAGCGCGTCGATCGCCGCCGTCCAACGCGGGTCGCCCTCAAGGGCCTTGAGCCCGGAGACCCGTACGACCGGTACGGAGTCGCCGCCGTAGCCGTGCGCGGAGAGCAGTTCGCGGACCTCCAGCTCGACGAGGTCGGTGAGCTCCTCGTCACCCGCGTCGGCCTTGTTGAGGGCCACGACGATGTGGTTGACGCCCACCTGGCGGGCGAGCAGCACGTGTTCGGCCGTCTGCGGCATGATCCCGTCGAGCGCGGACACGACGAGGATCGCCCCGTCGAGCTGGGCCGCGCCCGTGACCATGTTCTTCACGTAGTCGGCGTGACCCGGCATGTCCACGTGCGCGTAGTGCCGGGTGTCGGTCTCGTACTCGACGTGCGCGATGTTGATGGTGATGCCGCGCGCGGCCTCCTCCGGCGCCCGGTCGATCCGGTCGAACGGTACGAACGTGCCGGAGCCGCGCTCGGCGAGGACCTTGGTGATGGCGGCGGTCAGTGTGGTCTTGCCGTGGTCGACATGGCCCATGGTGCCGATGTTCAGATGCGGTTTGGTGCGCACGTAAGCCGTTTTGGACATGGCTGTACCTCGAAGTCTCTTCAGTGTCAGTCGAATGTGTCAGTCGAACTGAGTGACGGCCCCGGCGTCGGTCGGCCGGGACGGGGACCCCAAGGACTTTCCGACCCTCCCCCTGCGGGGTCCGCCGGACGATCCGGGAAGGGTCAGCTTCGGGCGCCGTCTCCGGCGGCCACGGTGATCAGGACGGCAGCCTTCGGGGCATCCGCGAGGGCGGATGCTGTGAGAAGGAAGGCATACCGGAACATGAGGCGATCATCGCTGACACTTCCGCCCACGTCGAATGGTTTTCAGCGAGCGGGAGTTGGCGTTTCCGCAGGTGCGCCCGCTTGCGCGTCCGCTGGGGCGTCAGGGGCCGATGTTCTTGAGCGCCTCACGCACGGAGAGTGGCGAGAGCCGCTCCCGCTCGCGGGCCACGAAGTCTCGTACCGCTTCCGGATCCGTCTTCGCGTACTCGCGCAGACACCAGCCGATCGCCTTCCGGATGAAGAAGTCGGGATGTCCCGACTGGCGGACGCAGTACGCGAACAGACGTTCCGTGTCGGTCGACTTCTTGTAGAAGAGCTGGTGGAGCAGGGCCGTACGGGCGACCCACAGGTCGTCGTCCTCGATCCACGCGTCCATGTCGGCCCGCAGCTTCGGGTCGGCGGCCACCAGGTCTCCCACTACGTGGGAGGCGAGTGCGTCGACGGTGTCCCACCAAGGGACCGTGGAGACGAGATGGCGCGCCACGGGCAGGAAGCCGGACGAGAGACACCTCACATGACGGCGCAGATAGTCGACGGCGAAGTACTGGTACTCGCGCTCGGGCAGCCGCCAGCAGCGCAGTGCCACCGCCGTGCAGTCGGCCTCGTCGGGGCGCGGCGTTCCCGCCAGGACGGCGCGGGAGAGCGCGCGGCGATCAGGCGTGGTCAGGCCCAGGAAAGGGGCGATGTTCTTCAGGTACGCGCGCGTCGACGCGGCCCGTTCCGGATCGGCCGACGGGGCGTACGTGGCGGTGAGCCGCTCCAGCAGCGTGTCCGCGAGGGCACTGCGCGGCACCTCCAGACCGCCACCTGACGTTCCGAAAGCTGTGAGGCCCATAAGACGAACCATACGGCGATCACACACATTGGTCAGTTAGTGTCACCGGATGCTCGATGCCACCACCCACTCTGGGGGCACCGCCACGGCCACTCCCCCGGTCACCGCCACGGAGCTCGTCACCCTCGAGTTCACCGCCGCACCAACAGGTCTGGCCGCCCGCTTCACGAGAGCACTTCTCTCGCCATGGTCGCGCCTGTCCCTGCTCGTGTCGCTGCTGGTGGCGGCCGCCTCGACCGTGCTGCTCTTCGAGCCGCAGAAGCTGCTGGCCGACGGCTGGCCGCCGCAGCTGAACGGTGCCACGGCGGCCGTGGTCTTCGCGGTGGCGTACGGGCTGTGCACGGTCGCCTTCGTGCCACGGCCGCTCCTCAATCTCGCGGCCGGCGCCCTCTTCGGCTCCCAGCTTGGGCTCGGGGCCTCGCTCGCCGGTACCGTGCTCGGGGCCGGTATCGCCTTCGGACTGGGCCGGATCCTCGGGCAGGACGCTCTCCGTCGCCTGCTGCGCACCCGCTGGCTGAAGGCCGCGGACGGCCAGCTCAGCCGCCACGGCTTCCGCTCGATGATGGCCGCGCGGCTCTTCCCCGGGGTGCCGTTCTGGGCCGCGAACTACTGCGCGTCCGTCTCCCGTATGGGCTACCTCCCCTTTCTCCTCGCCACGGCCCTCGGCTCGATCCCGAACACCGCCGCCTACGTCGTCGCCGGCGCCCAGGCCTCGACACCGACGTCCCCGGCCTTCCTGATCGCCATGGCCTTCATCGCGATCCCGGCCGTCGCGGGCGCGGTGGTCGCCTGGCGCAAGCGCCACCACCTGCGCGGCCACTGACGGGATCCAGCCCTCCGGGCGGCTGACGGTCTTCAGCGACTACGGGTATCCGGCGACTACAAGCCTTCCAACACCATCGCGTTCGCCAGTCCGCCCGCCTCGCACATCGTCTGCAGGGCGTACCTGGCGCCGCGCATCCGCATGGCGTGGACGAGCGTGGTCGTCAGCCGGGCGCCGCTGGCGCCGAGCGGGTGGCCGATCGCGATCGCACCGCCGTGGACGTTGACCTTGGAGAGGTCGGCGCCGGTCTCCTGCTGCCAGGCGAGGACCACGCTGGAGAACGCCTCATTGACCTCGAAGAGGTCGATGTCATCCATGCTCAGCGACGCCTTGCGGAGCACCTTCTCCGTGGCCGGGATGACACCGGTGAGCATCAGCAGCGGGTCGGATCCGGTGACGGCGAAGCTGTGCAGTCGGGCCAGTGGGCGCAGCCCGAGGCGGGCCGCGGTCTCGCTCGACGTGATGAGCACGGCGGAGGCGCCGTCGTTGATGGGGCTGGCGTTGCCGGCGGTGACGCTCCAGTCGATCTGCGGGAAGCGCTCACCGAAGTTCGGGTCGTAGTAGGCGGGCTTGAGCCCGGCAAGGACCTCCGTACTGCTGCCGGGCCGGACGCACTCGTCGCGCACCACGCCCTCCAGGGGCGCGACCTCATCGGCGAACAGGCCGTTGTCCCAGGCGGCAGCCGCCTTCCGGTGCGAGCTCACGGCGAAGGCGTCCATCCGCTCGCGCGAGATCGACCACTTGGCGGCGATCAGCTCGGCGCTGATGCCCTGCGGAACCAGCCCCTCGGGATACCGCTCGGCGACCCCTGGCCCGAAGGGGTCCTTGCCCTCCGGCACGTTCGACCACATCGGTACGCGGCTCATCGACTCCACCCCGCAGGCCACGACCATGTCGTACGCCCCCGAGAGGACACCCTGCGCCGCGAAGTGCACGGCCTGCTGGGACGACCCGCACTGGCGGTCCACCGTCGTCGCGGGCACCGACTCGGGGAAGCCCGCCGAGAGGACGGCGTAGCGGGTGGTGTTCATGGCCTGCTCGCCGACCTGGTCGACGGTGCCGCCGATCACGTCGTCGATCAGGGCGGGGTCGACGCCGGAGCGCTCGACGAGGGTGCGGAGCGTGTGGGCGAGGAGTTCCACGGGGTGGACATGGGCGAGGGAACCGTTCGGCTTGCCCTTGCCTATCGGGGTGCGTACGGCTTCGACGATGACTGCGTCACGCATGGTCTGCCCCTCGGAGTCGATGGGTTTGCTTTTCAAACTCACTAAGTGACTCCACGGTAGCCCAGTGGGTTGGAAGAACCAACCCACCCTCTAGACTGAGTCGCATGAAGGACGCCCGCCCCTGCTCGATCGCCGACACGCTCGCTCTCGTCGGCGAGAAGTACTCCCTGCTCGTCCTGCGCGAGGTGACCTTGGGCGCCACACGCTTCGATCAGCTGGTCCGCAACATCGGCGCCCCGCGCGACGTACTGACGACCCGGCTGAAGCGGCTCGTCGAGGCCGGCGTACTGGAGAAGGTCGCCTACAGCGAGAAGCCGCGGCGCTTCGAGTACCGGCCCACCCGGGCCGGCCTGGAGCTGGAGCCGGTGCTCCTCACGCTCATGGCGTGGGGCGACCGCCATCTCAACGACGGCGATCGCCCCATGGTGCTCGAACACGTCGGCGGCCCCGGACACACCGGCGGCCACGAACTGGTCCCGGTCGTCACCTGTGCCGAGTGCGGCGAGCACGTCCGCCACGACGACCTGACGTCCCACCCGCAGGCCCCGGGGTGGACGGTGACGGGGCCCGCGGCGGCGTAACCCGAGAACCGGGTTCACATAGCACCCGGCTCACGTCCCCCGATAGACGTCGAGCCGCCCGCACATCCCGAACTTCCCGTACGCCGAGGGCTGCTCGGCCCGCACGGCGGCCTCGGCGAGGTGGGACGCGTCCCCGCGCTCCAGCCGGTCGAGCTGCTCCCCCGTCGCCGCGGCCGCCGCCTCGGCACCCCGGCGCCAGCGCTCACGCCAGTCGGCGAGCCGGGGCCGTACGAGCGCCGCGGCGGCCTCGTGGAACGCTGCGAGCGGCTCGGGCCCGTCCGCCTCGCGCAGCGCCATATAGCCCTCCAGAGCGAGGTCACGCCGGACGCGGGCGATCCGCTCCTTCTCCGCCTCGGGCGCGTCCGCCGGGATGACCGTCGCCGCGGCGTACGTCTCCGGGTCGGTCAGGTACTTCGGCGGCAGCGTGAGCACCGCGTCCCCCGCTTCCGGCAGCCCGCTGTTCTGCATGAGGACGGTGATGCGCAGGTTGTCCTCGTTGACGAGCCGGTGGATCGTGCCGGGCGTGAACCAGGCCACCGTGCCGGCCGCGAGAGGTGTGACCTCGTACCCGTAGGTCGTCAGGGTCTGCACCGCGCCCCGCCCGCCGGTGACGACGTACGCCTCCGAACAGGTCAGGTGGAGATGGGGAGTTCCGCCGCACACCCCGTCGGCGGCGGGCCAGTCGTAGACCGAGAGATGCGAGACAGCGACACCTCCGGGGAGGCCTGTGAAGCCTCCCGGGAGCCCGGTGAGGCCTTCGGCGCTCACCACGGGTGCTCCGCCAGGTACTTGGCGATCTCCTCGCGCTCCCAGGCACCGTCGGCGACGACGACCCGGTAGCGGCGGGTGAGGGTGTCGCCGGGAGCGAGTTCGAGCTCGTCGAAGAAGGCGAAGGAGGGGGCGACGGCGGCGAACGGCTCGTTGCGCACGAACCAGTGGGCCGGATGGGTGCCGTCCGCGCCCGTGTGGTCGTTCTCGGGAGCGTGCGCGAAGACGAGGGTGGCGTGGCCGTCGGTGACGTCGTGCTCTCCGGAGTACGCGAGCCAGGGCGCCTGCTGCCCCATCAGGTCGGGCCCTTCGCTGTCGGGCCCGATGATCCGCCCGTCCCGGAAGGCACGCGGACCCCGCCAGAACAGCCCGGTGTAGCCGGCCATGTCACGTCCGGCGGTGGTCGGACTGCCGAACCGCAGCGGCTCGTCACGCCGGTTGGTGACGGCGGTCGTCCAGGTCAGCGCCCAGGAACCGGACGCCGGGTCCACGTCGTGCACCTCGACGCGACGCTCCTCCTCGGCCCACAGCGAGCCGTCGTACGGGTGCCAGGTGAGCCGCTCGGCGATGACCGCGCGGCCACTGTCGGCATCGTCCGCGGCGACCTCGTCAAACTTGACGTGCGCCATCGACCCGACACGCTCCGGGAGTTCGAGATACCCATCTCCGTGAACGTATGTGTTGCCGCCCCACAGGTTCGCCCCCGACAGATGCGAGGCGGTCATCTGCAGGCCCTTGTGCCAGCGGTGGTCGTTGGGCCGGTAGTCCGTGACAACGTTGCCCGCCAGCGTCCTGAGCGGATGCAGATACGGCTTCGGCGCTTCCCAGGCCGCCTCGGGTGCGTAGACGTAGCTCAACAGGTCTACGCCGGTGGTGGGTTCGGTGATGGTGATCCGGTCGCCGTGGGCGTGGACGATGCGCAGGCCGTCGCGTGCGGTCATGCCGATACCTCCTGGTGCGTCGCGGGTGCCCAGCCGGGCGCGCCGCCGTGCAGGGCCGTGTAGTAGGGGTCGCCGGGACCGATCTCCCCGGCACGTACGGTCGTGTCCGCGAACGCCGACTTGTAGAGCGCGGTGATCAGCTCGAGGCTGGTGCGCCCGTCGGCGCCGCTGCTGCGCGGCCGCTCGCCCGCGCGCATGCTCGCGACGAGTTCACGCAGTTGGGCCAGATGCGAACTCGGCACGTCCGTACCGAAGTCCTGCCACACGGCCACGTCCGCGACCGGCGCGTCCGGGATCGGGGTGATGCGCCAGTTGTCGTTGCTGTGCCCGTAGAGATGGGTGAGTTCGACCGTCGCGCGCTCGCAGTCGATGCGGATCCGGCTGACCTCGTCCGGGCTGAGCACACTGTTGACGATGGTCGCGAGCGCGCCGCTCTCGAAGCGTACGAGCGCGGTCGAGACGTCCTCCGTCTGCACGTCGTGCACCAGGCGCCCGGCCATGGCCCGCACCTCGCTCCACGGCCCGAGGAGGTCGAGCAGCAGGTCCATCTGGTGAATGCCGTGTCCCATGGCGGGCCCGCCGCCCTCGGTCTGCCATTTCCCACGCCAGGGCACCGCATAGTAGGCGGCGTTGCGGTACCAGGTGGTCTGGCAGTGCGCCACGAGGGGCCGCCCCATGGCTCCCTCGGCGAGCAGGCGCCGCACATGCCGCGCGCCCGAGCCGAAGCGGTGCTGGAAGACGATCGAGGCGTACGGGCCGCCGTCGGTGCCCTCCTCCGCCTCCACGGCGTCGAAGTCGGCGAGCGTCGGCACCGGCGGTTTCTCGCACCACACCCAGGCTCCGGCGCGCAGCGCGGCGACGGTCTGATCGCGGTGCAGGGTCGGCGGGGTGCAGATGGAGACGAGATCCGGGCGTTGTTCGGCCAGCATCCGGTCGAGATCGGTGTACGCGTGCGGGACTCCGCCGTCCGCGCAGAACCGCTTCACCGCCTCGGCGTCGATGTCGACCGCGGCGACGATCTCCACCTCGCCCTCGGCGGCGAGGGCGGCGAGGGCGGGCAGATGGCTGCCGGAGGCGATGGCTCCGGTGCCGATGAGGGCGGCCTTGATACGACGGCCGTCGAGCGGGACCGCAGGCAGCTTCGCGTGCTCGATGTTCTCGTACTCGGCGCTCTCGTACTCGGCGCTCTCGTTCTCGGTCGTCTTGCTGGTGGTGGCGTCGCGGGAGGTACGCATGGACGTGATCAGCACTCCATCGGACGTGACGGCGGATCTACAGCGGATCGTGCGGGCGCCGGCCGACCGCGATCGCCATGAGGTGGCCATCACGGCAGCAAGCGCTTTCACTCCCCGCCGCAACGTAAGCGGCGGCATCACGGCGGGTCAACACCCTGGTCCCCGTCGCGGACTCTCGCTGGTCACCGTCGTGGGGTCCCGGCTGTGGAGGCCCTGTCGCAACACGCTTCCCATGGGGCGCTACGCTGCCCCGGGCGCGCCTGATCACCGCAAACGACAGCAACGACAACACGGCACGTCCGTCCCGCCATTCGCTTCGCTCCCGCCATCAGCACTTGGATCACGTAACTTCATGTCTTGGTTTGAATCCCTCATCCTCGGACTCGTCCAGGGGCTGACCGAGTTCCTGCCCATCTCCTCCAGCGCGCACCTGCGGCTGACCGCGGCGTTCGCGGGCTGGGAGGACCCGGGGGCGGCCTTCACCGCGATCACCCAGATCGGCACGGAGACCGCGGTGCTGATCTATTTCCGCAAGGACATCGTGCGGATCGTCTCGGCGTGGTTCCGCTCGCTCACGAACAAGGCGATGCGGCGCGACAACGACGCGCAGATGGGCTGGCTCGTGATCATCGGCTCGATTCCGATCGGTGTGCTGGGTGTCACGCTCAAGGATCAGATCGAGGGACCGTTCCGCGATCTTCGCATCACCGCGACGACGTTGATCGTGATGGGCATCATCCTCGGCGTCGCGGACCGGCTCGCGGCGCGCGACGAGACGGGCGGGAAGCACCGGGCGATCAAGGAGCGCAAGTCGCTCCAGGAGCTGAGCGTCAGGGACGGCCTGATCTACGGCGTCTGCCAGGCGATGGCCCTCATCCCGGGCGTCTCCCGGTCCGGCGCCACCATCAGCGGCGGCCTCCTCATGGGCTACACCCGCGAGGCCGCGGCCCGCTATTCCTTCCTGCTCGCCATCCCGGCGGTGCTCGCCTCCGGCCTCTTCGAGCTGAAGGACGCGAGCGAGAGCGGACACGTCTCCTGGGGCCCCACGATCTTCGCGACGATCATCGCCTTTGTGGTGGGTTACGTAGTCATCGCATGGTTCATGAAGTTCATTACGACCAAGAGTTTCATGCCGTTCGTCTACTACCGCATCCTGCTCGGCATCCTCATCATCGTCCTGGTCAGCATGGGCGAGCTGAGCCCGCACGCGGCGGAGTCGGCGGGCTGACGGTAGCCCGCCTCCCCAGGTGAAAAGCGCCGCACATGACAGAGCCGCCCGCCTGATTCCCCCGTGGCGGGCGGCCCGTGCTCGGTGTCCAGAGATCGGACTCGGCGGCGGCGACGTAAGCGTCCTGGGCCACTGGACGACACCGGCCTGAGCCGGCGACGGGATTCGAACCCGCGTCTCTCTCTTGACAGGAGAAGTAGCCGCAGCCTTCGCACCTGGACGTGAATCACCGTAGCGGGGCGGGGCGTTACGGGCACCTGATTAACGCACCGGACCACTGCGCCAGGGCGACGGAGTCACCGACCGAGGCCTACCGCCGTCCACTACTACGGCCTGGACGCCACCCGGCGCGCTCACCCCTCCGGAAACGCCAACGCCCACGGCTCCCGCTCGATCTCCAGCCCGTTGACCACGTATGCGATGGTGCGATACCAGCCTGCCAGGACCAGGAACTCCAGGGCTTCGAGTTCGTCGAGGTGAACGCGGAGGGCGGTCCAGGTCTCGTCGGTCAGACGGACCGTGTCGTGGAGTTCGTCGACGGCTTGGAGGAGCGCCGTCTGACGGGGAGTCCAGGCCGGGTCGGCCGGCGTGCCGGTCGCGGTCAGGGGGATCTGCTCCGGGCTCAGGCCGACGGCCTCGGCGTACGTGGCCATGTGAACGCCCCACTCGTACGCGCACCCGCAGCGGGCCGCGACCCGGGCGATGACCAACTCGCGGTCGGCGTCGGAGAGTCGGCCGTGGACGAGCAACCCCGCACCGAGGTCTCGCATGCGGGAGGCGAGGCCGGGGTGGCGTTGCAGGACCTTGAAGAGCATCAGGGGTTCGCGGGTGACGCCGGGCGGCATCCACCGGTGTAGCGCGCGTTCGGCTTCGGGCTCGTAGGGCGGCGTGACGCCGTCGATGCGCTGCTTCATGCCTCCCGACTCTTGCGCTTCTGAAATCGAAGCGCAAGGGTGGGAACGCACGAGAATGGACGGGGAGTTGTCAGTTCGGTGAGGCAGTCGGCGCTTCCGGGGAGGCACCCGGCGCCGAGAGCAACCGGCGGCGTGGCAACCGACGCGGAGGGGAGGCATCTTGGGAACGGCACCCCGCCCCGGCCGTCCCGTGCGCGGTTCGGCCACCGGCCGCCCCGTGATGGCCGCACTCGACCTCCTCGGCCGCCGCTGGACGCTCCGGGTGATCTGGGAACTCCACCAGAACGGGACGCCGATCGGCTTCCGCGACCTCCAGCGCCGCTGCGACGCCATGTCCTCCAGCGTCCTCTCGGCCCGCCTCACCGAACTCCGCGAGGCAGGCATCGCGACCCCCACGGACGACACCACCTGGCGCCTCACACCCCTCGGCGAGGACCTCGTGACGGCCATGGGCCCATTGCTCGACTGGTCACGCGGCTGGGCCGAACAGCAATGAGGCGGGCCGGAATCACCCTGCGGCCAGCGTGCCGCCCACGTGGTCCAGGACCTGGCGCAAGCCGTCGACCGCTCCGCACTCGCCCTCGGTGGCTCCTCAAACGTTTATGGCGTGACCAACCACATACGTCATGGGTAGTCGTCCGGTAGCGGGCTGTCAGTCCTTGGCCCTACGCTTGTGCGCATGTCCCCCAACTCCGTGACTCCTGGTTCCGCGCGGTCTGCTGCCGTGCTGAATGAGCAGATCCGCGCCTTATGGATACGCGCGGGCGGTTCCTTGTCGGCCCAAGAGCGGGCCGAGTACGAGCTGCTGGTCGTGGAGTGGGCCGCGGCGGTACGCGACGAGGTCGTCGAAGCGGCGTGAACTACGGCGCGGGTGGGCTTCTGAGCGGGTTCGCGGCCCCTGCTCCTCACGGCCGCCCGCCACACATCCCTCAGCGACCGCCCGCCACCCGCAGCACCGCGCCCGTCGTGTACGACGACTCCGATGACAGCAACCACGCGATGGCCGCCGCGATTTCGGCGGGTTCGCCGGCGCGGCCTAGCGGGATCGTCGGGGCCATCCGAGCCGGGCGGCCAGGGTCCCCCATCGCGGCGTGCATGTCCGTGTCGACGAGGCCGGGGGCGACGGCGTTGACGCGGATACCGTCCCGGCCGAGTTCTTTGGACAGCCCCACCGTGAGCGCGTCCACCGCCGCCTTGGTGGCCGCGTAGTGCACGTACTCCCCGGGACTGCCGATCGTGGCCGCACCCGAGGACACGTTGACGATGACGCCGGTGCCCCGGGGCGCCATGTCCCGCGCGGCCCGGCGTGAACACAGCAGCGTGCCCAGGAGATTGACCTCCACGACCCGCCTCAGCACGGCGGTGTCCGTGTCCGCGAGCCGGCCGAGCGGGCCGGTCACCGCGGCGTTGTTCACCAGGCCTGTCACCGGGCCGAGTTGCTCAGCGGCCGTGTCGAAGAGCCGCTCGACGTCCGCCTCTTCGGAGGTGTCCCCGCGCACCGTGACACACCGCGCCCCCGCCTCGCGCACGGCGGCGGCAGTCCGCTCCGCGGCGGCCTCGTCGCGCGTGTATCCCACCGCCAGGTCGTGCCCGTCCGCCGCCAGCCGCAGGCAGGTCGCGGCGCCGATCCCCCGACTGCCCCCCGTGACGATCGTGACGGGACGAGGCATGTGCGCTCCTTCGTGATCCATACTTCGTGATCCATACGTCGTGATCCATCTGCGGGCCACCTACGATCGCAGACGCGCCAGTACGTCCTCGTCGAGGGGGTACGGCCGCTCCTCGGGCAACAGCCCCCGCGCCCGGTCGAGTTCACCGGCTCGCACCAGCCCGTGCACCTCCGCCGCGAGCGGAGTCACGTCCTCCACGCCCACGATCCACTCGTCCGCGTAGCGCGCCGCCGCCTCCCCGGAGAGCCCGAGCTGCAAGGACCGGTACGGGAGGGCCTGAAGCCGCAGATCCCGTTCCGGGTCCCACTGGATCCGCGCCGGCGCCCGTCCCAGTCGGCGCTTCCAGTCGGCCCGGTCCTCGTGCAGCCCGGAGACGTAGTGCGAAAGGCACGAGTTCCGCAGCGCCCACTCGAACCCGTCCCGGCTGATCTCGAGGGCCAGCACAGTCTCCTGGCCCTCCTTCGTGCCCCAACCGCAGCGGTACATCATCCACAGGAACGACGGCTTGATCCATGTCATCCGGTCGCGCTTCCACGCCGCCGGAAACCGTCCTTCCCGCGCCGTCGGCAGCCCGATCTCCGGCCGGTAGGCCTGGTAGACGGTGATCGTGGAGGCCGTATGGCGGGCGCGGACGCGGTACATGGGTTCGTCTTCGGGAAGAGACTCGGGGAGCGGAGTGGGGAGAGAAGCCGGAAGAGCAGTGGGAAGAGCAGTCTGATCGTTCACAGGGAACAGATTCGTTCGTACGCACGGCGGACGGCCAGTGAATATCCCTGCGCGCCCCTTGGCGCGACCCTCCTCGTGGCCAACACTGAGCCGATGACGCAGCGTGTGGAACTGGCGACGGTGATGGACCGGCTCGGGGTCGACGGACTGATCACGGAGTACGCGGTGGCGGTCGACGACGGGGACTGGGAGGCGTACCGAGGGCTGTTCACGCCCGACGGGCGGGCGGACTACCGGTCGGCGGGCGGTATCGAGGGGGATGCCGGTCAGATCGCCGAGTGGCTCGCGAAGACCATGGAGCTGTTCCCGATGCGCCAGCACCTGATCGTCAACCGGCGGCTGCGGTTCGGGCTGCTGGAGCGGGACACGGGTGACACGGCCCGGGTCCAGGCGGACTACGTCAATCCGATGCGGTTCGCGGGACACGACGACGGATCCTCCGCGCCGGACTTCGTGTGCGGCGGCCGCTACGACTTCGGGCTGCTGCGTACGCACAGCGGCTGGCGGCTGCGCGAGGTGGTCGTCCAGGAGAAGTGGCGCCGGGCGCCGCAGACGCGTGCGCAGGCAGGGGCCCAGTGAGCCGGCGGACGCCCCGACACGAGGGTGCCTCACCTGAGCCGGTGCCCCCTTACGGAGATCGTCCGGGTGCGCGCACACTGGAGGCACGCACCGTGCTTCGGGGGGTCGAGGGAGGCGCTGCATGAAGCTGTCCGCCGCTGACTGGCGCCGACGTCTCGGCTCCCGCGGGTGGCGCGGTGCCGCGGCGGCGCTCGCCGGTGCGCTGCCGATGCTGAGTTTCCCCGCGCCGTCCCTGTGGTGGTTCGCGTACGTCGCGCTGGTGCCGTGGATCCTGCTCGTGCGCTCGGCCCCGACGGGCCGACGCGCGATGTACGACGGATGGCTCGGCGGGCTCGGCTTCATGCTGGCCGTGCACCACTGGCTGCTGCCGAACCTGCATGTCTTCACGCTCGTCCTGGCGGCGCTGCTCGGCGTGCTCTGGGCCCCGTGGGGCTGGCTGATACGCCGGTTCCTGGCCGGAGTGCCCTCGCTCGGGCGGGTCGTGGCCGCGCTCTTCGTGCTGCCCTCGGGCTGGCTGATGGCGGAACTCGTGCGCTCCTGGCAGGGGCTGGGCGGGCCGTGGGGGCTGCTCGGGTCGAGCCAGTGGGAGGTGGAGCCCGCGCTGCGGCTCGCCTCGGTGGGCGGCGTGTGGCTGCTCAGCTTCCTGATCGTCGCGATCAACGTCGCGGTCGCCGTACTCGTCGCCGTACGGCAGGCTCGTATCCCCGCCGTCGCCGGACTGGTCGCGACGGCCGCCGCCACCTCGGCGGTCTGGGTGTGGTCCCCGCGCCCGGACGTCGACGGCCAGACGCGGATCGCCGTCATACAGCCCGGTGTGGTCACCGGCGGCGAGAAGCGGTTCGCGCGCGAGGAGGCGCTCACCCGGCAGCTGATCGGGCAGGACCTGGACCTTGTCGTCTGGGGCGAGAGCAGCGTCGGTTACGACCTCGCCCAGCGGCCCGACTTCGCGAACCGGATCGCCGCGCTCTCCCGCGAGCTCGACGTGAACATCCTGGTCAACGTCGACGCGCGCCGCTCCGACCGGCCCGGCATCTACAAGAGTTCGGTGCTCGTGGGGCCGCAGGGCCCGACCGGCGACCGTTACGACAAGATGCGGCTCGTGCCCTTCGGCGAGTACGTCCCGGCCCGTTCCGTCCTGGGCTGGGCCACCTCCGTCGGCGAGGCGGCGGGCGAGGACCGCAGGAAGGGCGCCGAGCAGGTCGTGATGAACGTCGGGAACGGGCTGCGGGTGGGCCCAATGATCTGCTTCGAGTCGGCGTTCCCCGACATGAGCCGCCATCTCGCGCAGGACGGCGCCGAGGTCTTGCTCGCGCAGTCGGCGACCTCGACGTTCCAGCAGAGCTGGGCGCCCGAGCAGCACGCGTCGCTGGCGGCACTGCGGGCCGCGGAGACCGGCCGTCCTATGGTGCACGCGACGCTCACCGGCGTCTCGGCCGTCTACGGACCGAGCGGCGAGCGTGTCGGCTCCTGGCTCGGCACCGATGAGAGCGCGTCCGCGGTGTACGACGTGCCGCTGGCACGCGGTGTCACGCCGTACGTGCGGTTCGGCGCGTGGCCGGTGTACGCGGCCCTGCTGATCCTGGCTTCCCTGTGCGCCACCGAGGGCGTACGGTCGCTGCGGCTCAGGCGGACCGGTCCACCACCGCACGCACAACCCGCTCGCACAGCTCATGGGTCGCCAGTGCGTCCCGGGCGCTGAGCACCTTGCCCGCGCGCACGGCGTCGAGGAAAGCGAGCACGCTCTGCTCGATGCCGCGCTGCCTGGCCACCGGCACCCAGTCACCGCGACGCCGTACGGTCGGCTGTCCCTTGTGGTCGATGACCTCGGCGAGGTTGACGACCTGGCGCTTCGTGTCCTGCCCGGACACCTCGAGGATCTCCTCGTTGGAGCCGCTCAGCCGGTTCATCACACCGAGCGCCGTGAATCCGTCCCCGGCCAGCTGCAGTACGACATGGTGCAGCAGCCCGTTGTCGACGCGGGCCCGCACGGTCACGTCGTCGATCGGCCCGGGCACCAGAAACCGCAGCGTGTCCACGACATGAATGAAGTCGTCGAGGATCATCGTGCGGGGCCGCTCCGGCAGCCCGACGCGGTTCTTCTGCATCAGGATCAGCTCGCGCGGGTGTTCGGCGCACTGCGCGTACCCGGGTGCGTAGCGCCGGTTGAAGCCGACGGCCAGGCTGGTGTTCCGCGACTCGGCAAGCTCCACCAGGCGTTCGCTGTCGGCGAGTTCGTACGCGAGCGGCTTGTCGACATACGTGGCCACGCCCGCCTCCAGCAGCCGGGTCACGATGTCGGGGTGCGCGTCCGTCGAGGCGTGCACGAACGCCGCGTCGAGGTCCTGCGCGAGCAGCTCGGCGAGGTCGGTGTGACGCCGTTCGCCCGGGATGTGGAAGGTGTCGGCGACCCTGGTGAGGGTGGCGGGCGTCCGCGTGTGCAGGTGCAGCTCGACCCCCGGCCGGGTGGCGAGCACCGGCAGATACGCCTTCTGCGCGATGTCGCCGAGTCCGATGCAGCCGACCTTCACAGGGGTCTCCTCTAACGGGTGCCTACGCCTACGGCGCGCACGTCTGGGTACGTCCGCGCACGTCTGTGGGATAGCTGCGCGCGTCTCGTCGGAAGCATACGGCGGCTGCGGCGGCCGCCAGTCGGCGATTCCGTCGAAACTCGGCGGGAAGAGGGCGGTACGGCCTGGACAGGGCGGCGACCGTGGCATTCCGGGACGCGCTCACCGGGCCGCCGGCCGCTGCGGGTTCACCGGATCCGGCGCGGCACGTGCTGCCGCTGGTGGCCTGGTCGGACGGCTGATGTTCTCGTGCGCGGCGGGTTCGTTCCACGCGGAGGTGCCCGCACTGGGCGAGGTGCGGGACGGGCCGCGGGAGTTGCCGCGCGTGATGCTGCGGGGCTGAGGCGGTCACGGCCGGCGGCGCGGGGCGCCGGGGAGGGGAGAGGGCGGTGAAAGCGGGCGGCGGAAAAGAGGATGGCCGAGTAGAGCGTGATGGCCCGTCGGCTCTCCGGGATGATGCGGGCATGACGATTGAACGCAGCGAACCCGCGATCGACGCCGGCGAACGAGCCATGCTGGAAGGCTGGCTCGACTACCACCGCCAGACCCTCGCGTGGAAGTGCGAGGGTCTGGACGACGCGCAGCTCAGAACCGCCTCTGTCGAGCCCTCCGAACTCTCCCTGCTCGGTCTCGTCAGGCACATGGCGGACGTGGAGCGCGGTTGGTTCCGCAAGGTTCTGGCCGACGACGACCCGGGGCCGATCTACTACAGCGCGGAGGACCGGGACGGCGAGTTCCATCTCACCGAGGAGGACACCTGGGAGGAGGCGTACGGCACCTGGCAGCGGGAGATCGAGATCGCCCGGCGCAACGCGGCGCGCTTCGCCCTGGACGACCTGTCCGAAGGCAAGAGCAGATTCACCGACAAGCCCTTCAATCTGCGATGGATCTACACCCACATGATCGAGGAGTACGCGCGCCACAACGGCCACGCCGATCTGATCCGCGAGCGGATCGACGGGGTCACCGGCGACTGAGGCCGCGGCTGAGGTATGGCTGAAGCGCGGGCAGCGCTACGGCTGAAGCACCCATCGGGCGCGGCTGAGGTGTGCCTCCGGACGTTCACCCATGCGGGGCATCCTCCGCTCGCCAGCCCGCCAAATCGAGCCGGGCACACCAGAGTTGGGTGGGTGTATCGAACCACGACCACAGCAACGCTCCTGGTCGCCGTGGCTGTCTCGGCCGTGTCGGGCTGTGTGACCGTCCAGCGACCGCCCTCGCCCGGCGTACCGTCCGCCCCGTCTCCGAGCCCGGAGCCGCGCCCGGACGGCAGTGCCGAGCCCCAGGTCGTGCAGGCTCCGGCCCGCGAGGCGCTGGAGCGCGTCGGTCCGTCGTGGCGTCCCTCGGCATCTGTGTCCGCGCCCCGGCGTACGGCCCCTTCGCACTCTTCGACTCCTGCCGCGGCCGCCCCGGCGGCCCCTCCGCGCCGCGGCCCCGCCGATCCGCCGCGGCGGCCTGAGCCGGAGCGGCCGGATCAGCGCACCGTCCCGCGTCTGCCGACGCACGCCGGTCCGGTGGAGACGGATGTGTGCGCCTTGGGTCGGAAGTACGGGGGGTGGGATCCGGACAGTTCACAGGCGGCGATCTGCAAGGACGTGTACGGGCGTTGACGGGCTGGATCGGATTGGGGTGACGGTTGTTGCCGGCGCGCTGCGCTGCTTGGATCCGCGGCTGGGCCGCTATGCGGTTTTCGCCCCCGCCGCCCCTACCCGTCCCATCTCTCTGGGGCTCCGCCCCAGACCCCGTTTCGGGGGCCGGCCCCCGAACCCCCGCTCCTCAAACGCCGGAG
>NZ_JBQQCG010000048.1:0-85018 GCF_052245575.1 Streptomyces sp. 2A115 | reverse complement strand
CTGAGGTAGTTGGGTGGGCCGGGAAGCGCGGCGCTCGGACGCCCCGGCACGTCCCCTCGCGCCGACGGAAGGCTGCGGACGGGTGGGGGCCGAGGCCCCTTCAGGGGCGCGGGGAACTGCGCGCTCAGCCCACGAGGACCGGCAGTGTGAGAACCGACCTGAGGCCCCCAATCTTTTAGGGGCGCGGGGAACTGCGCGACCAGCCCCACCCACCCGCAGACAAACACACCACCTCAAGATCCCCTGGCGTTCAGGAGCCCCGCAGACTAAGTGCCTGATCGAGTGCCTGGAGGAAACGGTTGACCGTCGCGCGGTCACGTACGGCCAGCCGCAACCAGCCCCCGTCCAGCCCGGGAAACGTGTCACCCCGCCGCACCGCGAACCCCAGCCGCCGCAACCGCTCGCGCACAACCGCCGCCTCCGGAAGCCGGACGAGAACGAAGGGCCCCTCGGAGGGCTCCACAACATGGACGCCGTCGGACGCGAACTCCTTGAGCCCAGCCACCAGATGGGCTCGATCCGCGGCGACACGCCACGCCGCGTGGCCCTGCTCCGAGAGAGCCCGTGGAGTCATACAGGCCTCGGCGGCCGCGAGGGCGGGCGAGGAGACCGGCCAGAGAGGCTGCGCACGCTCGAGTTCGGCGACCGTCTCCGGAGCCGCCAGAACGTACCCGATCCGCAACCCCGCCAGCCCCCATGTCTTCGTGAGGCTGCGCAGCACGACGAGACCCGGCACATCCGTCCGTCCGGCGAGCGCTTCGCGCTCATCCGGCACCGCGTCCATGAATGCCTCGTCCACGACCAACGTCCGCCCAGGGCGGGCGAGTTCAACGATCCGGTCGGCCGGATGAAGGACGGACGTCGGATTGGTCGGATTGCCGATCACCACCAGATCCGCGTCCTCGGGCACGACATCCGGGTCCAGCCGGAACCCGTCCTCCGCCCGCAGCAACAGCCGATCCACGGTGTACCCCGCATCCCGCAACGCCGCCTCCGGCTCGGTGAACTGCGGGTGCACGACGAGAGGTTGACGGGCCTTGAGGGCGCGGGCGACCAGCACGAATGCCTCGGCGGCACCGGCGGTGAGCAACACGCGTTCCACGGGCGACCCGTGCCGCGCCGCCACCGCGGCCCGCGCCGCCCGCCCGTCCGGGTAGGCGGCCAGCCCACCCAACGACCCGGCGATGTGCTCACGCAGCCAGGCCGGGGGAGTACCGGCACGGACGTTCACGGCGAGGTCGATGAGTGCCGAGCCGTCGTCGCGCACCTCGGCGTCACCGTGGTGCCGCAGGTCGTGTGCGTCCTCGGGACCGCCGGGTCCCTGCCTGCCGCCGCTGTCAGTGCGCATGGGAGTGTGCGGGGTCGCCGTGGTGGTGGTGACCGTCGTGGTGGTGGCCGTCGTCGTCCGGGTGGAAGTGCGGCTGCTGAGAAAGCCCCACCTTGTCCTCGAAGCCCGGCAACGCGATGCGGTAGACGCAGGAGTCGCAGTTCATCCGCAGATCGCCCTCGACCGCCTCTCGGTAGCGCTCCATCACCAGGTCGAGCAGTTCCGGCTCCGGGCCGATGACATCGGCGGACCGTATCTCGACCTCCGGATGCGCCGCGGCCCACCCCTCGGTCTGCTGCCGCACCCGGTCCGGGAGGATCCCGGTGAACAGGAAGTAGGGGAGCACGACGATCCGCCGCGCCCCGAGCTTCACACAGCGGTCCAGGCCCGACGGCACGTCCGGCGCGGCCAGCGACACGAACGCCGTCTCCACGCCCGCGTACCCGCGCCCCTCCCAGAGCAGTCGCGCCGCCTTGTGCACCTCCGCGTTGGCGTCGGGGTCGGTCGAGCCACGCCCGACGAGCAGAACGGTCACATCGGCACGGTCCTCGGGCGTACGCCCCGTGCCCCCGAGCGCCTCGTCGAGCCGCCGCTCCAGCACGGCGAGCAGCGACGGGTGCGGGCCCAGCGGACGCCCGTACGAGTACGAGATCCCCGGGTGCCGTTCCTTCTCACGGGTCAGCGCGGCCGGAATGTCACCCTTGGCGTGCCCGGCGGAAACCAGCATCAGGGGCACGGCGGCGAACCGGCGTACGCCCCGCTCGACCAGTTCGGTCACCGCGTCACCGAGCGGCGGCGGGGACAGCTCGATGAACCCGCCCGCGACGGGCAGGTCTGGGTGACGGTTCCCCAACTCCCGTACGAAGTCGCGGAAGGCCTCGGCTCCGGCCTCGTCCCGGGTGCCGTGTCCGGCGATGAGGAGGGCGGGGGGAGGGGTGATCACGGTTTCTCCTTTGCGGCCTCTGAAGTCCTGGCGGCCTCCGAAGTCCTGGTGGCGTCCGAAGTTCTGGCGGCCTCTGAAGTGCCGGCGGTCCGTGAAGGTTCGGCAGCTTGTGAGACCGGGTGATACAGCAGGGCGTTGAGCGCGGCCGCGGCGACGGCCGACCCGCCCTTCTCGGACACGTTGCTGACGGCGGGCAGCCCGCTCTCGCGCAACGCGGCCTTGGACTCCGCCGCGCCGACGAAGCCGACGGGCAGACCGATGACGAGCGCCGGAGCGGCGTCCAGCGTCAGGAGCTCTTCGAGCGCGGTCGGCGCGCAGCCGATCACCCAGAGCGCGCCGGGCCCCACCTGCTCGTACGCGAGCCGGACCGCGTGCGCCGAACGGGTCAGCCCCGGACCGGACTTCGCGTCCTTCAGCCGGCACACGGTCTCGCGGCGCGTGATGCCCGCCGCGACCATCTCCACGTCCACGACCACGGGCACCCCGTCATGCAGCGCCCGGTGCGCCTTCTCCAGCGCGCCCTCGTCGGTCACGAGGTCCGTCGCGTACTCCAGGTCGGCGGCGGAGTGGATCACCCGCTCCACGACCGCCCGGGTCAGCGGCGGGAAGTGCGCGGTGTCCAGACGGGTCCGCAGCCGCCGGAAGGACTCCTGCTCGATGGGGTGCACGACCCGCGTCTCCGGGAACACCTGGCTCACTCCGCTCACCTGCGGTCGGCTCATTTGGGTTCCTCCTGCCAGCGGTAACCGCGCGGCGTCACCATGCGCCCGGCGATCTCACGAGTCGCCGTGTTGCCCACGGTCACGACCGTCATCATGTCCACCGTCGCGGGGTCGAGTCCCGCGAGTGTGGTGAGGCGGCTGGATTCGTCCGGTCGCGAGGCGTTGCGTACGACACCCACGGGCGTCGTCGGCTCGCGGTGCTCGGCGAGGATCGTGAGCGCCTTGGGGAGCTGCCAGTCCCGGCCCCGGCTACGGGGGTTGTAGAAGGTGACCACGATGTCGGCCTCGGCCGCCGCGCGCACCCGGCGCTCGATGACCTCCCACGGCGTGTGCAGGTCGGAGAGGCTGATCGAGACGTGGTCGTGGCCGAGCGGCGCACCCAGGATCGCCCCGGCCGCGAGCGCGGCGGTCACCCCCGGCACTCCGACCACGTCGATGTCGTCGGACGCCTCCGCGAGCGCGGGCGACGCCATCGCGTACACGCCCGCGTCGCCGCTGCCGATCAGCGCGACGGCCTGACCGAGTCGGGCCTCGGTCACGGCAGTTCGGGCCCGCTCCTCCTCGGCCCCGAGCCCGGACTCCAGGACCCGGGTGCCCGGGCGGAGCAGGTCGCGGATCTGGTCGACGTACTGGTCGAGCCCGACGAGCACGGAGGCCCGGCGCAGTTCGTCCTTGGCGCGTGGGGTGAGGAGATCCCGGGCGCCGGGCCCGAGCCCGACGACCGCGAGCCGCCCGCGCGCCACCCGTCGTACGACCGCACAGGTCGCCATCGCCGGTTGGGCGGCCGACTTGCGCTTGGGGACGAGGAGTTCACCGCCGCGGAGGAGGGCCGCGGCCTCCGCCACCGACGGGGTGCCGACGGCGGCGAGCGGCGCGTCCGAGGGGTTCGGCACGTCGACCTTCGCCAACTCCTCGGCGCTGTACGTCACCACGGGCACCCCGAGCCGCTCGGCCGCCCCGAGGATGCCGGGCTCATCGGCCTTGGCGTCGACGGTGGCGAGCTCGGCGACGCACTTCGCGGAGAGCCCGGCATCGCGGAGGGAGTCCTCGACGAGCCCGAGTACCTCTTCGACGGGAGCCCCCTTGGAGGCGCCGACGCCGACGACGAGGGACGGCGGGCGGAGGATCACTTCGTGCGCGGCGGGCGCGAGAGCGCGGTCGGTGACACGGATCGCGTACCTGCCCCGCGGGGCGACGGCCAGCGGGGGAAGCGGCCACGCCAACTCGGCGTGCAGGCCGACGGGTTCCCCGTCCAGCAGGGCCCGGGTCACCCCGGCGACATCCCCTTCCACCGGGAACCCGAGCATGTCGAGACCCGGCACCCCGACGGAGTCGGTGGCCGTCGTCACGACGGGCTCGGCGCCGAGCAACTCGCCCACCTCGCGGGCGAGTTCATTGGCGCCGCCCCCGTGCCCCCCGACCAGGGACACCGCGAACCGGCCGCCCTCGTCGACGCACACCACCCCGGGGTCGGACGCCTTGTCGATGAGCAGCGGCGCGACGAGCCGCACCACGGCCCCCGTGGCGAGGAAGCACACGAGCTGCTCACACTCGGCGAAGGCCCGCCGCACGGCGTCCCCCACGGGCCCGTCGTACACGCGGGTACGGCCTGGCCAGGCCGAGGCCACCCGCTCACAGCCCGCCGAGCCGGCGGCCGTCGCGGAAATCAGGCCGATCACTGGGCGACTCCTTCACTACGCGCCGGGGGCCGGACGCCCCACAGCAGAAAAACGGGATTGGTCGCCGCGAGCCGGGTGACGTCCCCGGGCAGTGGCGCCAGCCGGGACGACTGCAGCAGTACGCCCTCGCAGTCGAGCCCCGCCGTGACGAGCGCGTCCCGTACCGCCGGAACCCGGTCGAGCGCGGCCATCGCCACGACGACCGACCGCCGCGTCCGCCGCGCGCAGGCGGTCACGATCCCGGGCAGCTCGCGCCCGCCCCCGCCGATGAACACGGCGTCGGGGTCGGGAAGATCGGACAGCACGGTCGGCGCGGCACCGTGCACGACGGTCACCTCGACCCCGTGCGCGGCGGCGTTGGCGCGTACGCGCTCCACGCCGTCCAGGGTCTTTTCCACGGCGGTGACGGCGGCCCCGAGCCGCGCGCACTCCACGGCGACCGAGCCGGACCCCGCGCCGACGTCCCAGACATGCTCCCCGAGCCGCGGCCCGAGCCGGGCCAGCGCGAGCGCCCGTACCTCGAACTTGGTGATCATCGAGTCACGGTGCTCGAACTCTTCCTCCCGCAGGGCCCATTGGGCGGGCCCGGACGGCGGTCCGGCGACGGTGCGCACAGGGGGGAGGACGCGTGACTCGTCCAGGCAGAGCACGACGCTCACGGCCGACCCCCAGTCACGGGCGGCGGCCTCGGCGGGGGTGACCCGCTCGACACGCTCCACCTGCTCGCCGGAGCCGGAGCCCGACTCGGAGCCGGAGCCGGAGCCGGAGCCGGAGTCGGAGTCGGAGCCCAAGGCTGAGGCAGTGCCCAAGGCCGAGGCCACCACCAGAACCCGCTCACTCGATCGCAGCGCGGCTCCCAACTCGGCCGGACCGGAGCCGGGCCCGGTCAGCACCGCCACCTTCGGGTGCGCCCGACAGACGTTCACGGCGGTCCGCAGGTCACGCCCGTGCGCGCTCACCACCACCGCGTCGTCCCAGGTCAGCCCGAGGCGCGCGAAGGCGGTGGCGACGGACGACACCCCGGGGTGGACGGTCAGCCGCCCGGCCCCGAAGCGTTCCGCGAGGGCCCGGACTATCCCGAAGAACCCGGGGTCCCCGGAGGCCAGCACGACAACGTGCCGCCGCTCCGCGTCCGCGGGCTCCACGGGCTTCTCGATGGCCTGCTCGATCGCGTCGAAGGCGGGCGCGAGCGGCCCGAGGACGATCCGCTCGGCGGTGTCCGGCAGCACCGCGGCCGCCAGATGCCGCCGCGCCCCCACGACAAGCCCCGCCCCGGCCAACGCGGCCTCGGCGTCCGGCGGAAGGGGCGCCCCCGTCCCCGTACCGATGACCGTGATCACGGCGCCCTCGACGGTGATCACGGCGTCGCACCCCGCGTCCGCAGCGCTCGCCGCGCCTCCGGGTCGGCCTTGCGGAAGCCGTGGAAGTGGCCGGGGTGGTAGAGGTGCGAGCGCGTGCCGTGCGCGTCGAGGGCCGGGCCGACCAGGAACAGCGTGTGCTTCCAGAGCTTGTGCTCCTTGACGGTCTCCTCCAGCGTGCCGATCGTGCACTTCACGATCAGCTCCTCCGGCCAGGTCGCCTGGTACGCGACCACGACGGGGGTGGAGGTCGGGTAGCCGCCCTCCAGCAACTCCCGTACGAGCTGACCGCTGCGGGCCGCCGACAGGAAGAGCGCCATGGTCGTCCCGTGCCGGGCGAACTCGCGCACCTCCTCCCCGGGCGGCATCGGCGTCTTGCCGCCGCCGAGCCGGGTGAGGATCACGGACTGCGCGACCTCGGGAATGGTCAGCTCGCGCTGGGCGAGCGCGGCGACGGCGGAGAAGGAGGAGACACCCGGCACGATCTCGGTCTCGATCCCGATCTCCGCACACCGGTCGACCTGCTCCTGCGTGCCGCCCCAGAGGGCGGGGTCGCCGGAGTGGATCCTGGCCACCTTCAGCCCGTCCGCGGCGGCCCGCTCGTACACGGCGACGACGTCCTCCAGCGACATGGTCGCCGAGTCCAGGATCTCGGCACTCTCACGCGCGTGCTCGAGAACCTCCGCCTGCACCAGGCTGGCCGCCCAGATCACGACATCGGCGTCGGCGATCGCGCGCGCGGCACGGAACGTCAGCAGGTCGGCGGCGCCGGGCCCGGCCCCGACGAAGGTCACCTTGCCGGTGGGGGCATCGGCCATGGGATGGGGTCCTCTCCTACGAGACATCAGCGCACGTGCTCCGCCGGCCGCGGGGACGCGGGCGTGGGACATACCTGAACGGGGGGTCGATCGGACAACAAGGGCACCTGGCGGTGATCGTCGCGCTCGGCGCGTTCCTCATGCCGCCGTCCGGCGGCTGGACGGCGCACCGCGTCACCGACCGCCGCCACCTCGTACTCGGCCTGGCGGGCGACGAGACCTTCGGCGTACCGGCCGCGCGCCAGGCGGCACACGGGGCCGACACGAGCACCACCGCCCGGCCCACCCTGCTGTGCACGATCGCCGCGGCGGCCTTCACCTGGCTGGTGGTGGGCATCGCGGAACGAGAGGCCGAATGAGCGGCCGAATGAGAGGGCGTGTACGCGGCCACCGCGATCTCCACGGCCACCGCGATCTCCACGGCCTCTGCGGTCTCCGCAGCCTGCGCGGTCTCTGACGGAAGTCACAGCTTGCCGCCGCGTCCGCCGTCGCGCCGGGCGGGAGCGATGAGCGTCGAGAGGTACGGCAGCGGCCCGCCACCGTCCAGCTCCGCCGCGGGCCGGATCGACTCCTCGGGCAGTCCGAGCGCGGACCCCCACACGGCGTCGTCGACCCGCCCGGTCTCCCGCAACGCCGCGGCCACTTCCTCCGCGAGCCGCCCGAACTTGTACGCGACGACGGTGCCGGGCCCGTTGAGCGCGTCCTTGAGCACACCGGCCCCCGCCGTGACGGGAACGAGGGTCAGAGGCTCGGTCCCCTCGGTCAGAACGGCCCCGGACCGCGAGGCGAGATCCTGCATGGCGGTGATACCGGGCACGGTCTCGACGACGGTTCCCGGTACGAGGCGCTCGATGGTCTGGGCGAGATAGGTGAACGTGGAGTACACATTCGGATCCCCGATCGTCGCGAAGGCCACGGTGCCGTGGGCCCGCAACAGCTCGGCCACCCGCGCCCCGGCCGCGTCCCAGGCGGCCTCGCGCCGCCCCCGGTCGGACCGCTCGTTGAGGGCGAAGACAACCCGTACGACCTTCTCGGCGCCCACGTAATGCAACACGGTGGCCTCGGCACGCCCGAGCTCCCCGCCATCCATGACCGGCACGACAACAACATCCGCCGCGCGAAGGCAGTTGACCCCTTTGACGGTCACGAGCTCGGGATCCCCGGGCCCGACCCCGACCCCGATCAGTCTGCTGTTGCTCATGACCCGACACACCTCTCCACGAACCGACGGGCGACACCGGGCGCGGAAGCCCAGTGCGTGTGCAGATAACTCGCGTGCACACCCCGCTGTACGAAACCTTCGACCCGCCGCACCGGGCCACGAACCCCCCATGCGGGAGCCACCCCGGCCCCCGGCTCCACGACGGTCCGGTGAAACTCATGCCCGCGCATCCGGGTCCCCGCCTCGGCGAGCACACTGTCGGACACGGCGACGGCGTCCCGGTACCCGAGCGTCAGCCGCTCGTCCATCCGGGCCTTCGCATCGATGACCCCACACATGGGCTGCCCATCGAGCTCACGCGCGAGATAGAGCAGCCCGGCACACTCGGCGGCGATCGGCGCGCCACGCTCCGCGAGAGCGGCAACGGCTCGGCGCAGGGGTTCATTGGCGGACAACTCGGGTGCGTACACCTCAGGAAACCCACCCCCGATGACCAACCCGCGTGTCCCCTCGGGCAGTTGCTCATCCCGAAGCGGATCAAAGACGACGACTTCGGCCCCGGCGGCGACAAGCAGCTCAGCATGCTCGGCATAGGAGAAGGTGAAGGCGGGACCGCCGGCAACGGCGACGACGGGACTTTCCAGGCCCACCTGGCGTCCAGCCGGCCCGCCCGTCACTTTCAAGCCCGGTCCAGGCACTTCCAGCCCGTCCGGCGTTTGAGGACGAGGCCGTTCAGGCCGATAGGGGGCTCTGGGGGCGCAGCCCCCAGGGCTGGGAACGGGAAGGGGCGGCGGGGGCGAAAGAGCCACGACCTCAGCCGCATCCCAAGCCGCACCCGACAAAACCCCCGCCCCCCGAGCCAGCGCGAACAGCGCATCCAGGTCACACCCTTCCCGCACCTGCGAGGCCATCGCGGCAACAGCCGAAACCGCCTCCCCCCGCCGCTCGGCAACAGGCACCAGCCCCAGATGCCGAGAAGGAGTCCCCACCAGCGCGACCCGCCGCAACGCGCCGAGCACAGGCACCCCCGACTCGTCCAAAGCCTCCCGAAGCAGCGACTCATGCCGCTCCGAGCCGACCTTGTTGAGGATCACCCCACCGATCCGCACTTCGGGATCCCAGGAAGCGAACCCATGCACGAGCGCGGCCACGGACCGAGCCTGGGACGACGCGTCCACCACCAACACCACAGGCGCCCGCAAGAGCTTGGCCACATGAGCGGTAGAAGCCAACTCCCCTTCTCCGGAGGCCCCGTCGTAAAGCCCCATCACGCCTTCTACGACGGCGAGATCACACCCGCGCGCCCCATGGGCGAACAGCGGCCCGACCAACTCCGCCCCACACAGATACGCGTCGAGATTCCGCCCCACCCGCCCGGTCGCGAGCGCGTGATACCCGGGATCGATGTAGTCGGGCCCCACCTTGTGCGGAGACACGACAAGCCCCCGCGAGGCGAACGCGGCCATCAACCCCGTGGCAACAGTGGTCTTGCCGCTCCCGGAAGAGGGCGCGGCGATGACCAGCCGAGGAACGGACGTCACCACTCGATGCCCCTCTGCCCCTTCTGCCCGGCGTCCATCGGATGCTTGACCTTCGACATGTCGGTGACGAGATCGGCGAACTCCACCAACTTCTCCGGAGCGTTGCGCCCGGTGATCACGACATGCTGGGTCCCGGGCCGATCCCGCAGCACAGCGACAACCTCGTCGACATCGACCCAGCCCCAGTGCATGGGGTAGGCGAACTCGTCGAGCACATACAGCTTGTACGTCTCCGCGGCGAGGTCCCGCTTGACCTGCTCCCAGCCCTCGCGGGCCTTCTCCTCGTTGTCCATCTGGGAGTCGCGCTGCACCCACGACCACCCTTCGCCCATCTTGTGCCAGTCGACGGACCCGCCCTCACCGCTGGCCCCCAGCACGCGCAGCGCGTTCTCTTCCCCGACCTTCCACTTCGCCGACTTGACGAACTGGAACACCCCGATGGGCCACCCCTGATTCCAGGCCCGCAACGCGAGCCCGAAGGCAGCGGTGGACTTGCCCTTCCCGATCCCCGTATGCACCACGACAAGCGGCCGATTCCGTCGCTGACGAGTCGTCAGGCCGTCGTCCGGTACGACACTCGGCTGTCCCTGCGGCACTACGCGGCCCTCCTGCTGTTGCTCTTGCTGTTAGCTGTGCGGTTGCTCTGAACATCCCTGACCAGCCCGGCGATCGAGTCGGCCCGCAGCTCGTCCAACGTCACCGCGGTCCCGCCGAGCTCACCCGCGAGCTGCCCGGCCAGCCCGAGCCGTACGGGCCCGGACTCGCAGTCGACGACAACGGACGCGATCCCGTCGACGGCGAACAGCCGAGCCGCCCGCCCCGCGAGCGCCACCGGCTCGGGGCCACCCGTGGCCCGCCCGTCGGTCACCACCACAACCAGCGCCCGCCGGGCCGGATCCCGCAACCGCTCCACCCGCAACACGTCGTGCGCACGCAACAGCCCGGCCGCGAGCGGCGTACGCCCACCCGTCGGCAACGACTCCAGCCGCACGGCGGCCGCGTCCACGGAAGAGGTGGGCGGCAGCGCCACATCGGCCGCGGACCCCCGGAAGGTAACGAACCCCACCTTGTCCCGCCGCTGATAGGCGTCGAGCAGCAACGAAAGAACGGCCCCCTTCACGGCACTCATCCGCTGCCGAGCCGCCATCGATCCGGAGGCGTCCACGACGAACAGCACGAGGTTCCCCTCCCGCCCCTCCCGGGTGGCCTGCCGCAGATCGTCCCGCCGTACGACGAGCCCTGGCCCGGATCGCCCACGCGCCCGCTGATGGGGCGCCGCGGCCTGCACGGTCGCCGCCAAGTGCAGCTTGGTGAGCGCACCTTGGGGCCGCCGGGCCCCGGTGGTCCGCCCGTGCTCGGTCCGCGCCCGGGACCGCCGCCCGGCGGCCCCCTCGCCCAGACCGGGCACGGTCAACGCCTTCGCACGAAAGGGCTCGGCGGCCCGTACGGCCTGCTGCTCGCCGGAGCCGGCACCGGAAGCCTGCGGCTGCCCGGCCTCGCCCGCTTCCGGCTGGGCGGCCTCGTCGCCACCGGCTTCCTCACCACCGGCCTCGGGGCTGTCGGCCCCGTCCCGCGGCCCGTCCTGGGGAGGCTGCCCGCCGCCCCCGCCGGGCCCGTCCGGATCCGGATCGTCGTCGCCGGAGTCCCCGGATCCGTCCCCGCCCCCGGAGCCGTCCCCGAACTCCTCCAGCGTCTCGTCGAGCTTGTCCTCGTCGAGTCCCGGCGCGTCAAAGGGGTTCCGCCGCCGCCGATGCGGCAGCGCGAGCAGCGCGGCCTGCCGCACGTCCTCCGCCAGGACCTCGGTCCGCCCGGCCCACGCGGCCAGCGTGGTCGCGGTCCGGGCCATGACGATGTCGGCCCGCATACCGTCCACCTCGAAGGCGGCACAGGTCGCCGCGATCTGCCGCAGCGCCCCGTCACCGAGCCGCACGGACGGCAACAGCTCCCGCGCCGCCACGATCCGGGCCCGTACCGCCGACTCCTCGTCGGCCCAGCGCACCGCGAAACCCTCCGGGTCGTCGTCGTACGCGAGCCGCCGCCGCACGACCTCCACGCGCTGGTCGGGCTCACGCGAGGCCGCGACCTCGACCGTGAGCCCGAACCGGTCGAGCAACTGCGGCCGCAGCTCGCCCTCTTCGGGGTTCATGGTCCCGACGAGCAGGAACCGCGCGGCATGCCGTACGGAGACACCCTCGCGTTCGACGTACGAGGCACCCATCGCGGCCGCGTCCAGCAGCAGATCAACCAGGTGGTCGTGAAGGAGGTTGACCTCGTCGACGTACAGAATCCCGCGATGCGCGTCGGCCAGCAGCCCCGGCTCGAAGGCCTTCACGCCCTCGGCCAGCGCCCGCTCGATGTCCAGCGCACCGACGAGCCGGTCCTCGGACGCGCCCACCGGCAGCTCGACCATCCGCGCAGCCCGCGACACCCCGGGCCCCACCTCGTGCGGCCCGTCGGGACACGCCGGATCGGGCGAGGCGGGCGCACACGAGAACCGGCATCCGGCGACGACGTCCACCTCCGGCATGAGCGCCGAAAGGGCACGCACGGCAGTGGACTTGGCCGTGCCTTTCTCGCCACGTACGAGCACGCCGCCCACCGCGGGCGACACGGCGTTCAGCAGCAGCGCGAGCCGCAGGTCGTCCTGGCCGACAACGGCCGTGAACGGAAACGGAGTACTCACTGGTCGTCACCCTCCAAGTCGCCCTCGAGCTCCAGGTACGTGGCCCGCAGCCGCTCGATCGTCTCCGCGTCCGGCTCTGCCCACAGCCCGCGGTCCGCCGCCTCGAGCAGCCGCTCGGTGATCCCGCGCAGCGCCCAGGGGTTGGACTTCTTCATGAAGTCCTGGTTCTCGGCGTCGAAGACGTACTCCGCGCTGAGCTTCTCGTACATCCAGTCGTCCACGACCCCGGCCGTGGCGTCGTACCCGAAGAGGTAGTCGACGGTCGCCGCCATCTCGAAGGCGCCCTTGTAGCCGTGGCGCCGCATGGCCGCCATCCAGCGCGGGTTGACGACGCGGGCGCGGAACACGCGGTGCGTCTCCTCGCCGAGGGTCCGGGTCTTCACCTGGTCGGGTACGGCCGAGTCCCCGACATACGCCTCCGGACTCGCTCCCGTCAGATGGCGCACCATGGCGACCATCCCGCCGTGGTACTGGAAGTAGTCGTCGGCGTCGACGAGATCGTGCTCTCGGGTGTCGACGTTCTTCGCCGCGACGGCGATGCGCTTGAACGCCGTCTCCATGTCCCCGCGCGCCGCCCGCCCGTCGAGCCCGCGCCCGTACGCGTAACCGCCCCACACCGCGTACACCTCGGCGAGGTCCGCGTCGGAGCGCCAGTTGCGCGCGTCGATGAGCGGCAGCAACCCGGCCCCGTAGGCTCCCGGCTTCGACCCGAAGATACGGGCCGTCGCGCGTCGGCGGTCGCCGTGCTCGGCGGTGTCCTCGTCGGCGTGCGCGCGTACGTAGTTCTGGTCGGCGGGCTCGTCCAGATCCGCCACCGTCCGCACCGCGTCGTCGATCAGCCCGACCACGTGCGGGAACGCGTCTCGGAAGAAGCCGGAGATACGGACCGTCACATCGATGCGGGGGCGTCCGAGTTCGGTCACCGGCACGACCTCGAAGCCCATCACCCGGCGCGACGCGTCGTCCCACACCGGACGGCAGCCGAGCAGCGCCAGGATCTCCGCGATGTCGTCGCCCTGGGTGCGCATGGCCGACGTACCCCAGACCGTCAGGCCGACGGACTTCGGGTACGCGCCGGTGTCCTGGAGATACCGCTGCACGAGCGAGTCGGCGAGCGACTGTCCGACCTCCCAACTGAGCCTGGAGGGGATGGCCTTGGGGTCGACGGAGTAGAAGTTGCGGCCGGTCGGCAGGACGTTGACCAGTCCGCGGGTCGGCGAGCCGGACGGTCCCGCCGGGACGTAACCACCGTTCAGGGCCAGGAGGATGTGGTCGATCTCGTCCGTCGTACGGGCGAGCCGCGGCACGACCTCACGGCACGCGAACTCCAACACCGCGGTGGCGTCCGGAAGTTCGGTGCCGACGACCTCGCGTACGAGCGCGGGGACGGTCGTCACGTCCCAGCGGCGCTCCTCCATGCCCTCGGCGACCCGGCGGCACAGGATCTCCAGCAGGTCGATCGCGTCGGCGGCCGTGCGCGACGGTCCCTCGACGAGGTCCGTCAGCTCGACCGGCAGTTTCACCGGCGCACCCGGCTCGGCCAGCAACTCCTTCTCGACCAGGCCGAAATGGGACGCGAAGGAGGCGCGCAGACCCGGCAGCGCGTTCGCAGCGCCGCCCCACACCTGCGACGCCCGCAGCACGGCGAGGACGAGGTTGACGCGCGGCTCGGCCTCCGGGCCGCCGCCCAGGATGTGCAGCCCGTCGCGGATCTGCACGTCCTTGATCTCGCAGAGATACCCGTCGATGTGCATGACGAACTCGTCGAAGTCGCCGTCGTCCGGCTGGTCGTCCACGTGCAGGTCGTGATGCAGCTCCGCCGCCTTGACCAGGGTCCAGATCTGGGCGCGCACGGCCGGCGCCTTCGTCGGGTCCAGGTCCGACACCAGGGCGTACTCGTCGAGGAGTTGTTCCAGCTTCGCCAGATCGCCGTACGTGTCCGCGCGCGCCATCGGCGGGACGAGGTGGTCGACGACCGTGGCGTGCCCGCGGCGCTTGGCCTGAGTGCCCTCGCCCGGGTCGTTGACGATGAAGGGGTAGATGAGGGGGAGTTCGCCGAGGACGGCGTCGGGGGCACAGCCGCCGCTCAGCCCCAGTCCCTTGCCGGGCAGCCATTCCATCGTGCCGTGCTTGCCCATGTGGACGATCGCGTCCGCGCCGAACCCCGCTTGAGAAGATGCAGTCTCGAGCCACCTGTACGCCGCCATGTAGTGGTGCGACGGCGGCATGTCCGGGTCGTGGTAGATCGCGATCGGGTTCTCGCCGAAGCCGCGCGGCGGCTGGATCATCACGACGACGTTCCCGAACTGGAGGGAGGCCAGCACGATGTCGTCGCCGTCCACGTAGAGGGAGCCCGGCGGTTCGCCCCACGCCTCCAGCATCCCGTCGCGCAGCTTGGGGTCGAGCTTGCCGAACCAGGCCTGGTAATCGGCGAGCGGTACGCGGGCGGGGGCGGCGGCGAGCTGCTCCTCCGTCAGCCATTCGACGTCGTGGCCACCGGCGTTGATGAGCCGGTGGATCAACTCGTCGCCGTTGTCGGGATGCCCTTCGACGCCGTACCCGGCGTCCCGCAGCGCGTCCAGCACCCGGATCGCCGAAGCGGGCGTGTCGAGTCCGACCGCGTTGCCGACCCGGGAGTGCTTCGTCGGATAGGCGGTGAAGACGAGCGCGAGCTTCTTCTCCTCGTTCGGCTTGTGCTTCAACCGGGCGTGGCGCACGGCGATTCCGGCCACCCGCGCGGCCCGCTCGGGGTCGGCGACGTACACCGGCACGTCGTCCGGACCCTGCTCCTTGAAGGAGAAGGGGACCGTGATGAGCCGCCCGTCGAACTCCGGGATCGCGACCTGCATCGCGGCGTCCATGGGGGAGAGGGCGGCGTCGGACGCGGCCCAGGCACTGTTCGACGAGGTCAGGCAGAGCCCTTGCAGGACAGGGATGTTGAGGTCGGCGAGCGCGCCGATGTCCCAGGCCTCCTCGTCACCGCCGGCGGACGCCTGCGAGGCGTGCGTGCCGCCGGCCGCGAGCACGGTGGCGACCAGCGCGTCGGCCCGGCCGAGGATCTCGTACAGGCCCTCGTCGGCGCCGCGCAGCGAACCGCAGTACACGGGAAGGGCGTTGGCGCCGCGTGCCTCGATCGCGTCGCACAGCGTGTCGACGAAGGCGGTGTTGCCGGACAGTTCGTGGGCCCGGTAGAAGAGCACGCCGACGGTCGGGCGGCCGTCGACGAAGGCACGCTCGCCGTGGACGCCGTACTCGGGCATCTTCAGCGGCTCGGTGAAGCCCTCACCGGTCAGCAGCACGGTGTCGGAGAGGAAGCGGGACAACTCGGCGAGATTCTCCGGGCCCCCCTCGACGAGATAGCGCAGCGCCTCGGCGACGACGCCCGCCGGAACCGACGACTCGGCCATCAACTCCGCGTCCGGCACGCTCTCTCCGCCGAGCAGCACGGTCGGAATCCCGGACGACTGGAGGACGGCGAGCCCGTCCTCCCAGGCGCGCTTGCCGCCCAGCAGTCGTACGACGGCGATGTCCGCGCCCTCGAGGAGCGCGGGAAGCTCCTCCGCGACATCCACGCGGGTCGGATTGCCGATCCGGTACGCGGCGCCGGAGGCACGGGCCGCCAGCAGATCCGTGTCGGCGGTCGACAACAACAACACTGTGCTCATGCGGGCGCTCCCGGTGGAATGAAAGGCAGTCCTGTCGGCGCGCCGGACTCGATGAGCCGCCACAGCGCGTCCGTGTCCGCGTGTTCCTCGATCAGATCGCCGAGCCGGTCCAGCTGCTCCTCGCGCAGCGCCGCGAACGACGTATCGGCGGCCGGTACGAAGCGGCGGCCCGCGGCGGCCGCGACCTCGCGCAGGAAGGCCCGCCGGAAACCGTCCGACTCCAGCGAGCCGTGCCAGTGCGTACCCCAGACCTCGCCGACCCGGCAGCCGTCCAGGAAGGGTGTGCCACCGGTGACTTCGGCGACCCCGTGGTGGATCTCGTACCCCTCGACGGGTTCGCCGAGCGCCTCCCCGACGGGTCGGGTGAGGGTCTTCTCGCGCGCGAACCGCACCCGTACGGGGAGGAGTCCGAGTCCGTCGACGGCACCCGCTCTGGATTCGACCTCGTCCTCGATGTGCTCGCCGAGGACTTGGAAGCCGCCGCAGATGCCCAGCACGGGGCGCCCTTCCGCGGCTCTGCGCGCGATGGCCTCCGCGAGTCCGCGCTCCCGCAGCCATTCCAGGGCCTTGACCGTCCCCCGGGTCCCGGGGATGACGACAAGGTCGGCGTCGGCCAGTTCCTCCGCCCTGTCCACGAACCGCACGACGACGCCCGGTTCGGCGGCCAGCGCGTCCACGTCGGTGAAGTTGGACATCAGGGGGATCGCGCAGACGGCGACCCGGAGTACGTCCGCGCCGACGGGCGGAGCCACGACGGATTCCCGTACAGCCCCCCGCATCGAGACCCGCAGCCCGTCCTCCTCGTCGATACCGAGGCCGTGCCGGAAGGGCAGGACGCCGTACGAGGGACGCCCGGTGAGATCCCGGAGCATGTCGAGGCCGGGCTCCAGCAGTGAGACATCCCCGCGGAACTTGTTCACGAGGAACCCGGCGACGAGCGCCTGGTCCTCCCGCGACAACAGCGCCACCGTGCCGAAGAAGGACGCGAAGACGCCCCCGCGATCGATGTCACCCACGACGAGAACGGGCAGCCGGGCATTCCGGGCGACCCCCATGTTCACGATGTCCGTCCGCCGCAGGTTGATCTCGGCGGGACTGCCCGCCCCCTCACAGATCACCGCGTCATACGTGCCCCGCAACTCGGCGAGGCACTCCAGCACGGTCCCGAGGAGCCGTTCCTGCCGTCCTCCGTGGTAGCCGCGCGCTGTCATCTCGCCCACGGGCTTTCCCATGAGAACGACCTGGCTGCTGCGGTCGCTGCCCGGCTTCAGCAGCACGGGATTCATCAGCGCGGTGGGCTCCACGCGCGCGGCCTGTGCCTGCATGGCCTGCGCCCGCCCGATCTCCGCGCCCTCCCGCGTGACGAACGAATTGAGGGACATGTTCTGCGCCTTGAAGGGCGCCACCTTCACGCCCTGGCGCACCAGCCACCGGCAGATCCCGGCGGTCACGACACTCTTGCCCGCGTCGGACGTCGTACCGGCGACGAGCAGCCCGCCACTCATGAGTCCCCCCGCTTCAGCAGCATGCGCCCCGCGACACTCACGCCCAGGGCGAGCATGCTCACCCGGCGCGAGAGCCGCACGGCCCGCTCGATGTCCCCGACCTCAACAGGCCGCCCCGCACCATTGAGTACGGGCCGGTGCTCGACCCTTCCCGCGTACGAGAGGGTCCCGCCCAGCCGCACGCCGAGCGCCCCCGCGAACGAGGCCTCGACGGGCCCGGCGTTGGGGCTCGGATGCTTGGCGGCGTCGGCTCGCCAGGCACGTACGGCCCCCCGTGGACTGCCGCCCGCGGCGGCGGCGAGCACCGCGGTCAGCCGTGCCCCCGGCCACCCCGCGATGTCGTCGAGCCGCGCCGAAGCCCACCCGTACCGCCGGTACTTGGCCGACTTGTGCCCGACCATGGCGTCCAGCGTGTTCACCGCCCGGAACCCGACGAGCCCCGGCACACCACCCACGGCCCCCCACACCAGCGCGCCCACGACGGCGTCGGAGGTGTTCTCGGCGACGGACTCGACCACGGCCCGGGCGATCCCGTCGGCGTCCAGCGCCTGCGGATCCCGCCCGCACAGATGAGGCAGCCGCTCCCGGGCCGTCTCGATGTCCCCGGCGGCGAGCGCCCCGCCGATGGCTCGGGCCTCCCGGCCGAGGGAGGTTCCCCCGACGACCGCCCAAGTGGCGGCCGCGGTCAGCGCGATGGAAGCGGTACGTGACGTGCGTACGGAATGGGCGGCGGCACCCGCGAGGGACACGGCACCGCCGACGCACACAAGGGCATGCAGCGCGCCCCACCCCCGGTGGTCCCGCCACAGCACCCGCTCCACGGCTCCCGCGGCCCGCCCGAAAGCGGCGACCGGATGCCCCCGGCGGGGATCGCCGAGCAGCAGGTCACCGAGGAGGCCGGCGGCGGCGCCGTACGCGAAGACGCGATCGGCACGCATCGGATCAGCCCGCCGTTACGTAAGGCAGATCCCTCGTCCGAAGCACCCTCGTACTGGGCACACAGGTCCACAACAGGCGGCCGCACATGGCGATATGTCCTCACTCAGGGTGTCCACGCCCTGGTTCGACGAGACCGACGGCGAGAGTTCCTGGCTCCCGGGGGATCGATTCCCCGGTAACAGTGGCGGGACCGCGCCGGATTCGCACCGGCTTCCTCTCCTGCCGTCGTACATGGCCCCGGCAGTCCACCACGGCCCGCGAACAACCGTCAACTTGCTGTTGACCTGCGAAGCTGCGGTGTGCTGAGCCCCACACCGCTGAAATATCGTCAGTCGTCCGAATCGGCGCTTTCTGGGCTCTTTCCGGGCGGGAAAGCGGGGAAGACTGGAGGAACGGCAGTACGAACACTGAGAGCGCCGACGAGCGGCATTGGGTATTTCGTGGCGGGGAGACGAACCTGGTGTGGCCGAGCCTCCGCTGCCTCGGGCAGTGGCCGGACACGGCGCTCGGGTCGTCGCGGTGAGGACGCTGTGTCGGTGCGCTGACTGGTGAGGTGGAGGTCGGTGTGGTCGGCAGGGAGCCTTCGGCACGGGTGTGGACCAGGAGTAGTTACTCGAAGGACGAATCCGGCGACTGTGTGGAAGTGGCCGTAGAGGGGGCGCGCGTTCTGGTGCGCGATTCGAAGCGACGCGAAGGCCCGGTACTCGTCTTTCGCCGGGTCACTTGGTGTGGTTTGCTGGCTGAGCTTGAGAACCCGGCAGCGGACGGTTTCTGAAGATCCGTCCAAGGGACGGGAGGGACCCACATGGGAGACAGGGCCAAGGAAGTCTCGGCACGTGCGGGAGGTGCCCATCCGCCGCGCACTTCCCTGTCGGCGGCCGCTCCGCTACTGCTTTTCTCCCTGTCGGCGGGCGTGCTCGCCGTGGGGGTCGGCGCGCTCGCGGCGCTGCTGGTGCCGGGAGCCGAGGCGCGGGTTCTCGTCTGGGTGAGCGTGACCGTCCTCGCCGCCGCGGGCGCCGGGCTCTGGTGGGGGATCACTCCGGTCACGGAGCGTCTCCGGGCCCTGAACCGGGCTCTGGCGGCAGTTCGCCCGCGGGACTCTGGGGCCCGCTGACCGCGGAGGACCGCGCGACTTCCGAACGACCGCGCAGAACCTTGCCCACGCCGGCCGCGAGGGCGGTGACGACGGCAGCGCCCAGCGCACCCAACACCGTTGTGGTCAGGGGAGTCAGGGAGCCCATCCGGAGGCTGGGGGCGATCCGGGCGGACACGGCGATGCTGAACAGGAGGATGCTGCCGCATGCCGTGCCCAGCAGCAGACGGACCGCAAGTAACCGTATTTCGCCATCGACCCGTGCGCTCTCCACGTCGATGAGCGCCTCGGCCCACTCCCGCCGCTGCATGGCGTACGCCTTGAGCGCGCTGTCGTCGATGGGAACAGTGCCGTCCTCGCCCGGGTCGGCGGTCGTCTCCGGAGGGGCACCCGAGGGCTCGCCCGCCGCCACGAAGCGGGCCGCGAGCAGCCCCCTGCACCACTCAAGGAACCCGAAGACCGCCATGGGCCCTCCCCGTTGTTTCGCCCGGGTCGTCCCTCCCGGGGTCAGGTGTTGTCGAGACTCTCCTTGACCGCGTCGATCAGCTCGATCATCCGGTCGCCTTCGTACGCCTTGTTGCTGATGTCCTCGAAGCACTCCTGGTAGCGCGCCGTGAGATCCAGGTCGTCACGGTTGGACACGCTGCCGGTGGGGCCTTCGAGGTAGAGCAGGTCGTCGTCGTCCTTGAAACCGAGCAGGATGAACGAACTGACCAAGCTGTAGTGCGCGCCCGCCGAGAAGGGCAGCACCCGCATGGTGACGCGCGGGTGCTCGGACAGTGTCTTGAGATGTTCCAGCTGCCGCCGCATCACCCCGGGGCCGCCGATGACCCGCCGGACCGCCGACTCGTCCAGCACGATCCCCACCTCCGGCCCTTGCTCGCCGTCGAAGCTCCGCTCCTGCCGGGTGGTGCGCAGTTCCGCCGACCGCCGGGCCTCCTCGTTGGTCGAGCGGGGCGCCACCTGTGCCATCGCGTAGTCCTCGGTCTGGAACAGGGCCGGGATGAGCGTCGGATGGTAGATGCGGATCGAGGTCGCGGCGCTCTCGTAGCCCAGGTACTGCGCGAACTGCGGGCGCACCATGTCGCTGTACGGCGCCCACCAGGACAGCCCCTTCGAGCCGCGCGCGGCCTCTTCCAGCTCGGCCACCAGATGCGCCTCGGTGACGTCGTACTGCTGGAGCAGCGCGCGCAGGTCGGTGACGCTGATGCTGACCGTCCCGGCCTCCAGCCGGATCAGTTTTGACAGGGACCATTCAAGGGCATTCGCGGCGTCCCGCTGAGTGAGGCCGGCGTCCTCACGGGCCTTGCGCAGTTCGATTCGGAGCCTGCGTCGATTCAGGCTCGGATCGATGTCCCTGGCCATGGCGCTCCCTGCTGCATGTCGTCTTCGACTGGTCGAGCGGCCAACGTCGAGTAGCAACTTCCTCATAGAATAGGTTAGTTGGGTGTCGGCGGCTAGCTGCCGTCCATTCGACACATGTCGCTTCGACGAGGTCGCGGTGCGGTGTAGACCTTACCGTACGTAACGACCAAAGTCGTACATATGGGGATGCCCCGGACGCTTGATCGTCCGGGGCATTCGCACAAGAGGTAAACGGAGAGACGCCGACATAGTGGCGGGGCGCGCGGGGTGGTTGACCGGCGCGCGGGGGCAGCCGACGAGCGGCGGAATCAGGCGACGATCGGGCGGGGTCAGGCGACGATCGGGCGGGGCCGGGCGGGGTCAGGCGACGATCAGATAGATGCCGTACGCGACTGCTGCCGTACACGCCGCGAAGCACGCGTACGCGCCGGTGAGCGCGAGGGCCGCGGAGTTGCCCTGGGCGGAGGCCGTCTCGCGCTTGGAGAGGCCGACGATGCCGAGGGTGAAGAGGCCCACGAGGGCGACGGTGACGATGAGGCTGACTCCGAAGACGGAGCCGAGGGCTGCCCAGTCGATGTGCACTGTTGTTGCTTCTTCCGGTGGGATCGGATTCCGGTGGGCTCAGACCGTGGCCGACGGCGTCGACTGGTTCGTCGCGGCCTCGGTGGCGGGGGTCTGGACGGTGGCCACGACGTCCTCGTCGACGCCCGCCGGAGGCGGTGTGACGGCCGCCATGGCGGTGGTCACCACGCCCGCGGGCTCATCGGCGTCGTTGACGTTGGTGTGGTCGATCACCTGGCGGCGGGAGGCCAGCCAGATCCAGGCGCTGGAGCCGACCAGGAACACGGCGACGGCGCCCGTACCCCAGCCCCCGAGGGAGGTCAGGTACTCGGCGAGGGCGGCCACCAGGGCCGCGGCCGGCAGGGTCAGACCCCAGGCGACGAACATCCGGGTGGCGGTGGACCAGCGGATCACCCCGCCCTTGCGGCCGAGACCCGCGCCCATCACGGCGCCGGAGACCGAGTGGGTGGTGGAGAGGGAGAAGCCGATGTGCGAGGAGGCCAGGATGACCGTGGCCGCGCTGGTCTGGGCGGCGAAGCCCTGCTGCGGCTGGAGGTCGGTCAGGCCCTTGCCCATCGTGCGGATGATGCGCCAGCCGCCGAGATAGGTGCCGAGCGCGATGGCCAGACCCGCGGAGAGGATGACCCAGACCGGCGGGTCCGAGTCGGGGGCGATGGCGCCTCCGGCGACCAGGGCCAGGGTGATGATGCCCATCGTCTTCTGGGCGTCGTTGGTGCCGTGGGCGAGCGAGACCAGGCCGGCGGAGGCGATCTGCCCGGCGCGGTAGCCCTTCGCGGAGGACTTCTCGTCGATGTTCCTGCCGGCCTTGTACGTCAGCCGGGTGGCCAGCAGTGCGGCGAGACCAGCGACGATCGGCGCGGCGACCGCGGGGATCAGGACCTTGGTGACGAGCACGTCGCCGTGGACGGCGTCCAGGCCGGCCGAGGCGACGGTGGCGCCGATCAGGCCGCCCATCAGGGCGTGCGAGGAGCTGGACGGGAGTCCGACGAGCCAGGTCAGCAGGTTCCAGAGGATGGCGCCGACGAGCGCCGCGAAGATGACCTCGGGTTGTATGCCGTCCTCGTTCACGAGCCCTTTCGAGATCGTGTTGGCGACTTCCACGGAGAGGAAGGCGCCGACAAGGTTCAGGACGGCCGACATGGCCACCGCGACCTTGGGCTTGAGGGCACCGGTCGAGATGGTGGTGGCCATCGCGTTGGCGGTGTCGTGGAAACCGTTCGTGAAATCGAACGCGAGTGCAGTGATCACCACAATCGCGAGGATCAGCGAGAAGTTTTCCATTTACCCGAACTTCTGTTGGACGTCATTGGCTCGTGGACCGTAGGCAACCTGGATGAACGGAAAGTGAACTGAGGCAGGCTGCAAGGTGACCCGATAGTAGTGCCGCCACTCCACTTGTGCCGGAGTGGCGGCGAGGGGCCCTCGAGCGGAGGCGGAACCCAGGGCTCCGCCATCCTGACTACCTGACTACCCCTTGGCGAAGTTCTTGAGCTGAGCCTTGGACCCGTTGAAGAGATTCTGGTCCCCCGGCAGGCTGCCGCTGTTGTCGTGCTGCCAGAACGTCCAGAACCTCCAGCCCGACGGCAGCGACCCCGCCGACGAGCTGTAGCGGGCCAGCCACAGCGGATGGTTGGAGGCGAAGGCGGCGCTGTTGCCGGTGCACATCTTCCACCAGTTGTAGTTGGTGTAGATCACCGGTCGGCGGCCGGTCTGCCGCTTCACCTCGTCGCTGAAAGACTTGATCCAGCTGACCATCTTGCTGTTGCTCAGCCCATAGCACTTCTTCTTGCCGTACGGGTTGTACTCGATGTCCAGCGCGGGCGGCAGCGTCCAGCCGTCCGCCCGCCAGCCGCCCCCGTTGCGCACGAAGTACGCGGCCTGGGCCTTGCCGGACGACTTGTGCGGCAACGCGAAGTGGTACGCCCCGCGGACCAGGCCCGCGCCCCGCGCACCGTTGTACTGCTGCCCGAAGTACGGATTGCGGTAGGTGGTGGACTCGGTTGCCTTCACGTAGACGAACTTGGCGCCTTTGCTCTTCGCGCTCGACCAGTTGACGTTCTTCTGGTGCGAGGAGACGTCGTGTCCCTTGGGCTTGGCGGCCGCCGAGGCCGGCACCTCCAAGAGAGCGGTTCCGCCCAGTGCCAGGGTCGCGACAGAGGCCGCGACGAGGCGGGCGCGAGGGCGGGACGGTTTGCGATCACGAGCCATGTTTCCCCCCGGAATGGCGACGCGCACGAAAAATCTCCCAGAGATTACTGGAAGGTCCCTGAAAGGCCGTCGGATGCCGGTCATTTGCTCGCGGCGGATTATTTGTCCCTGTCTGTGACCTTTCGGATGCATGGATTCCGCCCTAAAGTGCCCTCGCCCGCGCGGGGTTGGGACACCCGGCTGGCAGGATCGCGGGCATGGCTGAGCAGCGGCGGGACACAGGGAACGGGCGGGACGCGGGGGAACGGGGTGCGCCTCGGGCGCGCGAGGCACTGGAACGGGCTTGGGGTGACCTCGTGGCGACGGCCCGCCGGACCGTGTCCGACGGTCTGGTCGTCGGTACGTCGGGCAACGTGTCGGTGCGCGTCGGGGACACCGTCCTGGTCACGCCGACCGGAGTCCCGTACGACCGGCTGGCGCCCGAGGACATCTGCGGGGTCGCCCTCGACGGCCGACGGGTCCTCGGTTCACTCGTTCCGACCAGCGAACTGCCCATGCATCTCGCGATCTACCGGGCCACCGACGCGCGGGCCGTCGTGCACACCCACGCAGTGCACGCCACGGCCGTCTCGACCCTCGTCACGGAGCTGCCGCTCATCCACTACATGGCCGCCGCGCTGGGCGGCCCCGTCCGCGTCGCCCCCTACGCGACCTACGGCACGGAAAAGTTGGCCGAGAACATGCTCCAAGCCCTGCGCGACCGCACCGCCTGCCTCCTCCAGAACCACGGCACCCTCACCTACGGCCCCACCCTTGCCCAGGCCTACGACCGTACGGCCCAACTGGAGTGGATGTGCCGGGTGTGGCTGACGGCGTCCTCGCTCCCGGGGCACACGCCCACGCTCCTCTCCGAGGCGGAGGTACGTGAGGTGGGGGAGCGGTTGCGGGGGTATGGGCAGCCGGAAAGCTGAGGCGTCTCGCTCCTGCCCCCGGCCGCCACGATCCCCACCGCGACGGCGCTCAGCCGGGGCGCACCATTCCGGCGGTGCCGAACCCGCCGCGTCCCCCACGGATCCACCGACCAACAGCAAAGGACGGCGGGCCGCACCAAACACCCCGCCCCGCTCCACTGGCCGACAGCGGGCTCCCTCAGGAGACTGGACCCGTGAAGCCGACGACCGCAGCCGTCACCACCGCCCTCACCGTTGCCATAGCCGGCGCGGCCACCGTCGCAGCGGGCCGCTTCGCCAGCGACGCCGCCCTCAAGGCGCCGCCGGGCAAACCACTGCCCACCGAACCCCGTCTCACCGTCCACGCCACGGCCGCGGGCCGGATCACCCTGACCCGCGCCCTGGCCTCCCAGCGCCCGGGCGTGTACGGCCTGAGCGGCGACGGCAGCCACGCGGTGGTCGGCCCGCTCCTGAACGCCGCCCCGCACTCCGCCGACACCGTCGTACGCCGCCTGGAACGCGTCACCCACGGCACCCTGGAACCCGGCGAAAGGGTCTGGTTCACGCCCGCCGTGCACATCGGCGACCCCAGCACCGCCCTCGGCCTCGACCACACCGACGTGGACGTGCCGGGCGAACTCGGCGTCCTGCCCGCCTGGTTGGTGCCGGCCGCCCGCGACACCTGGGTGATCACCGTGCACGGCCTCGGCGCCACGCGCGAACACCCCATGAACGTCATGGAGTTCCTGCACCGCCACCACTTCCCGGTCCTCGACCTCGCCTACCGCGGCGACCTCGGCGCCCCGCGTCCTGCGGACGGCCTGAACCACCTCGGCGAAACGGAGTGGCGCGACCTGGACGCGGCCATCCGCCACGCCGTGCGCCACGGCGCCGAGCGGGTCGTTCTGCACGGCTGGTCCACCGGCGCCACCATGGCCCTGCGCGCCGCCGCGCACTCCGCGCTGCGCGACCGGATCTCCGGCCTCGTCCTGGACTCGCCCGTCCTCAGCTGGGAGGCCACGCTGCGCGCCCTCGCCACGGCCCGCCGCACCCCCGGCGCCCTGCTGCCGCTGGCGGTCCGCGCCGCCCAGGGCCGCACGGGCCTTGGTGCCGACCGCATCCAGGGCGCCGCCGACCCCTATCGGCTCAAGGTGCCGGTCCTCGTCCTGCACGGCCCCGACGACACGGTCGCCCCCTGGGGCCTCTCGCGCCGCCTCGCCGAGCGCCGCCCCGATCTCGTCAGTCTGCACACGGTCCGGGACGCCCCGCACGGCGCCATGTGGAACGCCGACCCGGCCGGCTACGAAGAAGCCCTCCGCCGCTTCCTCACCCCGCTGATGTAGCCACCCCCTCGGCTCCCGCTTCCGGCACTATCTCCGTGGCCCGCGCCGCGGGCCACCTCTTTGGCCCCAGCACAGGCCGACCTTCCGTCGAAGCCTCCGCCGAGGTACGCCCTGGACCACTGCGCAGCCCGCAAGCCCGCAAGCCCGCAAGCCCGCAAGCCCGCAAGCCCGCAAGCCCGCAAGCCCGCAAGCCCGCAAGCCCGCAAGCCCGCAAGCCCGCTCCCCGGCTCACCTCATTGGCGCGCTCCCGAGGCTTCTCCTCAGCCCGTTCCCGGCCCGCCTCCTCGTTTCCGTTCCCGGGCACGTCTCCGTGGCCCGTTCCCGAGGCACCTCTTCAGCCTGTTCCCGGCACGTTTCCGTGGTCCGCTTCCGAGGCACCTCTTCAACGCATTCCCGAGCCGTCTCCGTGGCCCGTTCCCGAAGCCACCTCCTCAACCCGCTCCGGGGCCACCCCCTCGACCCGCCCGGGCGCTTCCGGTCACCCCGGCCACCGAGCTTCCGTTTAACCCCGTACCACCTGGTCGTTCACCCCCAACGAGCGCTCGCCGAACACGGTGCGTTGGCCACCCCTGTCGCCCCGCGTGACATTCCGTTTGGGTTTTCGGACCGTCAACCGGAAGACTGCCCCCGTGACGTCCCGTATCCCGCGCGACTCCAGGCTCCGACTCGTCCGCCCGCGAACCCTGGCCGCCGCCCCCCGAGCGATGACCCAGCGGCCCACGCGCCGACCCGCACCCCGCCCGCCCGAGGGCACACCGGCACCCGCGGAACTCGCCCGTATGGCGCGCGCCCAGCTCGCCGGCGCGGCCCGCGTCGCCCGCTGGGCCGACACTGCCCTGAGCCCTGGCAGGGGCCAAGGCGGCGCGGCCTCGGACGGCCAGGGCAGCACCCTCTCCGAGGCGACCGCCCAACGGGCCGCCACGGACCTGGCCCTGAGCCCGGCTCAGGTCCGCGCGGACTGGGACACCGCACGTCTCGCGGGTCTCGTCGAGGTGCACGGCGGCATCGCGCGCCCCGGCTGGCGGCTGCGTGCCTGGCACCGCGACGACAGCGCCGTACTGCGCGGCTGGGTCGCCCTCTTCGACGCGTGGTCGATCGCCCACCCCGGCCCCGACGGTCACGAGCCCGCCGCCGTCGCCGAGGTCGTCTCGGCCATGCCCCAGGTGCTCTCCTTCCTCCAGCTGTCCGCCGGACAGGTCCCCGTTCCCCAACTCCTCGACCTGCTCGAACAGCGCGTCACAGAACTGCGCACCGAGCGCTGCGAAATCCCCTACGGCCCGCAGCCCGAGCCCGCCGAGCGCCCCGCCGAGGACACCCCGCCGGCGCCCCTCCTGGACTGGGCCCTGCACGCCCTGGCCGCCGTGGGCGCCCTCACCTGCGCCGACGGTCAGGCCACGCTCACCCCGCTCGGCAGCTGGGCCGTCTGGGTCAAGCTGGAGCAGATCTGCGTCGCCGCGCAGAGCCCCGCCGGGAACATCGAGCAGGGCGCCGAGGACATGCTCCGCGGCTGCGCCCAGCTGCGGCCGAACGCGGCCCGCGCCGAGTACCGCGCCTGGCTCGCCGCCCGCCCCGTCGGCAGCGCCGTCACCGAGCTCCTCGCCGCCGCCCGCGGTGAGGACGCCCTCCTGCGCGGTCTCGCCTTCGAGGCTCTGCGCGTCGTCGGCGCCCCCGCCGAGCCCGACGTACGAGCCGTGGCCGACGAGACCTACCTGCGCCCGTACGCCCTGCTGTGGCTCGCCGAGCACGACGGGCACGACCCCGAGGACGCCCACGAGGTGCTCACCCGCGAGGAGGCCACCTGGCTGTGGGTGGACACCGCCGCGGCCGTCGCCGACCACGGTGAAGCCCCGCTCCTCGTACGGCACTTGGAGTCCGCCATACAGCCCACCGTGCCCGCGCTCCTCGACGAGGTGCGCGCGGTCGGCCACCCCCGCACCGTGCAGGTCCTGGTCGCGCTCGCTGCAGCCCACCCCGACCCGGCCCTCGCCAAGGCCGTACGACGCGCCGCCTTCCAGGTGCACACCGGGGGCAGCTGAGCGGGCCCGGCCGGGCGGACGAGCAAGCCGTCAGACGCTTGATCCGGGGGCAGAACCTTGACCCGGGGGGTCAGGCCCCCAGCTCCGGGGTGTACGTGCCGAAGCTCCAGATATTGCCCTCGATGTCCCGGGCCATGTAGTCCCGCGACCCGTAGTCCTGGTCCGTCGGGGGCATCAGGATCTCGGCTCCGTGGTCGACGGCCCGCTGGTGGTGCGCGTCCACGTCGTCCACGACGACGTACACCCCGGTGTGGCCCGCGCCCTTCATCGCCTCGTCGAAGCGGCCGCCGCGGCCCTTGGAACCGAGCATCACCGCGCCGTTCCCCTGCACCAGCTCCGCGTGCATCACCGTGCCGCCCTCGCCCTCGTACACCGACGCCTCGGTGAAGCCGAAAGCCTCCGTGAGCTGCCTGATCGCGGCCTTGGCGTCCGCGTACAGCAGCGTCGGATAGATGCTCGGACTCCGGCCGCCGATCCCTGCCATGCCGACCACTCCCTCTCGTTCCGCCGTCGGAAAACTGCCGAATCATGACCTGTTCCACAGTCTTGCACCCGGCACTGACAACGCCCCGCCGAGCGGGATCCAGGCGGCCCCGCCCGGGATTCGGCCGCTCAGCGGAAGCCCGAGAGGGCTGCCACCCCTCGCTGTGCTCCCCACTGCGGGGGCGCCATCACGCTCTGGGACGACGAACTGGTCGCGGACACCACTCGTCGCGACGCCACTGGTCAGGGACACCACTGGTCAGGGACACCATCCGGGGCATCGTCCACTGGCACCGGACCCTCGCCGGCGCCGCCGACCGGCTCGTGGCCCGAGGCGGCGTCGGCGCACTCCCGGCTCGACCGTGTGCATGCTCGCCGTCGTCACCCCGCAGTGCGACGCCACGTACCGCACCACCACCGACGGCGATCTGCGCCGGGTGCCGCCCGCCGGCCGGGGCCGCCCTTGGTGCCCGCGCGTGCGATGCGTCACGCGATGGAGCTCCTGCCCGCGCGGCCCCGCGCGGGAACCTCCTGGACGGCCCAGCTCATCGCCGTGGACGACCTCGGCCGGATCGCCCCGGCCGCACTCCGTTGGGCAATGAGCGTCACAGTCCCGAACACCCGCACGCAGCCAATTTGGTTGCACGGCCCCGTTAGACTTGGCCCATGGCCATTCTCCTCGCGCATTAGACGGCGTGAACGACCTCAGCCGCCCACTCCGTCATCGACCCTGCCCAGGAGTCTGTCCGTGATTTCCGCTTCCGGTATCGAGTTGCGTGCCGGCGCCCGCATCCTCATCGAGTCCGCCACCTTCCGTATCGCCAAGGGCGACCGCATCGGACTGGTCGGCCGCAACGGCGCGGGGAAGACGACCCTCACCAAGGTCCTCGCCGGCGAGGGCACACCCGCCGGGGGCAACGTCACCCGCTCCGGCGAGGTCGGCTACCTCCCGCAGGACCCGCGCACCGGCGACCTCGACCAGCTCGCCGGCGACCGCATCCTGTCCGCGCGCGGCCTGGACACCCTGATCCGCAAGATGCGGGAGAACGAGCAGCGCATCGCCAACGGCTCGGGCGCCACCCGGGACAAGGCGATGCGGCAGTACGAGCGCCAGGAGACCGAGTTCCTCACCAAGGGCGGGTACTCCGCCGAGGCCGAGGCCGCCACCATCGCCGCCGCGCTCAACCTGCCAGACCGCGTGCTCGGCCAGCCCCTCCATACGCTCTCCGGCGGTCAGCGCCGCCGTATCGAGCTGGCGCGGATCCTGTTCTCCGACGCGGACACCCTGCTCCTCGACGAGCCCACCAACCACCTCGACGCCGACTCGATCGTCTGGCTGCGCGACTACCTGAAGACCTACCGCGGCGGCTTCATCGTGATCTCCCACGACGTCGACCTGGTCGAGACGGTCGTCAACAAGGTGTTCTACCTGGACGCCAACCGCTCCCAGATCGACGTCTACAACATGGGCTGGAAGCTCTACCAGCAGCAGCGCGAGGCCGACGAGAAGCGCCGCAAGCGTGAGCGGCAGAACGCCGAGAAGAAGGCCGCCACGCTGCACTCGCAGGCCGACAAGATGCGCGCCAAGGCCACCAAGACCGTCGCCGCGCAGAACATGGCCCGCCGTGCCGACAAGCTGCTGGCCGGTCTGGATGCCGTGCGGAAGGCGGACAAGGTCGCCAAGCTGCGCTTCCCCGAGCCGTCCCCGTGCGGCAAGACCCCGCTCATGGCGGAGGGGCTGTCGAAGTCGTACGGCTCCCTGGAGATCTTCACCGACGTCGACCTGGCCATCGACAAGGGCTCGCGCGTCGTCATCCTCGGCCTCAACGGCGCCGGAAAGACGACCCTTCTGAAGCTGCTCGGCGGCGTCGAGAAGCCCGACACCGGAAACATCATCGAGGGCCACGGCCTCAAGCTCGGTTACTACGCGCAGGAGCACGAGACCCTCGACCCGAAGCGCACGGTCCTGGAGAACATGCGCTCCGCCGCCCCCGATCTTGACCTCGTCGAGGTCCGCAAGACACTCGGCTCGTTCCTGTTCTCCGGCGACGACGTCGACAAGCCGGCGGGTGTCCTCTCCGGCGGCGAGAAGACCCGCCTCGCGCTCGCGACCCTGGTGGTCTCCTCCGCGAACGTCCTCCTCCTCGACGAGCCGACGAACAACCTCGACCCGGCCAGCCGCGAGGAGATCCTCGGCGCGCTGCAGACCTACAAGGGCGCCGTCGTCCTCGTCACCCACGACGAGGGCGCCGTCGAGGCACTCCAGCCGGAGCGGATCATCCTGCTGCCGGACGGCGTCGAGGACCTGTGGGGCTCGGACTACGCGGACCTGGTGGCCCTCGCCTGAGCCATGAGCCCTGAACCCTCGGCTCTTCTTCCGCCCTGAGCCCGGGGTCAGCCGCGCTTGATCGAATGACTGATCCACTGCGTATGGATCATTCGGCCGATCCGTGATCCATCATCTGTGTGAGATCTCCTCGTACCGAGGTGTGTCCTACATCGATTTCGTGGCCGGGCCCTTCGCTCCCGAGGCTCTGGCCGTCGCGCCTCGCTGACCTGGACCTTCGTCGATGAACCCGTTCGGCCGTACGGACGCGGACGTCCGGAATGTCAAATTCCGCTCGTGGGGACGGACTCCCCCCGCTCAAAGCTTGTCCTACGGACCTTGCCGAATGGGTGGCCAGGAAGCTCTTGAGGGGTGATCATGAGAAGTCCAGAGCGCACTTCCCATGAGGAGGCACGGGTGGCCGAGACTCTGAAGAAGGGCAGCCGGGTGACCGGCGCCGCGCGCGACAAGCTCGCGGCAGACCTGAAGAAGAAGTACGACTCCGGTGCGAGTATCCGGGCGCTGGCCGAAGAGACCGGCCGCTCGTATGGCTTTGTGCACCGGATGCTCAGTGAGTCGGGCGTCACGCTTCGTGGGCGTGGCGGAGCGACGCGAGGCAAGAAGGCCGCGTCGGCCTGACGCCGGGCGGCTCCTCGTACCTCGATGGTGGCCACCCGGTCGGTCGATTGACCGCCCGGGTGGTTACTGTGCAGTCACTTAAGGGTGTGCCCGTACGGCACTCCCTCTGACCGCACCCATCGGAGGGCCCCATGGCTTCGTTCGACCCGCTGCTCGACAAGGACGGCGTACGGCTCACCGTCGACGACGCGATCGCCACGGTGACGCTGGCCAACCCGGCCAAGCGCAACGCGCAGAGCCCCGCTCTGTGGCGGGCGTTGGCCGAGGCGGGGCAACTCCTGCCGGGCACCGTCCGGGTTGTCGTGCTGCGCGCCGAAGGCAAGTCCTTCTCCGCGGGGCTCGACCGGCAGGCGTTCACGCCCGAGGGTTTCGACGGCGAGCCGTCCTTCATCGATCTCGCACGCGGTTCCGACGCCGAGCTCGACGCGACCATCGCCGGGTACCAGGAGGGTTTCACCTGGTGGCGACGGAGCGACATCGTGTCCATCGCGGCCGTGCAAGGGCATGCCATCGGGGCGGGCTTCCAGCTCGCGCTCGCCTGTGACCTGCGCGTCGTCGCCGACGACGTGCAGTTCGCCATGCGCGAGACCAGTCTGGGCCTCGTACCGGACCTCACGGGGACGCATCCGCTGGTCGGGCTCGTGGGGTACGCCCGGGCGCTGGAGATCTGTGCGACGGGGCGGTTCGTGTCGGCCGAGGAGGCGGAGCGGACCGGGCTCGCCAACCTTGCTGTGCCCGCTGACCAGCTTGACGGTGCCGTCCGGGATCTGGCGGCGGCGCTTCTGGCTGCGCCGCGGGACGCTCTTATTGAGACCAAGGCCTTGCTCCAGGGGGCCGTGGACCGTACGTATGCGGATCAGCGGGTTGCGGAACGGGCGGCGCAGGGGCGGCGACTGCGGGATCTGGCTGGGGTCGGTGACTAGCGCTCCGCGGGGCGCGGGGTGTCGTTGCGCTCCGCGCGAGGGACGTGCCGAGGGCGGTGCGTGATGTGCGGGTCGGTGGGGGCTGATCGCGCAGTTCCCCGCGCCCCTTAAGGGCGCGTCTGACGGAGCGCGATTGACGCAGGGGTCAGCCCGTCACTGCTGTGACCAGTACGGCCACGGTTGGGTGGTCCGGGAGTGCATCGGTGACCGTCGTTCGGACGGCTCGGGCCACCTCCAGCGTGCGTTCGGCCGCCCGGACCTCGATCTCCACGCGGACGTGGCGGCGTGGAAGGGCGGTATCGCCTGGCCGCTCCTCGATGTGCACCGCCCGGCCCAGGCCGCCGAGTGCGCGGGTCAGGCGGGTCACGCCCGGGACGGACAGTGCGGCGGCGGCCACCCGGGACTCGTCGGTGTCCGGCTCAGGCTCTTCGGCGGGCTGTCGATCGTCAGGGTGTACGTCTTCCTCGTCCTGCGCTGTCACGTCCTGCCCTGTGACGTCCTGCGCCGTGACGTCCGTGTCCAGCAAGCCCGTCACCCGGAGATCCACCTCCGTGACCGTCAGCCCGAGCCGCTCCGTCGACACCGAGACAAGGGCCGCGCGCAGGCGGGACGCGGTGGTCGGGAGTGGTTCGCCGGGCGTGAGCGTGGCCGCGAACTCCGCGCTGATCCGGAGCGGCCCGGGCGGCAGCGCGCTGGGCGGAGGCGGTACGGCGGCCTCGTACACGTCCTCCGGATCGGTGAGCGAGAGCCTTAGCGAGCCGAGGCGTACGCCCGGCACGTTGTCTGTCGCGCGGCGCAGTGCCGAGACGGCCGCCCGCTCCGTGATCCACGCGCCGTCGCGCGGGCCGCCCAAGGGCACCAGCCGACCAAGGCCGAGCTGATGCCGAACCACCTCTGTCCATCGATCCGCCGTCATTGCCCCAGCCTGCCGCATCCCCGGCGCGCGACCGGGCAACGCCGCTTAGTGTGGGCAAAGGGGCCAACCGAAAGGGACGAACGGCGATGACCGACATGACTCAGCGGGAGCGGCCGGAGACCCCCCAGGGTGAGCAGCCGGACCCGCAGCAGACCAGGAAGACCAATGTGACCAAGCGCGGCGGTGGCGATCCGGCCACCCGGGGGCGTACCACCATCGCCGACGGCGTGGTCGAGAAGATCGCCGGGCTCGCCGCCCGCGACGTCCTCGGCGTCCACGCGATGGGCAGCGGGCTCTCGCGGACCTTCGGCGCGGTACGCGACCGGGTCCCCGGCGGCGGCGCGAAGTCCGCCACGCGCGGTGTCAAGGCAGAGGTCGGCGAACTGCAGACCGCGCTCGACCTGGAGATCGTCGTCGAGTACGGCGTGTCCATCGGCGATGTCGCCCGTGCCGTGCGGGAGAACGTCATCGCGGCCGTCGAGCGGATGACGAGCCTGGAGGTCGTCGAGGTCAACATCGCGGTCAGCGACGTCAAGCTGCCGGAAGAAGAGGAAGAGGAGCCGGAGACCCGGCTCCAGTGAAAGCCGTATCGGCGACCCGCCGGAGACCTGCTGAGGAGCGCACCATGAGCATGGCCGTGATCGGCATGATCGCCGGAATGGCGCTGGGCTTCGCCGGGTACTTCGGCGGGTTCGGTGCCTTCCTCCTGGTGGCGGCGCTGGGCGCCATCGGGTTCGTCGTGGGCCGATACCTGGAGGGGGACCTGGACCCCGGTGACTTCTTCCGCACCCGCGGCACGCGCGACGACCGGCGCCGGTGACGCACGTGTCGAGCGAGTCCGCTCCGGCCGGTGCGTCCGCTGCGGCCGGTGCGTCCGCTGCGGCCGGTGGGTCGGCTGCGGCCGGTGCGTCCGCTGCGGCCGGTGGGTCGGCTGCGGCCGGTGGGTCCGGTGCGGGCATCCGGTCGGGCAGCCCCGGCCGGGCCGTCGCGCCGGCCGAGCGCGGTGCGACCCGGATCGCCGACCGGGTCGTCGCGAAGATCGCCGCACGCGCGGCGCGTGAGGCCCTCGACGCGCCGCCGCCCGACGCCGTACCCCCGCACGCCTCCGTCGTCGTGCACCACGGCGTCGCCCGCGTCCGGGTCAGTCTCGAACTCGACTATCCCTCCGACATCGGCGGCCAGTGCGGTGCCGTGCGTCGTCAAGTTGCCCAGCGGGTAGAGACGTTGGCGGGGATGCAGGTGCCCGAGGTCGCTGTCCAGGTGGAGCGGCTGCATTCGGCACAGGCGCGTGGCGCGGCACTCGGGAGGATCCAATGAGCGAGCCCCAGGGCTCCGAGAGCACCCGGCAACTGCCCGTCATCGACGAGGCGATCGAGAAGGCGCCCGAGACCGAACTCGGCCAGTCCGCGTCCGCGGCGGACTACGAACCGCTGCCGACCCTCGACGACACCGACGACGGGGAGGGCCGCTTCTGGTCGGCGCGCCGCGTCCCGGCGGGCGTCCTCGCCCTGCTGGTCCTGGCCGGCGTGGGTCTCCTGCTGTACGACGTCGCCGCCGTGCGTGCCGACCGGTCGGCCATGCGGTGGCGCAGGTCCCTGGCCCGCGAACTCGCCGAGCGGCCCCTCGACGACACCTGGGTGCTCGTCGGCGCCGGGGTCGCCACGGCCCTCGGCGTCTGGCTGCTCGTGCTCGCCGCGACCCCCGGCCTGCGCGATGTCCTGCCGATGCGGCGCGCCCAGGCCGACGTACGGGCCGGACTGCACCGGGGCGCGGCCGCCATGGTGCTCCGCGACCGGGCCATGGAGGTGTCCGGTGTGCGGTCGGTGCGGGTCAGCATGGGGCGTACGAAGGTCGATGTCCGCGCCGTGTCGCACTTCCGTGAACTGGACGACGTACGTGCCGACTTGGACGCCGCGCTGGCCGACGGCATCAGGGGACTCGGGCTCGCCCGGCGCCCGGCGCTGTCGGTGCATGTAGCGCGGCCGGGCCGGAAGGGATGAGCCGATGCTGAGGATCGTGAACCGTGTTCTGCTGGGCCTGGCGGGCCTGGTCCTTGTCGTGCTCGGCGGTTCCGTGCTGGCGGTCGGCCTCGGCGCGAAGCCGCCCTCGTGGTGGATCCACGACGGGCGGCAGGACGTGCTGCTGAGCGACGCGGACCGGACGCGGTGGCGGGACGACGGCTGGTGGTGGCCCACCGTCATCGCCGTACTCGCCGTGGTCGTGCTGCTCGCCCTGTGGTGGCTGACGGCCGTGCTGCGGCGGCGCCGGCTCGCCGAGGTGCTCGTCGACACCGGCGACGGCGAGGGCGCGCTGCTGCGCGGGCGGGCGCTGGAGGGCGTACTGGCCAGTGAGGCGGGGGCGTTGGACGGGGTCGAGCGTGCGCAGGTGGCGCTCACCGGGCGGCGCAGCTTCCCCGAGGCGCGCGTCCAGCTGCTCCTGGAACCGCACGCCGGTCCAGGGGACGCGCTGCACCGCCTGACGGCGGAGGCGCTCGCCCACGCGCGGGACTCGGCCGGGCTGGCGTCACTCCCGGCGGAGGTCCGGCTGCGCGGGGTCAAACACCGTGCGGAAAGGGTCAGCTGAAGGCGCCCCAAAGGGGCGCGGGGAACTGCGCGCTCAGCCCCCACTGCCCGCAGACACACAACAACCCCGCCGTTCAGAACCCGTGCCGAGCCCCACCATCAACAGGAACCATGATCCCCGTCAGATAAGACGCAGCCGGAGACAACAAAAACGCGGCCGTCCGCCCGAACTCCTCCGGCGTGCCGTACCGACGGAGCGGAATCCGCGACTCGTTGGCCGCCCGCGTCGCCTCGGGATCCGCGGAGTACCCGTCCAACTCGCGCACGCGGTCCGTGTCGATACGGGCCGGGAGCACGCCGACAACACGGATGCCGCGCGGGCCGAGCTCGTCCGAGAGCGACTTGGCGAAGCCCGCGAGACCGGGACGCAGGCCGTTGGAGATGGTCAGGCCCGGGATCGGCTCGTGCACCGAACCGGAGAGTACGAAGCCGATGACGCCGCCCTCGCCCAGCTCCGCGGCCGCCGCGCGAGCCAGCCGCACCGCGCCCAGGAAGACGGACTCGAACGCCGACTGCCACTGCTCGTCCGTGTTGTCGGCGACGAAGCCGGGCGGCGGGCCGCCGACGCTGATCAGGATGCCGTCGAAGCCGCCGAAGTACTCGCGGGCGGCCGCGATCAGGTTCTCCGGGGCCGCCGGATCGGCGTTGGCCACGGCGACGCCGTGCGCGTTCGGGCCGAGCGCAGTCGCGGCCTCGGCCACCGTCTTCTCGTCGCGCCCCGTGATGATCACCTTCGCGCCGTCGGCGACGAGTTCACGCGCGGAGGCGTGGCCCAGGCCGCGCGTTGCTCCGGTGACGACGTAGACACGGTCCTTCAGTCCAAGATCCATGGTCTCTATCCTGCCCCCTCCTCGTCGGGGCCTTCATCCTGCCCCTCAGCCTCTCCTCCGTCCTCCCCCTCATCGTCTCCCTCCCCGTCCTCACCGAACAGGGCGAGGGCGGTGCCCACCAGGCCGATATGGCTGAACGCCTGCGGGAAGTTGCCGAGTTGGCCGCCGCCCACGGGGTCGTACTCCTCCGCCAGCAGCCCCACGTCGTTGCAGAGCGAGACGAGGCGCTCGAACAATTCGCGCGCCTCCTTCTTGCGCCCGGTCATGTGCAGCGCGTCCGCCAGCCAGAACGAGCAGACCAGGAACGTGCCCTCGCGGCCCGGCAGCCCGTCGATGACCGTCTGCTCCGAGCTGTAGCGGCGCAGAAAACCCTCGCTCCCGAGCTCGTCGCGCACCGCGTCGATCGTCCCCACCACCCGCGGGTCGTCCGGCGGCAGAAAGCCGAGACGGGGGATGAGCAGCAGTGCGGCGTCCAGTTCGCGGGAACCGTATGACTGCGTGAAGGTGTTCCGCTCGGGGTCGTAGCCGCGCTCGCACACCTCGCGGTGCACCTCGTCGCGCATCGCCCGCCAGCGGTCCGCGTCGCCGCGCAGGCCGGGAGTCTCCTCCAGCGCGCGAACGGTGCGGTCGGCGGCCACCCACGCCATCACCTTCGAGTGCACGAACTGGCGGCGTGGGCCTCGTACTTCCCACAGTCCCTCGTCCGGCTCGCGCCAGTGCGACCGCAGGAATTCCATCAGGGCCAGCCGCAGACGCCACATGTGCGGCTTGACGGGCAGGCCCGCGTCGTGCGCGAGCGTGAGGGAGTCGACGACCTCGCCGTACACGTCGAGCTGCAACTGCCGTACGGCGTCGTTGCCGATCCGGACCGGCGTCGAGCCGCGGAATCCCGGCAGCCACGGCAGCTCGTACTCGGGGATCCGCCGCTCGCCCGCCAGGCCGTACATGATCTGCAGGTCCGCCGGGTCGCCCGCGGCCGCGCGCAGCAGCCAGTCGCGCCAGGCCTCGGCCTCGTCCTGGTAGCCGCAGGCGAGCAACGCGCCCAGGGTGAGCGTGGAGTCGCGCAGCCAGCAGTAGCGGTAGTCCCAGTTGCGTACGCCCCCGAGTTCCTCGGGGAGCGAGGTCGTGGGGGCCGCGACGATGCCGCCGGTCGGAGCGTACGTGAGGGCCTTGAGGGTGATCAGGGAGCGGATGACCGCGTCCCGGTGCGGGCCGGCGTAGCGGCAGCGGCCCGCCCACCTCTGCCAGTCGTCGAGGCTCGTGGCCAGCGACTCGTGCGGGTCGACGAGCGGGGGGCGCGGCTCGTGCGAGGGGTGCCAGGTCAGTACGAAGGCGACCTTCTCGCCCTCGGCGATCGTGAACTCGGAGTGCGTGCCGAAGTCCTTGCCCCAGGTGCGCACGGCGGGTTCGCTGCGCAGCCACACCGAGTCCGGGCCCGCGACGGCCACGCGATGGCTGTCGGCCTTGCGCATCCAGGGCACGACCGAGCCGTAGTCGAAGCGCAGCCGCAGCGTGCTGCGTACGGTCACCCGGCCCTTGACGCCTTCGACGATCCGTACGACGTCGGGGGCGCGGTCACGCTGCGGCATCAGATCGGTGACCCGTACCGTGCCGTCCTCGGTCTCCCACTCCGTGTCGAGGACGAGGGAGTCGGGCCGGTACGCCCGCCGGGTGCAGGCGTCCGCTCCCATCGGAGCGACCCGCCAGTGCCCGTTCTCCTCGTCCCCCAGCAGCTTCGCGAAGCAGGCCGCCGAGTCGAACCGTGGTAGGCAAAGCCAGTCGATCGACCCGTCCCGCCCGACCAGGGCGGCGGTCTGGTGGTCACCGATGAGTGCGTAGTCCTCGATGGATGGGTGCACGCGTGCCGGGTTCCCGGCACCCGGGGTGATTACTCCGGGCGGCGTGGCGCGTCGGCTACACGGCGGCTGGTTCCGCCTCCGGCGTGGCCTCCGCGGTGGCCGCCTCCGCCCGGTCCCGGCGCTCGCGGCGGACCAGGATGACCCAGCCCACGGGGACGCCCGCGGCGAACAGCCACCACTGGACGGCGTACGCCATATGGGGACCGATGCTGCCGTGGTCGGGCTCCGCGAGCAGCTCGGGGCTGTCGCCCTTGGGCTCGGGCGAGGTCATCTCGATGTAGCCGCCGAGGACCTTCTTGCCGAGGAGCTTCGCCTGCTGCTCGCTGTTGATGAGCATGACCTGGCGGTCGGGGAGGCCGCTGAGGTCCTTGATGCCGCTCTCGCCGGTCGTCTCATCGGCCATCAGCCGGCCGGTGACGGTGATCTCGCCCTTCGCGGGTGCGGGGATCTTCGGGAACTCGGTCTGCACGCCGTTCGCCGGAATCCAGCCGCGGTTGACCATGAGGACGCGGCCGTCGTCCAGGACGAAGGGGGTCAGCACGTGGAAGCCGACCTTGTCGTCGGAGTTGGTGCGGCGGCGGACGACGACCTCGTGCGCGGTGTCGAAGGTGCCCTTCGCGGTGACCCGGCGGTACAGCTCGTCATGGTTGACCGCACGGCCCGGCGCGGTGAGCGACTCGGCGGGCACCGGCTTCGCCGACAGCGAGTCGGAGATCACCTGGTTCAGCGCGACCCGGTTCTCGTGCCGGTGCAGCTGCCAGTAGCCCAGCTCGATCATCGTCGGGATGAGCGCGAGCGTGATGAGGGTGAGGATCACCCACTGCCGGGACAACAGGAAGCGGTACACCTCATTGACGGTACCCCGTACAAAACGGCCCTCGACGGGAGGGTCCCGTCGAGGGCCGCAACCCCGCAGAGGCGGGGACCACATGACCGACTTGTACGGTTGTGGGGTCTACCGCGGATCACCCCCGCGTCGGCGGGGATCAAGGATTTGTGCGTTGCCGCGGCACGAGGTGCAACGACGAGTCCGCTTCCACGGTTACGTGCGGGCTCAGACCTTGTCGACGATTCCCGTCCTCCCCTCGGCGCGGGCGCAGTGCGCTCCGCAGTACCAATGGCCCTCGACCTCGACCCCCTGGCCGATGATCTGGACGCGACAGTGTTCGCAGATGGGCGCCATGCGGTGGATGGCGCAGGAGAAGCAGTCGAAGACGTGCACCGCGCCCTGCGCGTGCACCTCGAACGACATGCCGTAGTCGTTTCCGCAGACCTCGCAACGTGCCATGCGCCACAGGGTGGGCCGCCAGGGCGGTACGGGCGAGCGGTCGCCGGGCGAGTCGCCCGCCAATCACCCGTACGACCGGATGTCCGCGCTCACCCGCAGGCCCTGAGGCCTGGACGTCCGCTCACGCCTCCGACGCCGGCTCCACGTCCCGCAGCAGCTGTCCGAACGCCGCCTCGTCGACGACCGGGGTGCCGAACTGGCGTGCCTTGACCACCTTGGACGTACCGGAGTCCGGATCGTTCGTGACGAGGAGGCTGGTGAGTCGGGACAGGCTCGTCGCGACGTGCAGACCGGCCTCGACGGCGCGGTCCTCCAAGAGCTCGCGTTCGACCGAGGTGTCCCCGGAGAAGGCGATGCGCATGCCCTGCTTGAGCGGCTTGTCCGGTACGTACCGCCCAGGGTTGGGATACGGGCAGGCGGGCCGCTTGCGTGAGGGTCGCCAACTCCCGGACGGATAGCCACCGCCCGATCCGCCGCCGGACTGCCGCCCGATCCGCGGTACCGCCCGGTCCGACCACTCCGTCAGTGGCCGGCACTCCAGCAGCGGCAGCCGCACGCCGTCGCGCGCGGCGGCCCGCAGGCTCGGCCGGAACGCCTCGGCCAGCACGCGCGCGTCGTCCAGGGCGTGGTGCGCACGCTGCTGTACGACGCCGAAGTGGGCCGCGAGCGACTCCAGTTTGTGGTTGGCCAGTGGCAGGCCCAGCTCCTTGGACAGCGCGATGGTGCACAGCCGCTGACGGACCGGCGCCTCGCGCTCCGCACGCGCGTACTCCCGGGCGATCATCGACCAGTCGAACACCGCGTTGTGCGCGACGAGCACGCGGCCGTCGAGCCGGGCCGCGAACTCCTCGGCGATGTCCGGGAAGAGGGGCGCCCCTTCGAGCATGTCGCTCGTCAGACCGTGGATCCACACCGGCCCCGGGTCCCGCTCCGGGTTGACCATCGTGTACCAGTGGTCCTCGACCTCGCCGAGCGCGTCCAGCCGGTAGACCGCGGCCGACACTATGCGGTCGTCGCGGGCCAGTCCTGTGGTTTCCACGTCGACGACCGCGTATCCCTGCGGATACGCGGCCGGCCAGGAGGCTTCGGACGCTGCGGTCGTACGGTCTTCGAGCATGGTCATTGAGGATAAAGGGCGTGACTGACAGTCCTGTCCCCGGAGTCGGTCCTCCTCGGCGGGTTGTGCGAACACGGGTCCCTTTTCTGACATCTGGTCAACCAGTGCGGTGGTCCTGGGAGAACGAGGATGTCGCGGTCTGCGCCGAGCCGTTTGGCGGAGATCACCAAGAAGTAAGCGCGTACCCCCGGTAATACTTGTGGGTAACAACGTCTGGTCGCGGCTGACCAGCGGTCCTACGGTTCACACATGCCGAACCTGCCCGATGTCGTGCTGTGGTCGATACCCGCCTTTTTGCTGCTCACCGTGATCGAGGTGGTGAGTGTCAGGGTCCATCCGGACGAGGATGCCGCGGGGTACGAGGCGAAGGATGCCGCGACGAGTGTCGGCATGGGGCTCGGCAGTCTGGTCTTCGACCTGCTGTGGAAGATTCCGATCGTCGCCATTTACACGGCCCTATATGAGCTGACACCACTGCGCGTGCCTGTTCTGTGGTGGACCGTGCCACTGATGTTGCTGGCGCAGGACTTCTTCTACTACTGGTCGCACCGCGGGCATCACGTGATCCGCATCCTCTGGGCCTGTCACGTCGTGCACCACTCCAGCCGGAAGTTCAACCTCACCACCGCACTGCGGCAGCCGTGGACGAGCTGGACCGTATGGCCGTTCTACGTCCCCCTCATCGCCCTCGGCGTGCACCCGGCCGCGCTCGCGTTCTGCTCGTCCACGAACCTCGTGTACCAGTTCTGGATCCACACCGAGCGCATAGACAAGCTGCCCCGGGCCTTCGAGGCCGTCTTCAACACGCCCTCGCACCACCGCGTACATCACGCCTCCCAAGGCGGATACCTCGACCGGAACTTCGGCGGAATCCTGATCGTCTGGGACCGGCTCTTCGGGTCGTTCGTCCCGGAGGCCGAGCGGCCGGTGTACGGGCTGACCAAGAACATCGACACGTACAACCCGCTACGGGTCGCCACGCACGAGTACGCCGCCATCGCCAGGGACCTGAGATCGGCGGGGAGTTGGCGGGAGCGGGCGGGCCGGGTGTTCCGCGGGCCGGGCTGGCAGCCGGTCCCGCCGGCTGAGAAGGCCGCGGTCACGGAGCCCGTCGCGTGAGACCACGCCACGCGCGCGTGCTGCTCGTTCCGTTCGGTCTGGTGGCGGTCGTGGACCTCGTCTCCCTGGCCACCGGGTACGACGCGGGGCATACGTCGGCCAAGCCCCTCCTGATGCCCCTGCTCGCCGCCTGCGTACTCGTACGCGGTGGGCCTCGGCTCCTCGTCGCCGCCCTGCTCTTCGGGTGGGGTGGCGATGTCCTACTGCTCTTCGACGCCGAGCCGGCCTTCCTCGCCGGGATGGCGTCCTTCGCGGCGGGCCACGTGTGCTACTTGCTGCTTTTCAAAAAGAGCACTCCACGCGCGCGTGGGCGGACCGGGACATGGCTCACGGCCGCCGCGTACGCCATCGCCCTCGTCGTCAGCGTCACCCTCCTGTGGCCCGGCCTCCCCACCGATCTCCGGGCCCCTGTCGTCGGCTACAGCCTGCTGCTGACGGCGATGGCGTACGGCGCCACGCGGCTCGGGTTCGTCGCGGGGCTCGGGGGTGTCCTCTTCCTGCTCTCGGACACGCTCATCGCCTCCGGCGTCGCCGGGTGGCCGCAGCTTCCGCGGCCCGACTTCTGGATCATACTCACCTATGTGACGGCGCAGTACCTGCTGGTCAGAGGAGTCATGGAGGTATCCGGTGCGCGTCCGGAGGTACTCCTGGATGTCACCAGCGGATCGGCACCGGCAGCGCCGTGAGTACGGCCGAGACCGCGACCACCACGCCCAGCACCACGACCTCCGCCCCCGCGGGGGAGTGGGCGGTGAGCGCGTCGGCCGCACGGCGCAGCCGGTGGCGGGCCCACAGGGCGAGGGCGGCGACGGTGAGCACGAGGAGCACCTTGGCGAGCAGGGTGCGCCCGTACGCCGTCGTCGTCAGTTGGTCCAGGACCGTGCCGGGCGGCATCCGGCGCAACGTGCTCCACACCCCTGTCGCGGTGATCGCGGCGAGCAGGACGGCCGCCACGCGCGCGTAGAGGCCCAGCAACGCGATGCCCTCCCCGGGGGCACTGTTTCGCCACCGCCGCAGCATGCGCAGGACGTGCAGCAGGCCGCCCACCCACAGGGCGGCGCATGTCACATGAACGAGCGTCAGACCGGAGCCGACCAGCGGGCTCTGCTCCGTGACGGGGTGGGCGCGCAGTGCCTCCGCGACGGCCACCGCGGCCAGCGGCCATGCCTGGGTGGCCGGGCGGCGCGAGAGGGCGCACAGGCCCGCCACGACGAACGCGTTGACCTCCAGGAGCGCGAGCGTGCCGTCCCGGGTCTCGTAGAGGCCGCCGATATCCATGTCGGAGAGGCTGCGCGGCACCAGGTTGCCGGTGGCCACGACCGAGGCGAGGCCGAGCGCGGCGACGAAGCCGGCGGCGGCCGCGTAGGGGGCCCAGCTGCGGGGCGCGTCCTCCAGGGGTGCGCCCGGCACCCTGTGCGCCAGCCGGGTGGCGAAGAGTTCGCCCGCCGAGACGCAGACCGCCGCGAACAGGACCGTCCGCAGTAGCGCGATCCCGCCGACTCCGGGCGCGGCGGCCTCGCCCGTGCCGCGGAGCGCGGTGGGCGGCCCGAGCAGCGGAATCAGTGCGGCGAGGGCCACCAGGGCGAGGAGGGCGACGGCACGACGCACGACGGCCGCGCCCACCCGGGACGCGCCCGCCTCGTCACTCGCCTCGTCACCCGTGTCGGCAATCGGTCTGATCGAACTCACCTCAAGATCTTCACCAGTCTTCACAGATCCGGGCAAGTCCTGGAAAAAAACTGGCGGAACGGCATTCCGCCCATCCATACGCTTCCGACCGCCTTTGTGACTCAGGCTCAGGCCCACCGCGGGGAATCCGTACCCCAGGGGCCGGGCGGCCGCGACCAGTTCTCCGGCCCGCCCTCGAAGGAGACCGGCGGCCGTGCGTACCTCATCCGGCCGAGCTTGCCGACCGTCTCCGCGAGCCGGGGAGCGGGGTCATCGTACGAGGTGTCCGAGTTGTCGCAGGCGTACGGGGCGGGCGAGGTGTACGGGCCATGCGAGGCGTTGGACCTGAAACCGCTCATGAGCCACCTCGCCGTCCGCGCCAACGCCGGCCCGGCCGCACAACGGTCGAGACCCGCGAGAGCAGGGTCGACCCGGGGGTGCGACGGAAGGGCCGGGCGGATCCTTCCGCCCGGCCCGACCGCTCTCACTCGATCGTTCTCACCCGCGTCCTCAGACGACCGTCCTCAGACGATCAAAACGATCCCTACTTCGTCACCGCGTCCAGCGCGTCCGCGGTGCCCCAGCCGTAGAAGCCGTTGTAGTTCTTCGGGCCCTCGCAGACCGCGTCGACCTTGCCGTCGCCGTTGATGTCGTACGGGTCGGTGCACGCCGTGGCGTCGGCCTCGGCGTACAGCAGGGCCTTGACCAGCGAGGCCGGAGCCTTCGGGTGCGTCGACTTGATGAGCGCGGCGACGCCCGCCACGTGCGGGGACGCCATCGACGTACCGGCCATGTAGCCCCACTTGCCGCCCGGGATCGGGCCGAGGATGAGGCCGCTGGTGGCCGGCGGGGCCGGGGTCTGGTACGCCGTCGAGTCGCCGCCGGGAGCCGCGATGTCGATGACGCCCAGGCCGTGGTTGGAGAAGGACGACTTGATGCCCTTCGCGCCGGTCGCCGCGACCGTGACGACACCCGGCAGCTGGGTCGGGATGTCAAGGCACTCGGACGGGTCGATGACGCGATCCGACGGAGTCGAGTCGTTCGGCGAGACCGGGTCGGTGATCTCGTCCGCGGCGAGGTCGTAGTTCTCGTTGCCCGCCGCCGCGACGTTGACCGTGCCCTTCTTCTCCGCGTACTTCGACGCCCGGGTGATGGCCTCGACGAGGGCCTTCTGGTCCGGGTCGTCCTTGCAGTTGAAGTACCAAGGGTCGGTGTAATAGCTGTTGTTGGTGACGTCCACGCCGTGCTCGGCAGCCCACACGAAGCCGCAGACGACGGCCTCCGTGTAGAAGAAGCCGGCCGTCGTGGAGACCTTGATCCCGGAGACCTTCACGCCCGGCGCGACACCAGTGACGCCGACGCCGTTCTTGGCGGCCGCGATCTCTCCCGCGACATGCGTGCCGTGCGGGCTCTCGGCGGCGCTCGGCCGCCACGCCCCGTCGGTCGTGTCCGGCTTGCCCGTCACGCAGTTGACCGACGCGTCGCGGTCGAAGTTCGGCGCGATGTCGGGGTGCGTGTCGTCGACGCCGGTGTCGATGACGGCGACGGTGACCTTGTCGCTGCCGAGCGTCTTCTCGTGGGCCTTGTCCGCCTTGATGGCGGGCAGGTCCCACTGCAGGGGCTCCAACGGGTCCTGCCCGGCCTCCGCCTCGACGTCCGCGATCTGCTCCGAGGTGAGCACCTTGGGGGTGCCGACATCGGTCGTGGACTGCGCGGGCAGCGGCGCGGTGCGCGTCGAGCCCGCCGACTGAACGCCGCGCACCTCACGGATGGTCTTGGCGAAGTCGGCGTTCGACGAGTGGACGACGATCACGCCGATCTGGTCGTACGACGTCACGATCGTGCCGCCGGCCTTGGCGATGGCCTTCTTCACGTACGAGGAAGTGCCGTACCCGGGGCGGACGTTGACGACATAGCTGAGCGGGGTTGCCTCCGCCGAGACGTCCGCCGCGCTCAGTGGGGCAGGTTCGGCCGTCGGGGCGGCCGCCGACGCGTTGACGTTCGGCAGGAAGGCGAGGGCCGACGCCATGGCCATCCCCAGCGGGATCGCTATGACGCGACGGGAGCGCGTACGAGGCGCTGTCATGCTGTCTCCAGTTCGTTCGCTTGACGAGCTGTACGGGCCGTGCGAGCTGTGCGGGCGGTACGGGTCGTGCGGGACCGGTTCCGAAGATGGCACACGTCCGAAGTGGCGGACGGGACCGCCTACTTGACCGCCTTCAGCGCGTTGACGATTCCGTAACCGTAGAAGCCGTTCACCCGCGTGCCGCCCTCACACGTGGCGTCCTGCGTGCCGTTGCCGTCCTGGTCGTACGAGTCCGGGCAACCCGGGTTGTCCGCCTGGGCCTTGAGCAGCGCCTGCAGCTGGGCCGGAGTCGCCCACGGGTACTTGGACTTCAGGAGCGCGGCGACACCGGAGGCGTGCGGTGACGCCATCGACGTGCCCTGCAGGAAGCCGTACTGGTTGTTCGGCATCGTGGAGAGGATGCGGCCGTTCTTCGACGGGGTGTCCGGGATCTGGTAGAGCCGGTCACCACCGGGAGCGGCCACGTCGACAACACCCTTGCCGTATGTGGAGTAGTACGACTTGAGGCTGTTCACGCCCGTCGCGCTGACCGTGACGATGCCGGGCAGCTGGGTCGGCACGTCGAAGCACTCGTGCGGGTCGATCGTGCGGGTGACCGGGGTCGAGTCGTCGGGGCTGGTGTCGTCGACGATGGCGTCCGAGTCCAGGTCGTGGTTCGAGTTGCCGGCCGACGCGACGTGCAGGGTGCCCTTCTTCGTGGCGTACAGCTGGGCCCGGTTGACGGCGTCGACGATCGCCTTCTGGTCGGGGTCGTCCACGCAGTTGTAGAGCCAAGGGTCCACGTAGTAGCTGTTGTTCGTGATCTCGACGCCGTGGTCGGCTGCGAACACGAACGCGCAGACAACACTCTCCGGGTAGAAGAGTCCGTTGTCCGGGTCGCTGACCTTGATGCCGGAGACCTTCACGCCGGGCGCGACACCGGCGACGCCGATGTCGTTGCGGGCGGCGGCGATCTCACCGGCGACATGCGTGCCGTGGTAGTCGTCGGCGGTGTACGGACGCCAGGCGCCCTCGCTCGTGTCGGCCACGCCGCCCACGCAGTTGGCGGACTGCGACGCGGAGAAGTTCGGTGCCAGGTCCGGGTGGGTGTCGTCCACGCCCGTGTCGATGACGGCGACCGTCACCTTCTTGCTGCCCGGGTTGATCTTCGCGGCCTTGTCGGCGCCGATCGCGCGCAGGTCCCACTGGTCGGCCTCGAGGGGCTCGCTCTCCGGGACGGCGGCGGCCTCGACCTTGGCGGCCTCCGCGGCCGACAGATAGTCGGCGGCGCCCTCGTCGGTCGTCCCCGCCGCGGTCAGCGGCGTGGTGCGCGTGGCGCCCGCGGACTGCACGCCGCGTACGGCGCGTATCTCCTTGCCGAAGTCCGGGTTCGCCGAGTGGACGACGATGACGCCGATCTTGTCGTACGTGGTGACGACAGTGCCGTCGGCCTTCGCGATCGCCTTCTTCACCGACGCGATCGTGCCGCGGTCCGACTTGGTGTTGACCACGTACGCGAGGTTCGGACCGTCCGCCGACGTCGCGGCGGATGCGGCCGACGGAGCGGCGGAGGCGACACCCGGCAGGAAGCCGAGCGAGGCGGTGAGGGACAGCGCGACTGGCACGGCGAGAGCGAGACGGCGTCTGGAGCGCAGATGAGCCATGGGATCTCCACATCATCCGGAAACGGAACCGGCCCGAACACAGATGGTGCTCGGGCAGGTATCGGGCAGGTACATGACGGAATACTGCTTGGCCGAAGCTATCTCTCGTCGTCCCTGGCCAGCAATGACTTCCGGGGATGTCTTCGGAAAGACCGGCTACGACTTCGGAAAGAAGCGCCGGGAGTTGAACCGGTTCTCGCGTGGCTCCGTGACGTTGAGCAGGGAGCCCGAGCACCGTCGAGCCCCCTGTTCGGATCACGCCCGAGGGCCCTAGCATCGCCACTCGGCCCACGTGATCCACATCACCGCGAGGTCAGAAACAGCCATGTCCGTACCGAATTCGTCCCCCGACACCCCTGCGCCCCCGTCCAACGTCGCAACCGCACCCGCAACGCGAGGAGACTCCGTGGCTACCGACGCACCGCCCCCCTCGAAGGCCGAACCTCACTTCCCCACGACCGAGGAGTTCGTCGAGGTACAGGAGAGCGCTGAGTTCGGTGATCTGCGCCGCTCCCACCGCTCGTTCGCCTTTCCGCTGACCGTCGGCTTCATCGCCTGGTACCTGCTGTACGTCCTGCTGTCCAACTACGCGGGCGACTTCATGGGCACCAAGCTGTTCGGCAACATCAACGTCGCCTTCGTCTTCGGCATCGCCCAGTTCGTCAGTACGTTCCTCATCGCCTGGTGGTACTCCCGCCACGCCGCCGCGAAGCTCGACCCGAAGGCGGAAGCGATCAAGTCCCGGATGGAGGGCGGCGCATGAGCCCCGCGATCACCCAGGCCCAGCTCGCCACGAGTCAGGTCCAGCTCGCGGCGAACGAGGCCAGCGAGCACCGGCCGCTGATCATCTCCCTGTTCGCGGTCTTCGTCCTCGCGACGCTCGCCATCACCGTCTGGGCGGGCCGGCAGACCAAGGACGCCGCCGACTTCTACGCGGGCGGCCGCCAGTTCAGCGCCTTCCAGAACGGCCTCGCCGTCTCCGGCGACTACATGTCCGCCGCCTCGTTCCTCGGCATCGCGGGCGCCATCGCGCTCTTCGGATACGACGGCTTCCTGTACTCCATCGGCTTCCTCGTGGCCTGGCTCGTGGCGCTGCTCCTGGTCGCCGAACCGCTGCGCAACTCCGGCCGGTACACGATGGGCGACGTCCTCGCGTACCGCATGCGCCAGCGACCGGTGCGTACCGCCGCCGGCACCTCCACGATCGTCGTCTCGATCTTCTACCTGCTGGCGCAGATGGCCGGCGCGGGCGTCCTCGTCTCCCTGCTGCTCGGCATCACCACCGACGCCGGGAAGGTCGCCATCGTCGCCCTGGTCGGCGTCCTGATGATCGTGTACGTGACCATCGGCGGCATGAAGGGCACCACCTGGGTCCAGATGGTCAAGGCTGTGCTGCTCATCGGCGGCACCCTGCTCATCACCTTCCTGGTGCTGCTCAAGTTCAACTTCAACATCTCCGACCTGCTCGGCTCGGCGGCCGAGAACAGCGGCAAGGGCTCGGCGTTCCTCGAGCCCGGTCTGAAGTACGGCCTCACGACCACCTCGAAGATCGACTTCATCTCGCTGGGCATCGCGCTGGTGCTGGGCACCGCGGGCCTGCCGCACATCCTGATCCGCTTCTACACGGTGCCCAACGCCAAGGCCGCGCGGAAGTCCGTGAACTGGGCGATCGGCATCATCGGCGGCTTCTACCTGATGACCATCGCGCTCGGCTTCGGAGCGGCGGCGCTCATCTCCCAGAAGGAGATCACCGATTCCAACCCGGCGGGCAACACGGCCGCGCCACTGCTCGCGCTGCACATCGGCGGCGTCGATTCGGCGTGGGGCGCGATCCTGCTCGCCACCATCTCCGCGGTCGCCTTCGCCACGATCCTCGCGGTCGTCGCCGGCCTGACCCTGGCCTCGTCCTCGTCGTTCGCGCACGACATCTACGCGAACGTCATCAGGAGGGGCGAGGCAACCGAGAAGGAAGAGGTCAGGGCCGCCCGCTACGCGACGATCGGCATCGGCGTCGTCTCCATCGGCCTCGGCGCCCTCGCCCGCGACCTCAACGTCGCCGGTCTGGTCGCCCTCGCCTTCGCGGTCGCCGCGTCCGCCAACCTGCCGACCATCCTCTACAGCCTCTTCTGGAAGCGGTTCACCACCCAGGGCGCGCTGTGGTCGATCTACGGCGGTCTCACCACGGCGGTCGTACTGGTGCTGTTCTCGCCGGTCGTCTCGGGCAAGGCGAGCTCGATGTTCCCGGACGTCGACTTCCACTGGTTCCCGCTGGAGAACCCGGGCATCATCTCGATCCCGGTCGGCTTCCTGCTGGGCTGGCTCGGCACGATGATCTCCAAGGAGGAGCCGGACACCGCCAAGTACGCCGAGCTGGAGGTTCGCTCCCTCACGGGCACCGGAGCGCACTGAACCGTCCCGCTGAGCGGCCGCGTCGTAGATCCCTACGACGCGGCCGCGGCGCGTCTGGTGTGATCCTGGCCGCCGTTTTTGTCAGTCCCGTCACGTAGGCTCGCTGGTATCGGTCAGGCTGATCGCTCGGAGCAGTCCGACCCGCGTCCTGGTCCGTATCGAGGGAGGGGGCCCACGTGCTCATCGACACCTATGGCCGAGTGGCCACCGACCTGCGCGTCTCGCTGACCGACCGCTGCAACCTGCGGTGTACGTACTGCATGCCGGAGGAAGGCCTGCAGTGGCTGGCCAAGCCCGACCTGCTCACGGACGACGAGATCGTCCGTCTCATAGACATAGCCGTGACCCGGCTGGGCATCACCGAGGTCCGCTTCACCGGCGGTGAGCCTCTGCTGCGCCCCGGCATCGTGGGCATCGTGGAGCGCGTGGCCGCCCTGGAGCCGCGTCCCCAGACGTCTCTCACCACCAACGGCATCGGCCTCAAGCGCACGGCGACCGCCCTGAAGGCGGCAGGCCTGGACCGGGTCAACGTCTCGCTGGACACGCTCCGCCCGGACGTCTTCAAGACCCTCACCCGCCGCGACCGCCACAAGGACGTCCTCGAGGGCCTCGAAGCCGCCCGCGACGCCGGCCTGAACCCGGTCAAGGTCAACTCCGTGCTGATGCCGGGCCTCAATGACGACGAGGCCCCGGACCTGCTCGCCTGGGCCGTCGAGCACGACTACGAGCTGCGGTTCATCGAGCAGATGCCGCTGGACGCCCAGCACGGCTGGAAGCGCGAGGGCATGGTCACCGCGGGCGACATCCTCACCTCGCTGCGGACACGCTTCGAGCTGACGGCCGAGGGCTCCGACGAGCGTGGCTCGGCCCCGGCCGAGCGCTGGGTCGTGGACGGTGGTCCGCACCGGGTCGGTGTGATCGCCTCCGTCACCCGTCCGTTCTGCTCGGCCTGCGATCGCACGCGGCTGACGGCGGACGGGCAGGTCCGCACGTGCCTCTTCGCCCGCGAGGAGACCGACCTGCGGGCCGCGCTCCGCTCGGATGCGCCGGATGAAGAGGTTGCCCGTATCTGGCGGCTCGCCATGTGGGGGAAGAAGGCGGGAGCGGGTCTGGACGATCCGTCGTTCGTCCAGCCGGACAGGCCGATGTCGGCGATAGGTGGCTGATTGCTCAGCCCGCTGTCTTTGGCCCTCAGCACGGAGTCCGGTGTGAGTCTGCGGGCCGTCGTGGGCCGGTGGCGCCCACGCGGCGGAGCCGCAAATCGATACAGCCCCCCCGCGTCCCTAAGGGCTCGGCTACTCCGGCGACACCCATTCCTCCAGGCGCACCACGTCCTTCAAGAAGCCGCGTACGCCCAGGAACTGGGAAAGGTGCTCGCGGTGTTCCTCGCAGGCGAGCCACGTCTTGCGGCGTTCCGGGGTGTGCAGCTTCGGGTTGTTCCAGGCGAGCACCCACACCGCGTCGGCTCGGCAGGCCTTCGCGGAGCAGATGGGGGTGGCGGGGGAGGACGGTTCGGAGCCGGGGACGTTCAGAATCACGTCCCCGACCCTAACGCCCTTCACGTACCGGCCCCTTTCCCGACCCCTTACGGCATCTCGATCCCGGCCCCCGGCCCCAGCGGCAGATCGAACGCGTAGAAGATCCCGAGCACCGCCAGCCACGCCCCCAGGAACGGCACGACATAGATCGCGAGCCGCGACATCAGCGTGCCCAGCTGGGCCCCGGGCTCGTACCTCCGCATCAGCGCCAGCGAGAGGAACAGATAGGGGTTCAACGGCGTGATCATCTGCGTCGCCGAGTCCGCGATCCGGAACGCCGCCAGGGTCAGCGCCGGCGACATCCCGATCAGCATGAACGTCGGCACGAAGACGGGCGCCATCAGCGACCACAGCGCGGAACCGGACGAGATGAGCATGTTGAGCAGGCTCACCACCAGCACGAACAGGACCAGTGCGGTGAAGCCGGTGAGCCCCGCGGACTTGAGTAGCGCCGCGCACTTCACCGCCAACAGGGTGCCCACGTTGGACCAGTTGAAGACCGCGATGAACTGCGCGATGACCAGGATCAGCACGATGTAGGAGGACATCGAGGTGACCGACTCGCCCATCATCCTGGGCACGTCGTTCTTGTGCGTCACCGTGCGCGCCGCGACGCCGTACACCACACCCGCGATCATGAACGCCCCGAACAGCAGCGGCACGACGCCGCTCAGCACCGGCGACGGGATGAGCGCCCCGCCCTCGCCCCGCAGCGCGCTGCCCGGCACCAGCCAGGCGACGAGCACCACGGCCGCGTACACACCGACCGCCGCGGCGGACAGCAGCAGCCCGCGCCGCTGCTCCTTGCTGAGCTCGGTGGTCAGCGTCTCGCCGTCTTCCGGCGAATCCCCTTCCGCGGTGCCGTCCCCGGTGGGCGCCGGCAGCCGCGGCTCCAGTACCCGGGCCGTCAGGAACCCGCCGATGAGGGCGAGCAGCACGCTGGCCGAGGCGGTGAAGAAGTAGTTGACCAGCAGATGCGTGGGCGCGTCCTGGCCCATCGGCAGCGCGGCCGCGACCTCCTCGGTGATGCCCGCGTACAGCGCGTCCAGCGCACCCACCGTGAACCCCGCCGAATAGCCCGCGCACACGCAGGCGAAGGCCCCGACGAGTCCGGCCACCGGATTGCGCCCGGCGGTCTTGAAGGCGAGCGCGGCCAGCGGCGGGATCACCAGGATCGCGATGTCGCTCATCACGTGCCCCTGGGCGGCGACGAACGCCACCACGTACGGCAGCAGCCGCGCCGGGGCCCGCGCGATGGTCGCCTTGACCGCCGTCTCCAGCAGGCCCGTCCGCTCGGCGACCCCGACGGCCATCATCATCAGCAGGACGGTGCCGAGCGGCGGAAATCCGGTGAAGTTGGTCAGCGCGTTCTCGAGGAACCAGCTGACGCCCTCCCCGGTCAACAGCCCCTTGATCGCGAGGCGTTCGTCCGAACCGGGGACCGTCACTCCGGTGTTCGCCCACGCCAGCGCGGTGGAGACCAGCGCGAGGACCCCGAAGAGCGCGCCGAACAGGTAGAAGGGGTGCGGGAGTCGGTTGCCCAGGCGTTCCAACCCGCCCATGAGCCGGTCGAGTCTGCCGTTGCCGGCTGCCGGGGCCGGCGGAGTGAGGGTGTCCTGCACGGCGGTCGCCTTTCAGTCGGTGAGCGTGTTCTTGCGTACGACGCCCTGCTGGACCACGCACCGAATGTGCGCCGGCTCGGCCAGCAGGGAGATGTCGGCCAGCGGATCGCCGTCGCACACGACGATGTCGGCGGCCTTGCCGGGCTCCAGCGTCCCCAACCGCTCGTCGAGGCCCAGCAGTTCGGCGGCCACCCGGGTACCGGCCGCGATCGCGTCCATCGGGGACATCCCGAGCGACACGAGATGCATCAGCTCGCGCAGGTTCCGGCCGTGCGGGCAGATCGCGGCATCCGTCCCCATCGCGATCCGCAGCCCGTCCGCGATCGCGGCGGAGATGTTCTCCTTGGTGATCCCGGACCAGCGCATCTTCTTCGCGTAGTGGTAGGGCGCCATCGTCGCTTTGTCGATGCCGTCGAAGACCGTCGACAGCGTCGGTACGACGAACACGCCCCGTTCTCCGGCCAGTTCACGCGCCTCGGCGTCGAGGCCGTACCCGTGCTCGATGCTGGTGACGCCGCCCCGGACCGCGTTGAGGATGCCGGCCGTGCCCTGCGCGTGCGCGGCCACCGGACGCCCGCCGTGCCGCCGCACCTCGTCGACGACCGTGCGGATCTCCTCCTCGGTCAGCCCCTCGTCCTCGGGCTGGTCGTGCGGGCTGCCCATGCCGCCGGTCGCACAGAGCTTGATGACGTCGGCGCCGTCCCGCAGCAGCCGCCGTACCGCCTTGCGCACCTCGTCCGCGGTGTCGGCGATCTCGCCCACACCGCCGCTGGTGTCGACCCCGCCCGGGGTGGTGAAGTCGGCGTGCCCGCCCGTGTGCCCGATGATCCGGACCGCGGTGTGCAGTCGGGGCCCCTCGATCAGCCCCTCGGCCACCGAGGTGCGGAACCCGGAGGGCAGACCGCCGAGGTCACGCGCGGTGGTGACCCCCGCGTGCAGAGTCCGGCGCAGCCGCTCGGCGGTACGGAACGTCTCCACGGTCGGATCGGCGGCGAACCGGGTGCCCAGGTCCGCGCCGTGCTCCATGCCGAAGTGCACATGGCAGTCGATGAAACCCGGCAGTACGGTCCGGCCGGCCACATCCACGACCCGGACATCAGCGTCCGTGCCTGGGGCGCCCTCGGCGGGCCCCACGTGGACGAGATCGCCCTGCTCGTCCGTGACGACCACCCCGTCGCTCACGGGCGCGCGGTCGGTGCCGTCGACGATACGGGCGTTGATGATCTTCAGGGCCCCTGATGCCACGCTTGCCACTCCTCGTGCTGGTCATGCCGGTCACTGAGAGCGGTAGCCTCCGATCAGGGAGCAACGTGGCCGTCAATTCGCAGGATTCGTTCAGTGAGGCGCTCGACATGCAGGAAAAAGGACCACCGCAGGAGCTCGAAGAACTCGACCTCGCGATCGTCAACGCCCTGCAGATCCAGCCGCGAGCCCCCTGGGCCCTGGTCGGCCAGGCGCTCGGCGTGGACGCGGTCACCGTCGCCCGGCGCTGGAAGCGGCTCACGGACAACGGTGCCGCCTGGGTGGACGGCTATCTGGTCCCGGCCGCCGACGGCAGGGTCCTGGCCCAGGTCGAGATCGTCACCGAGGCCGCCCAGGCCTCCCGGGTCGCCCAGCTCCTCGCGCACGACGTCCAGGCGATGAGCGTGAAGCAGACCTCGGGCGCCCGGGACATCCTGGCCATCGTCTGGGCGTACGACCTCGACGGTCTCGTCGACTACATCGGCGAGCGGATCTCCCGCTGCCCCGGTGTGCGCTCGACGCGCTCGCACGTCGTCACCGCCGCGCCCTTCGAGGGCAGCCGCTGGCGGCTGCGCAGCCTCTCCGCCGACCAGCGCGCCCTGCTCCGCCCGCCCGAGCAGCAGCCGACGCCCGCGGAGCCGCTGCGCCCGCTCGACCGGCGCATCGTGGTGGCCCTCGGCGAGGACGGCCGAATGCCGCTCAACCGGCTCGCCGAACGCACCGGCACCAGCGTGGCCACCGCACGACGCCGCCTGAACCAGCTGCTCACCACCGGACAGCTCGTCCTGCGCTGCAGCCTGGCCCGCCCGCTGACCGGCTGGCCCGTCTCCGCCGTCTACTTCGCGTCCGTTCCGGCCGAACACCTGGAGGCGGCCTCGGCCTCACTGCGTACGCTGCCGGAGCTGCGGCTGTGCGCGATCACCGCGGGCCCGCACAACCTGATCCTCGACGTGTGGCTGCGCGGCGTCCACGACGTACACCGTCTCGAAGCGCACCTGGAGAAGGAAATGGCGCACCTGCGGTTCCGGGTCGGAGACCGAGCGGTGGTGCTGCGGACGGAGAAGAACGTGGGCCGTGTGCTGGACCGGCGCGGCTACAGCGTGAAGGCGGTGCCGATGGAGCAGCTGGACTGACCGCCTGCAACCTGCCTGGGCCGACCGCCGAAGCCGCTGGAACGGCCGTGCAAGTGCTGGAACGGTTGCACAAAAGGCGACGCCGAGCAGCCACGGGGGGAGCTGCCCGGCGTCGGTCCGTCGCTCCGACGGGGGATGCGGAGCGCGTACGAAGTATGTCACGGGTAACCCGCCGCCCGGCACTGGAACAGCATGATTGATCTGAGCTTTTCTTGAGCTTGGCGCGGCCCTTGATCCTCCGTTCGGAGGATCGTCCGTGGTCAGGTCTGCGGTCGGGTCCGCTCGTGCGGCTCGTCCCGCACGCCTACCCCGGGATCGGCCGTGACGTCTTCCGGGACGGATTCCGCGGGGCCGCCCGGAGTGGGGCTCGTGAGCATCGGACGGGTGGGCGCCGTCACGAACGTGGACGGCAGTGAGGGCGCGTTCTCCCGGCCCGCGTTGGCGATCACCACGGCGATGTAGGGGATGACGGCTCCGAGCACCAAAGCCACGACGGCGACGTGCCGTTCGACGTTCCAGAGGGTGGCCGCGAGGATCACCGCGACCGTGCGGACGGCCATCGAGATGATGTAGCGGCGCTGCCTGCCGCGTACATCGTCGGCGAGTCCCTGCCTGGCTCCGGTGATCCGGAAGACCTCGACGTCGCTCTGCTTCCGCATCACGTTCCACCACCCGCCTGTATCGGACGCTCCCCGGCCCGTACCCGGTCCGTACCCGGTCAGGGAACCAGGCCCGAACAGTCCCCACGTTACGCCGCGACTGCGCCGCCTACGAGAGCGGGGCAGGTCCTGTCCGAGTGGGGACGACTGCGCCGTACCGCGTATGGGTGTGCCCGGCATGCGCCGTACGGCAGGCAGGCCGAGACTGAGCGAAATGCTCACGTCGAGCCGTACAGGAGGCAGCCATGGGCTGGTTGTGGGCGATCATCGTCGGGTTCGTGCTCGGCCTCCTGGCCAAGGCGATCATTCCGGGCAAGCAGCACAGCCCGCTCTGGCTGACCACGATCTTCGGGATCATCGGCGCCATCGTGGGCAACGCGATCGCCCGAGGCATCGGCATCGACGAGACCAACGGCATCGACTGGGGCCGCCACGGCCTCCAGCTGGCGGCAGCGGTCGTCGTCGTCTTCTTCGGCGACATGCTGTACTCGGCGGCACGGGGCAGCAGAAGGAGAGCTTGAGGGTACGGGCGAAGGGGGCCGGTTCCCTCAGGGAACCGGCCCCCTTCGTCGCGCACCGTAAGGGGCGCGGGGCTGGGACGCTATGCGGCTCCGCCGCCGCGATGGGGGTCCCCCCGCTCGAGCGACGCCGAGAGTGGGGGAGCGCTCAGCCACGACGGGCCCGCACATTTACGTACCCGTACCGCCCTTCCCGCGGAGCGCCCGGCGGAGCGATCAGACCCCGGTGACCTCGACGGCCGCCAGATTCTTCTTGCCGCGCCGCAGCACGAGCCAGCGCCCGTGCAGCAGGTCCTCCTTGGAGGGAACGGCGTCCTCGCCGACGACCTTCGCATTGTTCACGTACGCCCCACCCTCCTTGACCGTGCGGCGCGCGGCCGACTTGCTGGCCACGAGACCGACCTCGGCGAAGAGATCCACCACCGGGCCGAGCTCGGCGACCTGGACGTGCGGCACCTCGGAGAGCGCCGCACCCAGCGTCTTCTCGTCGAGTTCACCCAGCTCGCCCTGGCCGAAAAGGGCCTTTGACGCGGCGATCACGGCGGCCGTCTGGTCGGCGCCGTGCACCAGGGTCGTCAGCTCCTCGGCGAGCGCGCGCTGGGCGGCGCGCGCCTGCGGACGCTCCTCGGTCTGCTTCTCCAGCTCCTCGATCTCCTCGTGGGACCTGAAGCTGAAGATGCGCAGGAACTTGGAGACGTCCCGGTCGTCCGCGTTCAGCCAGAACTGGTAGAACGCGTACGGCGTCGTCATGTCGGGGTCCAGCCAGACCGTGCCCGACTCCGTCTTGCCGAACTTGGTGCCGTCCGCCTTGGTGATCAGCGGCGTGCCCAGTGCGTGCACCACGGCCTCGGGCTCGACCCGGTGGATCAGCTCGGTGCCCGAGGTGAGGTTGCCCCACTGGTCGCTGCCGCCGGTCTGCAGCGTGCAGCCGTACCTCCGGTAGAGCTCCAGGAAGTCCATGCTCTGCAGGATCTGGTAGCTGAACTCCGTGTAACTGATGCCCGCGTCGGAGTTGAGCCGCCGGGAGACGGCCTCCTTCGCGATCATCTTGTTGACCCGGAAGTGCTTGCCGATGTCCCGCAGGAACTCGATGGCCGACATCCCGGACGTCCAGTCCAGGTTGTTGACCATGATCGCCGCGTTCGGCCCCTCGAAGTCCAGCAGCGGCTCGATCTGCGCGCGCAGCCGCTCGACCCACTGGCCCACGACGTCCGGCGCGTTCAGCGTGCGCTCCGAGTCCGGCTTCGGGTCGCCGATCAGGCCAGTGGCGCCCCCGACCAGGCCCAGCGGGCGGTTGCCCGCCCTCTGGATCCGGCGCATCGTGAGGATCTGCACGAGGTTGCCGAGGTGCAGGCTGGGCGCGGTCGGGTCGAAGCCGCAATAGAACGTGACGGGACCGTCCGCGAACGCCTTGCGCAATGCGTCCTCGTCAGTGGAGAGGGCGATCAGCCCGCGCCACTGCAGTTCGTCGACGATGTCCGTCACGGTTCTCGTATCTCCTTGGATGATCTTCGGGCAGTCGGGTGACAGCCAGCTACGAGGTTATACGCCCTGACTGACAGAGCTCATATTGAAGTCCGGCACCCGCAGCGCGGGCATCGCGGCCCTGGTGAACCAGTCGCTCCACTCACGAGGCAGCGTCTTCTCCGTCCGCCCCGCCTCGACCGCCCGCCCCAGCAGATCCACCGGCGACTCGTTGAACCGGAAGTTGTTCACCTCGCCGACGACCTCGCCGTTCTCCACGAGGTAGACGCCGTCCCGAGTCAGCCCGGTGAGCAGCAGCGTCGCCGGATCGACCTCGCGGATGTACCAGAGGCAGGTCAGCAGCAGACCCCGCTCGGTGGCCGCGACCATCTCCTCCAGGGACTTCTCCTCGCCGCCGTCGAGGATCAGGTTGCTGATCCCGGGGGCCACCGGCAGACCGGTCAGGCCGGCACTGTGCCGGGTGCTCGTGAGATGCGCGAGCTCGCCCGCGCGCACCCAGTCGGTGGCCCGGAGGGGCAGCCCGTTGTCGAAGACGGAAGCATCGTCTCCGGAGGAGTGCGCGAGCACGAAGGGCGCGGACTCAAGACCCGGCTCGTTCGGGTCGCTGCGCAGCGTCAGCGGCAGGTCGGTGAGCTTCTCACCGACGCGCGTACCGCCGCCGGGCTTGCTGAACACCGTCCGCCCCTCGACCGCGTCCCGGGCCGCCGCCGACCACATCTGGTAGATCAGCAGGTCCGCGACGGCGGTCGGCGGCAGCAGCGTCTCGTACCGTCCGGCGGGCAGCTCGACCCGCCGCTGGGCCCAGCCGAGCCGCACGGCCAGCTCCGCGTCGAGCGCCGCCGGGTCCACGTCCTTGAAGTCCCGCGTCGACCGCCCGGCCCACGCCGAACGCGTACGGTCCGGAGACTTGGCGTTCAACTCCAGCGTCCCGTTGGGCTGGTCGTGACGCAGCCGCAGCCCCGTCGACGTACCGAGATAGCTCGTGACGAGCTCGTGGTTGGCGAAGCCGTACAACTCGCGTCCGCCCGCACGCGCGCGTGCGAACGATTCGCCGAGCGCCGGAGCGAAGTCCGCGAAGACGGCCGACGAGGTCTCGGCGGGCGCGTCCGTGAAGTCGGGGGAGGCGGGCACCCCCTCGACGAGCGGCTGCGCGTCCTCGGCCGGGCTCGCGCCGCGGGCCGCGGACTCGGCGGCCCGCACCAGCGGCTCCAGCTCGTCGGGGGTCACGGCCGAGCGCGAGACGACACCGGAGGCGGTGCCCTCCCGGCCGTCGACCGTCGCGATGACGGTCAGCGTGCGCCCGCGCGTGACGCCGTTCGTGGTCAGCGCGTTGCCCGCCCAGCGCAGATTCGCCGTCGAGTGCTCGTCGGCGATCACGACGCAGCCGTCGGCCCGGGACAGTTCGAGGGCGCGCTCGACGACCTCGTGCGGCTTGTTGGTCGTCGTGGTCATCGCCCGGCCTCCTGCGTGGTGTTGAGAATGTTGACGCCCTTGAAGAGTGCCGACGGGCAGCCGTGCGAAACCGCGGCGACCTGGCCGGGCTGGGCTTTGCCGCAGTTGAAGGCACCGCCCAGGACGTACGTCTGCGGGCCGCCGACGGCGGCCATGGAGCCCCAGAAGTCGGTGGTCGTCGCCTGGTACGCGACATCCCGCAACTGCCCCGTGATCCGCCCGTTCTCGATCTTGAAGAACCGCTGCCCGGTGAACTGGAAGTTGTAGCGCTGCATGTCGATCGACCAGGACCGGTCGCCGACAACGTAGATCCCGCGGTCGACGCTCCCGATCAGGTCCTCGGTGGACATGCCGGCGGGATCCGGCTGGAGCGACACGTTCGCCATGCGCTGTACGGGAACATGGCCCGGGGAGTCGGCGTACGCGCAGCCGTTGGACCGCTCGAACCCGGTCAACTTCGCGATCCTGCGGTCCAGTTGGTAGCCGACCAGCGTGCCGTCCTTCACCAGGTCCCAGGACTGCCCGGCCACCCCCTCGTCGTCGTACCCGATGGTCGCGAGGCCGTGCTCGGCGGTGCGGTCACCGGTGACGTTCATCAGCTCGGAGCCGTACCTCAGCTTGCCCAGCTGGTCGAAGGTGGCGAAGGAGGTGCCGGCGTACGCGGCCTCGTAGCCGAGCGCGCGGTCCAGCTCGGTGGCGTGCCCGATGGACTCGTGGATGGTCAGCCACAGGTTGGACGGGTCGACGACGAGGTCGTACAGACCCGCCTCGACGCTCGGCGCCCGCATCTTCTCTCGGCGAGCAGCTCCGGGATCCGCCCGAGTTCGGACTCCCAGTCCCAGCCGGTGCCCGTCAGGTACTCCCAGCCGCGCCCGACCGGCGGCGCGATGGTGCGCATCGAGTCGAACTCGCCGCTCGACTCGTCGACGGCCACAGCGGTCAGCTGGGGATGCAGCCGTACACGCTGCTGCGTCGTCACCGTCCCCGCCGTGTCCGCGTAGAACTTGTTCTCGTGCACCGTCAGCAGCGAGGCGTCCACGTGACTGACGCCGTCCGCCGCGAGCAGCCGCGCGCTCCAGTCCGTGAGCAGCCCGGTCTTCTCCTCGTCCGGCACGGAGAAGGGGTCCACCTCGTACGAGGAGATCCAGGTCTCCTCGGAGTGCACCGGCTCGTCGGCCAGCTCCACGCGCTCGTCGGAACCGGCCGCCTTGATCACCTGGGCGGAGAGCTTCGCCATCGCCACGGCCTGACCCGCGACCTTCGCCGCCGCGTCCATCGTCAGGTCCACGCCCGACGCGAACCCCCACGTGCCGCCGTGCACGACCCGCACCGCGTACCCGAGGTCGGTCGTGTCCGACGATCCGGCGGGCTTCGCGTCCCGCAGCCGCCAGGCGGCGCTGCGCACCCGCTCGAACCGGAAGTCCGCATGCTCGGCGCCCAGCGCCCGGGCCCGCGCGAGCGCCGCGTCGGCCAGGGCCCTCAGCGGCAGTGCCGTGAAGGCTTCGTCGATGGAATGAGGCACGGGGGTCTCCCTGCTGTCGTTGCCTGTCGGTCCGATCATGTCGCGCGGACGGGCCTGCGGCCACATCTTTCTGTAGGGATCCGACAGGGAGTCCCGTACGCCACTGTCGGTGCCCGATTCTCCGTAAGGGGGGCGGTACCGATAGGTTTTTGAGGTACCAGACCGGCCTATCGAAAGGGTGATCCGTTGAGCCGCTCGGTTCTCGTCACCGGAGGAAACCGGGGCATCGGCCTCGCCATCGCCCGCGCTTTCGCCGACGCGGGCGACAAGGTCGCGATCACGTACCGCTCGGGTGAGCCCCCGGAGGGCTTCCTGGCCGTCAAGTGCGACATCACCGACACCGAGCAGGTGGAGCAGGCCTACAAGGAGATCGAGGCCGAGCACGGCCCGGTCGAGGTGCTGGTCGCCAACGCCGGCGTCACCAAGGATCAGCTGCTGATGCGCATGTCCGAGGACGACTTCACGTCCGTCCTGGACACCAACCTGACGGGCACCTTCCGGGTCGTGAAGCGCGCCAACCGCGCCATGCTGCGCGCCAAGAAGGGCCGCGTCGTGCTGATCTCCTCGGTCGTCGGGCTCATGGGCTCGCCGGGCCAGGCGAACTACGCCGCCTCCAAGGCCGGCCTCGTCGGCTTCGCCCGCTCGCTCGCCCGTGAGCTGGGCTCGCGCAACATCACCTTCAACGTCGTCGCGCCCGGCTTCGTCGACACCGACATGACCAAGGTGCTCACCGACGAGCAGCGCGCGGGCATCGTGAAGCAGGTGCCGCTCGGCCGGTACGCGCAGCCCGAGGAGATCGCCGCGACGGTGCGGTTCCTCGCCTCGGACGACGCCTCGTACATCACTGGAGCCGTCATTCCGGTTGACGGCGGACTGGGAATGGGTCACTGATCACCATGAGCGGAATTCTCGAGGGCAAGCGCGTCCTGGTCTCCGGTGTGCTGATGGAGTCCTCCATCGCCTTCCACGCCGCCAAGCTGGCCCAGGAGCAGGGCGCCGAGGTCATCCTGACCGCGTTCCCGCGGCCCACGCTGACCGAGCGCATCGCCAAGAAGCTTCCCAAGCCCGCCAAGGTCATCGAGCTGGACGTCAGCAACGACGAGCACCTCGGGCGGCTGGCCGACCTGGTCGGAGAGGAGCTGGGCGGCCTGGACGGCGTCGTGCACTCCATCGGCTTCGCTCCGCAGGACGCCCTCGGCGGAAACTTCCTCAACACGCCGTTCGAGTCGGTCGCCACGGCCATGCATATCTCGGCGTTCTCCCTGAAGTCGCTGACGATGGCCTGCCTGCCGCTGATGCAGAACGGCGGTTCCGTCGTCGGCCTCACCTTCGACGCGCAGTACGCCTGGCCGCAGTACGACTGGATGGGCCCGGCCAAGGCCGCCCTGGAGGCGACCAGCCGCTACATGGCGCGCGACCTCGGCAAGCAGAACATCCGCTGCAACCTCATCTCCGCGGGCCCCATCGGCTCGATGGCCGCCAAGTCCATCCCGGGCTTCAGTGAGCTGGCCTCCGTCTGGGACGACCGCGCCCCCCTGGAGTGGGACCTCAAGGACCCCGAGCCGGCCGGCCGCGGCATCGTCGCCCTGCTGAGCGACTGGTTCCCGAAGACCACCGGCGAGATCATCCACGTCGACGGCGGTCTGCACGCGATCGGCGCGTAAGCGTTTACGCGAACGTCTTCGTACGGTGCCGACGCCCCGTTCTCCCGCAGCGCGCGGGGAGCGGGGCGTCACCCGTTCGGCCCCACCGGCCGGGCGGAGAGGGGTGGCAACCACCCACTCTGGAGTAGGAGTTCCCCCGGTAGTCCCCTGGTAGGAGTTCCCCTCCCGAGATGCCCTCCCCAGCACGGCCGAGGAGGTCCCCCTTGTGCGCTCGCCCCAGAGCTTCGCTCCGTTGCTGGCTGCCCTGACCCTCCTGCTCGCACTGCCCTGTGACGCGGCATCGCACGCCACGAAAACCGTCCCCCACGCGCGTGTGCCCGCCGAGAGGCCCTTCGGGGCGGCGTGCCGGACCGCGGTCGACGGTTCGTACGTGACGGCGTACTGCCACAACCCGTATCCGGAGCCCGACCACGTCGGTCTGCACATCGAGTGCGAGCGGTGGTGGGACATCGACAGCGACGGGACCCTGGTCGAGGCGGGACCGGCGCAGACCGTGCGGCTCACCGGCCGCTGCTGGAAGGAAGTCCGCTCGGCCTGGGTCAGTCACCAGAGGTGACGTCCGGGTACTTCCGGCCGAGCTGCCCCGGGCGGCACATGAACGGATAGCCGGCTGCCTCCGTGGCCGCGGCTTCGGCGTCGCCCGCCCGGATCGCGTCCACCAGGCGCGCGTGGTCCATGTACGTCTCGGGCGTCAGCTCCCCGCCCACGTCCTCGCGCAGCCAGTCGCGCACGACCTCGCCCAGGTCCGCGTACATCGCCGTCATGACGTCGTTGTGGGACGCGGCCATCACCGCCAGGTGGAAGGTCGTGTCGGCGGTCACGAAGGCCTCCGCGTCGCCCGACTCCCAGGCCTCGTCGCGGCGTACGAGGAGTGCGTCCAGCTGCTTGAGGTCGCGCCCGGTGCGGCGCTCGGCGGCCAGCTTCGCGGCGCTGGACTCCAGCGTGGAGCGCAGCTCCGCGATGTGTCGCGGATCGGCGTCGGCGAAGCGGCGGTGCATCACGCCCGCCAGCTCACTGGTCGCCCGGACGTAGGTCCCCGAGCCCTGACGGATGTCGAGCAGACCGTTGTGCGCGAGCGCGCGGACCGCCTCCCTGACCGTGTTGCGGGCCACCCCCAGCTGCTCGACCAGCTCCGGCTCGGTGGGGATGCGGGAGCCCACCGGCCACTCGCCCGAGGTGATCTGGTTCCGCAGCTCGGCGATGACCTGCTCGGACAGCGCCGATCGACGGGGGTGGCTCAGCGGCATGACGGTCCTTCGTGCCAGGGGTGCACCGGGATGCGTGTCAGGAATGCGTGTCAGATCGTGCGGCAGGAGGTTGTCCACCGGGATCGTGCACCGAAGGGTTGGACAACCAATCATCCCATGATTCTATGATGGCGTTCATGACTGGCGAGGAAACCCGGACGACGATGTCCGAACCGATACGCAGCTCCGCACAGGACGCAGGACTCCAAACACCCGCCACGCGCGCGTGGCGAACGCGTCTGGTGATCGTCGGCATCGTTCTCACGGCCCTCAACCTGCGCCCCGCCATCACCAGCCTCGGCGCCCTCCTCGAAGAGGTGCGCGACGGGCTCGGCATGAGCGGGAGCGTCGCCGGACTGCTCACCTCCGTACCGCCGCTCTGCTTCGCCGTCTTCGGCGTCACGGCACCGCGCCTCGCCCGCCGCTTCGGACCCGGCGCCGTGGTCTGCGCCGGCATGGTGGCGATCAGCGCGGGTCTGGCGATCCGGCCCTTCGCCGGGAACACGGCCGGCTTCCTGGTCGCCAGCGCCCTCGCGCTCATGGGAATCGCGGTCAGCAACGTCCTCATGCCTGTGATCGTCAAGCGCTGGTTCCCGGACCGGGTCGGCTCCATGACCGGCCTCTACTCCATGGCCCTCGCGCTCGGCACCGCCGCCGCTGCGGCTGTCACAGTGCCCATGGCCCGGGCGCTGGGCGGCAGTTGGCAGTCAGGCCTCGCCGTCTGGGCGGGGCTCGCGGCCGTCGCCGTGCTGCCGTGGATCCCTCTCGTACGGGCCCGGGGCACGGCGTTGTCCGCCGACGCCGGCGCCGCCCCGGCCCGTGGTGCGGCTCCGGCTCCCACTACCGGCTCGGCGTCCGCCGCACGCCAGGAGCCCGCCGCGCTGCGGATCACCCGGAGCCGTACGGCCTGGGCGCTCGCCGTCTTCTTCGGGCTCCAGGCCACCGCCGCGTACATCACGATGGGCTGGCTGCCGCAGATCTTCCGCGACGCGGGGGTCCCGGCGGGCACGGCCGGACTGCTGCTCGCCGTCACGATGGTGATGGGCGTGCCACTGGCCTTCGTCATACCGCGGCTGGCCGCGCGCCTGCCCCGCCAGGGACCGATCGTGGTCGCCCTCGGCGTCTGCGGTCTCGCCGGGTACGCGGGGCTCTATTTCGCCCCGGCCGGCGGCGCCTGGGCGTGGGCGCTGCTGCTCGGCGTCTCCAACTGCGCGTTCCCGTTGGCCCTCACGATGGTCGGCATGCGGGCCAGGACCGGTGCGGGGGTCGCTCAGCTGTCGGCCTTCGCACAGAGCGCGGGTTACTTGATCTCGATCCCCGGCCCGCTCCTCGTGGGTGTGCTCTACCAGCACAGCGGCGGCTGGGGGTCCCCGATCGCGCTGATGACGGGCCTGATGCTCCCGCAGATCGTGATGGGCGTCCTGGCCGGGCGCGACCGCACCGTCGAGGACGAGGCCGCGCTGGGACACCGCCGGTGAGCCCACACCCCAACGGTGAGCCGACCTCGCCGGTGATCCGACCGAGGTAGTGATCCGACCGAGGTGGTGATCCGACGCCGATGGTGAGCCGACCCCGCCCGTGAAGGGGCGGGCGAAGAGTGCGAGACTGACCGCATGCCCGTGCTAGACCCGAACCCCCAGAACGGCCAGAAGAAGATGCTGCTCGTCTTCGGCGCGTTCCTCGCCATCTTCGTGATCATCGGCATTATCGCGACGATCGCCTCACCGTGACCCGTCGTCTCAGGTGCACATGACCCGTTCCGGGCGCGATGGTGGGGCTAGCCCCACCGTCCCCTAGGGGGCGAGTGTCAGGGTCAAGTGGGTGGATCACCGGATGGGTTGAGGGCTCCGGATTCCGTAACTTCGAGGTGTGACCGCGAGGACGCGGAGCACGGATCACCCGAACACCCACGGAGGCGGCATGTCGGCCCTTACGCACACCCGGCCCCACCCGGCGACCAGGGGTGGCGTCGGGACCAGGCTGCCCTGGTGGGCCGTCGTCCTCCCCGCGCTCGCCTTCGTGGCGCTGCTGCTGCTCATACTCAACCCCGCGGACGCCCAGGCGGCGAGCGGTGACCCCGCGGTCGGCAGGCTCTTCGAGCGCGTCCAGCAGATCGTGCTGCACCAGGGCTCCTGAGCTCCCTTTGCCCCATGTCGGGGCGGCCAGTCAACTCCCTGCGCCCCGTGGCGTGTTTCATGCGAAGCTGGGACCCATGAGCGTCGCAGAACCCCGCAGGATTGTCCTTTTCCGGCATGCGAAAGCCGACTGGCCCCAGGTCCCCGACCACGAGCGGCCCCTCGCTGAGCGGGGCCGCAAGGACGCCGCCGCCGCCGGACTCAAGCTGGCAGACACAGGCATCCCCTTCGATCTGGCCCTCTGCTCCACAGCGATCCGGACCCGCGAGACATGGAAACTCGCCGTCCAGGAGCTCCCGCACCGGCCGAAAACGGTCTATGAGGAGCGGCTCTACGAGTCTTCGCCCGGTGAGCTGATCGCCGTGCTCAACGAAACCCCGGACGACGTGCAGAACGCCCTACTGATCGGCCACAACCCCGGCGTGCAGGGCCTCGCCGACATCCTGGCCGGCCAGTCCGAGGGAGACGCGCAGGAGCGGATGGGCCGCCGCGGCTTCCCCGCCGCGGCCTTCGCGGTGCTCTCCTTCTCCGGCTCCTGGAAGAGCCTGGAGCCCGGCGCGGCCACGCTGATCGAGTACTGGGCGCCGTCCGAATAACCCCACCTCGACAGTGTCGACAGCGACGGGCCCGGCACCACCATGTGTCGGGCCTGTCGCTGTAGCGGCACTCCCGTGCAGAGGTCCCTGCCGCGAGGCACTCCGTCGGAGCACTCAGTCCACGTGCATGTCCGCCGCCTCGACCTCTTCCCGCGTCACGCCCAGCAGATACAGGACCGTGTCCAGGAAGGGGAAGTTCACGGCGGTGTGCGCGGCCTCACGGACGACCGGCTTGGCGTTGAAGGCGACGCCGAGGCCGGCCGCGTTCAGCATGTCCAGGTCGTTGGCGCCGTCCCCGACCGCCACGGTCTGCGCGAGGGGCACACCCGCCTCCGCGGCGAACCGGCGCAGCAGCCGAGCCTTGCCCGCGCGGTCCACGATCTCGCCGGTGACCTTGCCCGTCAGCTTCCCGTCGACGATCTCCAGGGTGTTGGCCTGGGCGAAGTCGAGCCCGAGCCGCTCCTTCAGATCGTCCGTGACCTGCGTGAATCCGCCCGAGACGACACCAACCTGGAAGCCGAGCCGCTTCAGCGTACGAATCAGCGTGCGCGCTCCAGGCGTCAGCCGCACCTCGCTGCGCACCTTGTCCACCACGGAGGCGTCGAGCCCCTTGAGCAGCGCCACGCGTGCGTGCAGCGACTGCTCGAAGTCCAGCTCCCCGCGCATCGCGGCCGCCGTCACCTCGGCGACCTCGTCCTCGCACCCGGCGTGCGCGGCGAAGAGCTCGATGACCTCGTCCTGGATGAGCGTCGAGTCCACGTCCATGACCACCAGGCGCTGGGCACGCCGGTGCAGCCCGGCCGCCACCACCGCGACATCGACGCCGAGGGCCGCCGCCTCGGTCACCAGCGCGGTGCGCAGCTTCTCGGTCTCCGTACCGGACACGGCGAACTCGACAGCGGTCACCGGGTACTTGGCCAGCCGGAAGATACGGTCGATGTTGCCGCCGGTCCCGGTGATCCGGGCGGCGATCGCGGCCGTCGACTCCGCTGTGAGCGGGTGTCCGAGCACGGTCACGAGCGACCTGCCGTGCCCGCGCGGGCGGTTGTCACCGAGACCGGAGATGATCTCGGCCTGCAGCTTCATGGAGTCCGCCCAGCTGTGCACCGTGGCGCGCAGGTCGCCCTCCAGGCCGGCCGGCGGCAGGGTCACAAGGGCGCACAGCACTATCCGGCCACGGGTGACGACCTGCTCGATGTCGACCACGTCGACCTGGTAGGCGGCGAGGGTGTCGAAGAGCCCGGCCGTGATACCGGGACGGTCCTTGCCGAAGATCTTGACAAGGAGAGTGGGGAAATCAGAGGTCTGCGAAGCGCTCATGGTCTTCCCACCGTATCCGGCACCCCGTGCCGGACGCCCCTGAGGTCCGCCTGACGGACAGCGAACAGTGGGTGTCATGGAGGTGTCGCCGCTCTTCACGGGCCATGGCGCCCGCGTGTCACCTCGTGCCTCGGTGCCCCAGCGCCCGGTGCCCGGCGTTCCGTGCCTCGGGGCCTCGGTGTCCCAGGCCCGAGGTCACCGCCGCCCCCGTGGCCTCTCGGGCGGAGGCGGCGGCTCGTCCGGCGGGGGAGGCGGCCCGTCCTGCGACGACCGGGGCCTGGGCCGCGGCTTCGGAACCGGCGGTGGCGTGAAAGGCCCGGCCACAGTGGGGGCGCCGTACACGTCATTGGGCGGCCGGGCACCAGGATCCTGCCCGCCGCCAGGGGACTGCCCACCGGGAGGCCGCGAACGAGGGGACCGGGTGCCGGGCGGCCGCCGCCCGTCCTCAGCACCCCGCCTCCCGTCCCCAGGCCCCCGCAGCTCGTCCGGCAACCGCAGATACGGGTTCGTGTCGGGATTCGCCGGCCGGAACGGCGCACCGGGGTTGTAAGGCCCCGACTCCCCGGCGGCCGCGGCGACCTCCGCGTACGGCTGAGTGGCGTCGGGAGCGCCCGCGTCACCCAGTGCCAGCGGTGCCGCGTGCCGACCGGCGGCCCCACTGGCGCAGGCGAGCAGTGCGCCCGCCGCCCCCGCGCCCGCACCCCACACGGCGCCGAGCAGCAGCGCCATGCCCAGCTGCCCGTGCAGCTCGATCCCGGCGTCGAACGCGTCGATGCCGAGGACGGACAGTGAGGCGTCCACCGACACCTCCGTCAGCCAGGCGAGCAGCGGCAGCGTGAGCGCGGTCACGATCGCCAGCCGCAGCGCGCAGCGCCCCGCGAAACCGAGGACACCCCGCTCACGTACGAAGGGCGTACGCACCGCGGTCAGCACGCCCGCGAACAGCATCATCAGTGCCGCCGCGACCCCCAACAGCCAGACCCGGCTGTCCAGTTCGGCCAGCCGCCCCAACGTGATGGGCTGGTCGGAGGAGCTCAGAAACTCGTCCACGGGATCGGGCAGGAGCGTGGCGAGCGGGCCCGTGGCCTTTCCGTCCCACGGCACGAGGAGCCCGATCGGGATTCCCAGCCACACCCCGTTGGGCGCCCCGACCAGTGCCGCGCCTGCGATCCGCTTCGGATTTTCGTCGCTGATCGCCGCGTACGCCGCCGCCGAGAACCCCGCCAGGACCGCGACCAGCAACACCGTGACCAGCGCGGACGCGGCGGGCCGCACCAAGCGGTGCACGGCCGTCCAGCCGCGCGGCAGCGGGGTCCGGCGCGAGGCCAGCAGCGCGATCGCCAGGACGCCCAGCACCCAGCCCAGGCCGCCGAACAGCGTCGGCACGGTCTCGACCGTGAAGCCCACCTCCGCGTTCGCGTCGGCGAGGTCCCCGAGGCGGTCGGGCAGCAGTCCGCCGATGTCACCGAGTCCGGGAACATCGACCTCGTCGGGCAGGCCGCCGCCCGGCAGCTCGTCGAGCCCGAGCGAGCCGCCGTCGATCGTGATGACATCGTGTCCCGCCCAGGCAAGACCGCCCAGCATCGCGACGAAGAGCACGACCACCGTGCCCACCCGGGCGAGCAGTTCGGCCGGGGCGACCACAACTCCGGCCCCGCGCAGGGAACGCAGGAAGAACCAGGACAGCAGCAGCGCACCCACCAGGCTCACGCCGAGTGGCGTGATCTGGAGGGCGGTCTCGGCCTGAGCGCCCTCCAGGCCGAAAGCCGACACATCGCCGGACGGCGCCACCGAACCACCCGCCCCAAGGGCCACAACCGCCGCGGTCATCGTCCCGAGCGAGCCCGCCGAGTCCGCGCCGAGCAGATGCAGCCCCAGTGCCGCCACACCCGCCATTCCGATCAACGCCCAGCTCACGGCCGCGATCGAGGACAGCAGCACGTCACCCATCGGCACACGCCTGCCGTGTCCCACGGTCCCGTCGCTCATCGTCAGCCCCCCGACTCCGCACCGCGACGCCTCCACCCGAGGTGTCCCCCTCGCGTGGGATTACCACTCTCCGGGCCGGTTTCAACCCCGTCAACGGAAACGGACAAGCCGCCCGTACGCGATCTACGGAAGGCCCGACTTTCGGTCATGGGGCTCCTACTGAAATAGTTCCCCCCGATGTTCGACATCCCTAGACTCCCTGCGATGGGGACAACTCGGGGGACAACTCAGTGGGGCATGGAGTGCCGGAACTCGTACTGGAATTGAACGGACGGACCTGGACGCTCGATGCGTCCAGGCCATACACCCTCGGACGTGATCCGCAGGGAGACATCGTGCTCGATGACGCCAGGGTGTCCTGGCGTCACGCCACGATCAGTTGGGGCGGCCGCACCTGGGTCATCGAGGACCACGGCAGCACCAACGGCACATTCGTGCAGGGGCAGCGGATCCATCAAATGGAGATTGGCCCCGGCTCTGCCGTGCACCTCGGCAACGCGACCGACGGCCCGCGCCTGAACCTCTCGGGTGCCGCGGCCGCCGCACCGCAGGCGCAGCCGCAACAGCAGCCGTACGCCGCGCAGGGTGCGCCGGCCGCCCCTGCCGCGGGCTGGGCCCAGCAGGCGCCGCCGGAGCAGCAGGTGCCCGAGCAGCGGGTGCCGGAGCAGGGCTGGCAGAAGCCGCAGCAGGCCGCGCACATCCCGCCGCAGCAAGGACCCGGTGGTGGCGCGGGGGCGCCGCCGGTCTACGGCGACCGCAGCCCGACCACGTTCCACCAGCTGGCCCTCGGCCGCGTGATGCGGATCGGCCGCGCGCTGGAGAACGAGCTGGTCGTCTCCGACCTGCAGGTGTCGCGGCATCACGCCGAGTTCCACGCGACGCCCGACGGCCGCTACGAGATCCGCGACCTCGGCTCGCACAACGGCACGTACGTCAACGGTATGCCGATCGCCAAGGGCGGCTCCGCGCTGCTCGGCCCGAACGACATCGTCGGCGTCGGCCACTCGACGTTCCGCCTCGTCGGCGACCGCCTCGAGGAGTTCGTCGACACCGGTGAGGTTTCCTTCTCGGCCCGTCACCTGACGGTGACGGTCGACGGCGGCAAGCAGATCCTCAAGGACGTCTCCTTCGGTGTTCCGGAGAAGTCGCTCATCGCGGTCATCGGCCCGTCCGGCTCCGGAAAATCGACGCTCCTGAAGGCGCTCACGGGCTACCGCCCCGCCAACCAGGGCGACGTCCTCTACGACAACCGGAACCTCTACAAGCAGTTCGCCGAGCTGCGCCAGCGCATCGGTCTGGTCCCGCAGGACGACATCCTGCACAAGGAGCTGACCGTCAAGAAGGCCCTCAAGTACGCGGCCAAGCTGCGCTTCCCCGCGGACACCACGGAGGCCGAGCGCTCGGCCCGGATCGACGAGGTGCTGCGCGAGCTCAAGCTGGACATCCACAAGGAGAAGAAGGTCACCTCCCTCTCCGGTGGCCAGCGCAAGCGCGTCTCCGTGGCTCTGGAGCTGCTCACCAAGCCGTCGCTGATCTTCCTGGACGAGCCGACCTCCGGCCTCGACCCGGGCATGGACCGTGACGTCATGCAGCTGCTGCGCGGTCTCGCCGACGACGGCCGTACGGTCCTCGTCGTCACGCACTCCGTGGCCGAGCTGGCGATCTGCGACAAGCTCCTGGTGATGGCGCCCGGCGGCTCGGTGGCCTACTTCGGCCCGCCCGAGGAGGCTCTGAACTTCTTCGGCTACGACACCTGGGCCGACGTCTTCTCCGCCTTCGAGAACTACCGCGACTACGACTGGGCGGGCCGCTGGAAGGGCTCGCAGCACTACCAGATGTACGCCGCGGACATCGACGCGGTCGCCGCACAGTCCGTACCCATGCCGTCCGCCCAGGCGATGCGGCCGCCGAAGCCGCAGGGCTGGGGCTCCCAGCTGTTCACACTGATCCGCCGTTATGCCTCGGTCATCGCCGCCGACAAGGGCTTCCTGGCCCTGTCGGTCATCCTGCCCGCGGTCCTCGGCACGGTCGGTGTGCTGATCCCAGCTGACTACGGCCTCGGATTCGGCCCGGACAGAGGTCCTCTGCCGCGCTCCAACGGGGACGGCGCCACCGTGCTGCTGATCCTCGCCGTGGGCGCCTGCTTCTCGGGCGCGGCCAACTCCGTACGCGAGCTGATCAAGGAACGGGTGATCTACGAACGCGAACGGGCGACGGGCCTGTCGCGCTCGGCCTATCTGATGTCCAAGGTGATCGTCCTCGGCATCATCACGATCTTCCAGGGTGCCATCATCGGCGCGATCGGCTTCGGCCTCAACGAGGCCCCCGTGGAGGGCGTACTGCTCGGGGCGTCCACCCGGCTCGAAATGACCTTCCCGATCATGGCGCTCGGCTTCACCTCGATGATGTTCGGGCTGGTCATCTCCTCGCTGGTGAAGACCTCCGAGAAGACCATGCCGCTGCTGGTGATGTTCGCGATCGTCCAGGTCGTCTTCACCGGCTGCCTCTTCACCCTGAACGGGCAAATCGGCGTCAACGAGGTCTCGTACCTGATGCCGTCCCGCTGGGCGGTGGCCGCCGCGGGCACCACGGCCTCGCTCAACATCCTGTTCCCCAACCGCGACGATCCGACCAGTACGGACCCCTTGTGGGACCACGAACTCAGCCAGTGGCTGATGGACATGGGCGTGCTGATCGGCATCGGAGTGCTCTGCGGCATCATCGTGGCGCGGCTGCTGCGCCGCCACGAGCCCGAGGTCATGCGCAAGTAGTTCCCGGACGCGCAGTTCCCGGACGCGCGAAGGGCGGTATCCCGGTCGGGATGCCGCCCTTTGACGTACGTGGCAGAGGTCCGCGCAAACCTCAGTACGCGCTGTCGACGTTGTCGATCGAGCCGTATCGGTCGGCCGCGTAGTTGGCGGCGGCGGTGATGTTGGCGACCGGGTTGTACTGGCTCCATGCCGTGCCGGCGACGTGGTAGGCGTCGAAGGTCGGCTTGATGACCTGCAGCAGACCGATCGACGGGACGCCGTTGATGGCGTTGATGTCCCAGCCGTTGATGGCGTTCGGGTTGCCCGAGGACTCCCGCATGATGTTGCGGTGCAGACCGTCGTACGTGCCCGGGATGCCCTTCTTCTTCATGATGTCCAGCGACTGGCGGATCCAGCCGTCGAGGTTGTTGGCGTAGGTCTTCGCGGCGGCCGGCTTGACCGCGGCGCGCTTGGCGGACCGGCTCGCGGCCTCCTTCACCTTGCGCGCATCCTCGGCCTTCTTCTTCGCGGCGGCCTCGGCAGCCGTCTTCGCGGCGGCAGCGTCGACTGCCTTCTTCTTCGCGGCGTCGACTGCGGCCTGCTCGGTCGCGGAGGCCAGCTGGCCGTTGACGGCGGTCTTCGCGTGCGTGAACTGCTGGGAGGAGAAGGCGACCGGAGCGGCGGAGACCGTCTCGGCGCTCGCCTCGGAGCTGCCCGGCACGAGGGAGAACGCGAGGGCGGCGGCGCCGAGCGTGGCGACACCGGCGAGCGAGAGCTTGTGGGTCTTGGTCAGCATGGGACTAAGACGAGTGGTGCGGTTCTGCTGGGGCATGGCTGATGGACCTCTTCCAATGGCGCGGAGGTCGCTCTCAGTCCGGTGGGGGACAAAGGTTTTCCAGACAAACGCCGCGGGTAGGACCCCGCGGCGTCGAGCGACGGCAGCCATTGTTAGCGGCCGCAAAATCCTGTGGCAAAGGTGTGACCTACGAAGCGGGGTAGTGGACCCGGGGAGGGCAAAACGGGACAGACCAAGACGTCTGCCCCGCTCACCGGGGTCCGGTTTATCTCCTAGGTCCCTTCGTACGTGATATGGGTCCTATGCGCGGGCTCACATGGGTCACGCTGCGGTCTCACCAACAGTTGCCCGAGCAATGCTCTGCGTGAGTGTCCTCGTTCGGCAGGATGAGGTGCACGTCGCCGAACTCGTGCCACAGGTAGCGCCCGCGCAGCGCCTCGTCGTAACCGCGCTCGATCGCCGCCCGCCCCGCTATCGCCTCCAGCATCAGCAGATGCGAGGCCTCGGGCTCGTGCAGCCCGGTGAGCAGCCCGTCGACCACCCGCACCCCGCGCTCCGGAGTCACCACGAGATCGGTCCACCCCTCCGCGCCACGCACCACTCCGTCCGGGCCTGCCGCCGACTCCACGGCGCGCACCGCCGTCGTACCGACCGCGATGACCCGGCCTCCGCCGGCCTTCGCCGCGTTGATCAGCCGCGCCGACGTCTCCGGCACCGTGAAACGCTCCGGGTACGGCTGCTCGTGGACCTCGGCCGAGGCGACCCCGGTGTGCAGCGTGATCGGCGCGAACTGCACGCCCCGGCTCACCAGCTCCGCCACCAGACGTGAGGTGAAGGGCCGCGCCGCGCTCGGCATCTCCGCGCTGCCCGAGCCGTCGGCGGACGGCAGCGCGAACACCGTCTGGTACACGGACAGCGGCTGATCCCTCTCCGTATAGGAGTAACGAATGGGCCTCCCGTGCCGCCGCAGCAGCCCCGGCACGTCCGCCTCCGACGTCCGCGCCCACCACAGCCGGGGACCGCGCGAGGCGAGGGGCTCCTCCAGGACGAGCCGTACGTCCCCGGGGAGGCGCACTTCTGTACCGGCGGGCCCGCCCGCACGCGCGCGCGTGGTGCCCGTTCCGTCGGGATCCCGCAGCTCGACGGCCCATCGGCCGTCGTCGCCCCGCGTCGAGAAATGCACCGCCACGCGCGCGTGCCCGATCCTTCCGTCCACCGCGGCCGCCAGTGTCGGCGACGTGTTCACGATGAGCAGGTCCCCGGCCCGCAGCAGGCCCGGCAGATCCACGAACGTGTGGTGCGACACCTCCGTACCGCGCGAGACGAGCAGCCGAACCGCGTCCCGGTCGAGCCCGGGCCCACGCTGCTCGGCCGGCACCCGCGCCGACAGCTCCTCCGGAACCCTCCGCCACTCTCGACCTCGCTCGAGCCGGGAGACCCCCGTGGCGATCGTCATCGCTGCTCCAGCAACGACGGCGCCCCGTAGCGCCCGCTCGCCGGACGCCGGTCGATCAGCCGCAGAAAGGCCGGAACGACACTGGCCGGGGCCGGCCGCGGATCGGCGTCGTCCGGCACGGCCGCCGCGTACAGGTCCGTGCCCATGTCGCCCGGATCGACCGCCCAGACCCGCAGCCCGGGCTCCTCCACGCCGAGCACCGCCGACAGATGGTCGAGCGCCGCCTTCGCGGCCCCGTAGCCGCCCCAGGTCTCGTACGCCTCGGCGGCCGCGTCCGAGCTGATGTCGATCACCGCGCCCGCCCGCGACTCCCGCAGCGGCGGCAGCGCCTCCTGGACGAGGCCGAGCGCCGCGACCACGTTGACCTCCAGCGCCCGCCTCAGCCCGTCCAGGGACAGCGATTCGAGGCGTACGAGGGGCTCGGCGCCCAGCGCGCTCGCGTTGTTCACCAGGAGATCGACGCCACCGAGCTCCCGCGCCTTCGCCACAAGACCGGCACGGTGCGCCTCGTCCGTGACGTCCCCGGGCAGCGCCTCCACCCGCGTCCCGTACTTGCTGAGCGCCGCGGCCGTCTCCCGAAGAACCCCCGCCGTTCTGGCGTCGAGCACCAGATCCCAGCCGCGCGCCGCCAGGGCCTCGGCGAGTGCGCGCCCCAGCCCTTTCGAAGCCCCCGTGATGATCGCTACCGGCATGACAACTGTCCCCTCGTCCCATGACCGCCGTTCCCGGCGGATGTCTTCAACGTAGGAACCGGGCCGCCTCCGCCGCCTCGTGCGCGGGCCGCAAAACCTCGGGGCCCTTTGCCCTAGGCCCAGCGGCTTAGGCGGCGGCCGCCACAGGTCGGATACGCGCTGTCACACCCCGCCGGTAGCGTGAGGTCATGAGCCAAGGACACCGGTCGGGCCTGTACGCGGTGAGTTCCGCGCTGCTGGCCATGAGCAGGCATCTCGAGGTGCGCGACGTCCTCAAGACGATCGTCGCCTCGGCCCGCGAGCTGCTCGACGCGCAGTACGCGGCGCTCGGAGTCCCCGACGACCACGGCGGCTTCGCCCAGTTCGTGGTCGACGGCGTCAGCGACGCCCAGTGGAAGGCCATCGGCCCGCTGCCGCGCCAGCACGGCATCCTCGCCGCGATGCTGCACGAGGCCCGCCCCGAGCGCCTCGCCGACGTACGCAAGGACCCCCGCTTCGAGGGCTGGCCGAGCGCCCACCCCGACATGTCCGACTTCCTGGGCCTGCCCATCCGCGACGGCGACGAGGTCATGGGCGCCCTCTTCCTGGCAAATAAGAACTGCCCCAAGCCGGAGGGCGGTTGCGGCTTCACCGAGGACGACGAGGAACTTCTGACGATCCTCGCCCAGCACGCCGCGATCGCCCTCACCAACGCCCGCCTGTACGAGCGCAGTCGGGAGCTCACGATCGCCGAGGAGCGCTCCCGCCTAGCGCACGAACTGCACGACGCCGTCAGCCAGAAGCTGTTCTCCCTGCGCCTCACCGCCCAGGCCGCCGCCGCCCTGGTGGACCGCGACCCGGGCCGCGCCAAGGGCGAACTCCAGCAGGTGGCCGCTCTCGCCGCTGAGGCCGCCGACGAACTGCGCGCCGCCGTCGTCGAGTTGCGCCCCGCCGCCCTCGACGATGACGGCCTGGTCGCCACGTTGCGCACCCAGATACAGGTCCTCGACCGCGCCCACTCCGCGCACGTGACCTTCGACAGCTGCGGAGTCCGTGCGCTGCCGGCCGCCCAGGAGGAAGCCATGCTGCGCGTCGCCCAGGAGGCGCTGCACAACGCGCTGCGCCACTCGGGCGCGGCCCGCGTCGACGTCAGCCTGGCGAGGCGCGGTCAGGGCGCTGTCCTGAGCGTCACCGACGACGGCAGCGGCTTCGAACCCAAGGCGACGCGCCGCGCGGGACGCCACCTCGGCCTGGTGTCCATGCGCGACCGGGCAAGTGGCGTCGGCGGCACGCTCACCGTGGAATCGGCGCCCGGAAAGGGCACCACGATCGAGATGGAGGTCCCTGGTGGCTGACGCAATCAAGGTGCTGCTGGTCGACGACCACCAAGTGGTCCGCCGGGGCCTGCGCACCTTCCTGGAGGTACAGGACGACATCGAGGTCGTGGGCGAGGCGTCCGACGGCGCCGAAGGAGTCGCCCGCGCCGAGGAGTTGAAGCCCGACATCGTCCTCATGGACGTCAAGATGCCGGGCATGGACGGCGTGGAGGCCCTGCGCAAGCTCCGCGAACTCGACAACCACGCGCGCGTGCTCATCGTCACCAGCTTCACCGAGCAGCGCACGGTGATCCCGGCCCTGCGCGCCGGAGCCGCCGGGTACGTCTACAAGGACGTGGACCCCGACGCGCTCGCCGGAGCCATCCGCTCGGTCCACGCCGGACACATCCTGCTGCAGCCCGAGGTGGCCGGCGCGCTGCTGTCCCAGGAGGAGACCAACTACGGGCAGGGAAGAGGGGGTTCACTCACCGAGCGGGAGCGCGAGGTCCTCGGCCTGATCGCCGACGGCCGCTCCAACCGCGAGATAGCCCGCGCCCTCGTCCTCTCCGAGAAGACCGTCAAGACGCATGTCTCGAACATCCTGATGAAGCTCGACCTCGCCGACCGCACACAGGCCGCGCTGTGGGCCGTACGCCATGGTGTGACCGGCTGATTCACACCTCTGCGAGCTTTCCGGACGGCAACACGGAGCGTTCCGTTCCGGACTGAGATTCATACCGTCGTGGGAATGTCCCCCAGATGGCGCATCCTTCCGGGATCTCCGCCGTTCTTCAGTGCGTGCTGCGGCGCTTTGCCGCAGTGGTTCACAAGGAAGAGGGCTTAGAAGTGAAGAACCTGAAGAAGGCCGCAGCCGTCACGATGGTGGCCGGTGGCCTGGTTGCCGCCGGTGCCGGTTTCGCCTCCGCCACCGATGGTGCGCACGCCGTCGGCAAGGCCGTGGGCTCGCCGGGCGTCGCCTCGGGCAACCTCGTCCAGGCCCCCGTCGCCATTCCGGTGAACGCGGTCGGCAACACCGTGAACGTTGTCGGCATCCTGAACCCGGCGTTCGGCAACGACGGCATCAACGGCTGACGTACGCCCCGGGTCAACAGTGACCACCGGCCTTCCAGGTACGCCTGGGGGGCCGGTCCGGTTTTCGGCTCCCGGACATGCCGCTCAGCGTGCGACCCGCGGCTGGGTCGGACACGCGAACGCTGGAGAATCTCTCAGCATGAACATCACCAAGAGGGCAGCCATGGCCGTCACCCTCGTCGGTCTCGCCGCGGGTGCCTCTGCCGGTGCCGCTGTCGCCGACTTCGCCGCGAACGACTGAGACCGCACCTGGCCAAGGGCCCCGTGGACCACACCGGTCGCGGGGCCTCTTCCGTACGTCCGGGACGTCCTCCGTACCTCAGAGGGACCTGAGCCCAGCCGAAGGCCGAGGTCTCACCGAACCCCGCGCTCCTGCTCCTCCACGAACGCGTTGTACGCAGCCACCTGCGCCCGCCGAGCCGTCCGCTCCACAGGCCTCAGCGCCTCGGACCGCGCGGCCATCTCCGAAGCGCTCACAGCTCCGCCGTGCCCGTTCTCGTACGCCACCGAGACGAGCAGCCCGACGCGTTGCGCCAGCTCCAACACCCGTACCGCACGCGGTGGATACCCGGGAGCGAGCACTTCACCGCCCCGCTCGGCCCGCGCCCGGTACGCGTCGATCGCCGCCTCGGCGACCGGACCCGAGCCGGCCACGTCGAGCTGCGACAGCATCTGGGTGGCATCGCGCAGTGCCTCCGCGAGCTCCCGCTCGGCCTCGCTGAGCGACGGCACATCGGCGGGCGGCGCCTCGCGTACGGCGAGACAGTGCCAGACGACCTCCACGTGCACGTCGCCGTCGGGACCGGCCTCGTACACCTCGGGTACGAGCCCCAGTGCGGCGCCCTGGCAGACCACCGCCTCCTCGGAGTCGAGGGCGCGGGCATTGAACTCCGGCGGTCCGCTCAGCCCGAGCGGATGCCCGGGCGCGGGGAGCGCGATCCGGAGGCCGGTCACCCCGAGCGTGCGCAGTCGCCCCAGGGCGAGCGTGAGTCCGACGGGCCCCGTCTCACCAGGCAGCCCTTCGACCCGGTGCACGGCGTCCTCGCCGATGATGGCGGTGACCGCGTCGTCCGGCGAAACAAATCCGGCCAACAGGGCATTTCCCCATGCCGCCAGCCGTCCTGAGCGTGGTTCCGAAAGCATGCCCCCACCCTAAGGACCGGCCGATGGATTGGACCGGTCGACCGGTGGCGTAGGTTTTCCCTGGGGGCTGCGTCCACAGACGTAAGCGACGGCCGAGACTGCAATGGGAGACAGCGCGCTCATGAGCGATGTTCTGGAGCTTGAGGACGTATCCGTGGTCCGAGAGGGCCGGGCTCTGGTGGACCAGGTCTCCTGGTCGGTCAAGGAAGGCGAGCGCTGGGTCATCCTCGGCCCCAACGGCGCCGGAAAAACGACCCTCCTCAACCTCGCCTCCAGCTACCTCTTCCCCAGCGCGGGCACCGCCACCATCCTCGGCGAGACCCTCGGCAAGGTGGACGTCTTCGAGCTGCGCCCGCGCATCGGCATGGCCGGCATCGCCATGGCCGACAAGCTTCCCAAGCGCCAGACCGTCCTGCAGACGGTGCTGACCGCCGCGTACGGCATGACGGCCGGCTGGCACGAGGACTACGAGGACATCGACGAGCAGCGCGCCCGCGCCTTCCTCGACCGCCTCGGCATGAGCGACTACCTGGACCGCAAGTTCGGCACGCTCTCCGAGGGAGAGCGCAAGCGCACCCTGATCGCCCGCGCGCTGATGACCGACCCCGAGCTGCTGCTCCTCGACGAGCCCGCCGCCGGCCTCGACCTCGGCGGCCGCGAGGACCTCGTACGCCGCCTCGGCCGCCTCGCCCGCGACCCGATCGCCCCCTCCATGATCATGGTCACGCACCACGTCGAGGAGATCGCTCCGGGCTTCACCCACGTCCTGATGATCCGTCAGGGCAAGGTGCTCGCCGCGGGCCCCCTGGAACTCGAACTCACCTCGCGCAACCTGTCGTTGTGCTTCGGCCTCCCCCTCGTCGTGGAACAGGCCGGCGAACGCTGGACCGCGCAGGGCCTCCCGCTGTCCTGACGACCCGAAGACCTGCACCAACCTGATCGGCGCCCTGTCCGCGACGGGACCCGCGGACCTACCATGACCACGTGGACGACATCGACGCATGGGTGTGGTGGCTGATCGGCGCGGTCGGGCTCGGAATTCCGCTCGTCGTGACCGCGATGCCGGAATTGGGAATGCTGGCCGTCGGCGCCGTCGCGGGCGCTGTGACCGCAGGGCTCGGAGGTGGTGTCGTCCTCCAAGTCGTGGTCTTCGCGGTCGTCTCCGTCGCGCTCATCGCGGTCGTACGCCCCATCGCGGCCCGGCAGCTGTCCCAGCGGCCCCGGCTCGCCACGGGCATAGACGCCTTGAAGGGCAAACAAGCCGTCGTCCTGGAGAGAGTCGACGGCGCCGGTGGCCGGATCAAGCTCGCCGGAGAGGTCTGGTCCGCCCGCTCCCTCGACACCGGACGCGCCTACGACGTAGGCCAAGAGGTGGACGTCGTGGAGATCGAAGGAGCCACGGCGATCGTCATGTGACTCCCCGAGGCGTTCAGCGAACGGAACGCCCCACGTGGCGGGTTGTGGTCTGACAGACTCGTCCAGCAAGATCTTCAACAATCACAAGATCTTCCGGCAAGCGCCGAGGCGGAGAAGGGTACGGGGAGCCACGATGGGACCGGTCGTCATCGTCCTGATCATTCTGGTGGTGTTGGTCTTCATCGCGCTGATCAAGACCATCCAAGTCATCCCACAGGCCAGCGCGGCGATCGTCGAGCGCTTCGGCCGCTACACGCGGACACTCAACGCGGGCCTGAACATCGTCGTCCCGTTTATCGACTCGATCCGCAACCGCATCGACCTCCGTGAACAGGTCGTGCCGTTCCCGCCCCAGCCGGTGATCACCCAGGACAACCTGGTCGTCAACATCGACACGGTCATCTACTACCAGGTGACCGACGCCCGCGCGGCCACGTACGAGGTAGCCAGCTACATCCAGGCGATCGAGCAGCTCACCGTCACCACACTCCGCAACATCATCGGTGGCATGGACCTGGAGCGGACACTCACCTCCCGCGAGGAGATCAACGCGGCCCTGCGCGGCGTCCTCGACGAGGCAACCGGCAAGTGGGGCATCCGCGTCAACCGCGTCGAGCTCAAGGCCATCGAGCCGCCCACCTCCATCCAGGACTCGATGGAGAAGCAGATGCGCGCCGACCGTGACAAGCGCGCCGCGATCCTCACCGCCGAAGGTATCCGCCAGTCGCAGATCCTCACCGCCGAGGGTGAGAAGCAGTCCGCCATCCTGCGCGCCGAAGGTGAGGCCAGGGCCGCCGCGCTGCGCGCCGAGGGCGAGGCCCAGGCCATCCGAACGGTCTTCGAGTCCATCCACGCCGGTGACGCGGACCAGAAGCTCCTCGCCTACCAGTACCTCCAGATGCTCCCGAAGATCGCCGAGGGCGACGCGAACAAGCTCTGGATCGTGCCCAGCGAGATCGGCGACGCCCTCAAGGGCCTGAGCGGCGCCATGGGCAACTTCGGACCGATGGGCGGGATGGGCGGCGGCTCGGGCAACGGAGGCGGAGGCACAGAGCGCCGCGAGAAGCCGACCGTCACTGACTGAGAATCGCCAAAGAAGGGGCTCGCCTCTTGGAGAGGCGAGCCCCTTCTCCTTGGGGGCGCGGGGAACTGCGCAATCCTTCAGGGGCGCGGGGAACGGCGCGACCAGCCACAAGTGACCCGCAGCAACGAACCACCCGCAGTTCCCCGGCTCTCCCAGCGGAGCGTTTACGCAGGCTGGGCGAGCCACTCCGGCAAGGCCTCGAAGTCATCCCGCCCCAACGCCAGCAGCATCGCGTCCGCCGGCGTCGGCTCGAACGGCTGCCGCAACAGCGGCATCCCCGCCTGCTCCGGCGTACGAGCCGCCTTGCGGTGGTTGTCCTGCGCGCACGAGGCCACCGTGTTCAGCCAGGAGTCCTGACCGCCCTGCGCCCGCGGTACCACGTGGTCCACGGTCGTCGCCCGCCTTCCGCAGTACGCGCACCTGTGCCGGTCACGCACCAGCACACCTCGCCTCGACCACGGCGCTTGTCTTCGGAAGGGCACCCGCACATAGCGGCAGAGCCTGATCACACGGGGCGCCGGTATGTCGACCGCGGCTCCGCGCAGACGCAGTTCGGGGTGGGCCTGCTCGACGACGGCCTTGTCCTGCAGCACCAGAACGACGGCTCGGTTCAACGTCACCGTCGACAGCGGCTCAAAGCTCGCGTTCAGCACCAGCGTGTCCCGCATCCAGCCCACCTCCTCTGTGCACCGGCCCACCCCCTGGCGGACTGGATCAACTTTGGCCGGGCACGCCGAGATGGACAACGCAATAAAAAAATGCCCGCCCCTGATCAATTCCAAGACCAGAGGCGGGCAAACGTTCAGTGAACGCTCAGCTGTCCGCGGGCGCCGCGTACTCGGCGATGAGCTGGGCCCTCGCCAGCGTATGGAACCGGAGGTTGAAGCCGACGAAGGCCGGCGAACCGTCCGAGTCCGGCCCGAGCTTCTCCTGATCCACCGCGAACACCGTGAAGACGTACCGGTGCGCAGGATCCCCGGCCGGCGGCGCGGCGCCACCGAAGTCCTTCGACCCGTAGTCGTTGCGCACCTGCACCGCACCCTCCGGCAGGCCCTCGAACTTGCCGCTGCCCGCGCCCGCCGGCAGCTCGGTCACCGAGGCCGGGATGTCGAACACGACCCAGTGCCAGAATCCGCTCCCCGTTGGGGCGTCCGGATCGAAGCAGGTCACAGCGAAGCTCTCGGTCTCCGGCGGGAAGCCCTCCCAGCGCAACTGTGGCGAGGTGTTCCCGGCCGCGTAGACCTGAGCGTCCTTCAGCGTCGCGCCCGGCTCGACGTCCTCACTCGTGACCGTGAACGACGGCACGGCGGGATGGAAGTCGTGGGGAAGCGGCGGCCTCTTGGGCTCGGTCACCTCGGCACCTCCTGATCGTTTCTGATCGGTGGAATCTCTCGTTCCCGAGCCTAGAACCAGTTGCGCCGGCTACCGACCTGGGACAGCCACTCATTGAGATACGCGGCCCAGTCCGTCCCCTGGAAGTCGTTCAGTCCCACCTTGAACGAGCGGAACGAGTCACTGCCCTCACTGAACAGACCCGGCTTCTTGTCCATCTCCAGGACGACGTCCATCTCGCGCTCGTCCGCGACGAAGCTCAGCTCGACCTGGTTGAGACCGCGGTACTGCTGCGGCGGGAAGAACTCGATCTCCTGGTAGAACGGCAGCTTCTGCCGCGTGCCCCGGATCCTGCCGCGCTCCAGGTCCGCGTTCTTGAACCGGAAGCCCAGCTGGATGAACGCGTCCAGGAGCGCCTGCTGCGCCGGCAGCGGGTGCACGCTGATCGGGTCCAGGTCACCGGAGTCCACCGCACGCGAGATCTCCAGCTCCGTGGTCACACCGACGTTCATCCCGCGCAGCGGCTGACCGCTGATGGTCGTGATCGGCGTCTCCCATGGGATCTCGAGCCCGAACGGCACCGCGTGCACCGCCCCGGCCTGCAGCTCGAAGGCACCGCCGAGCCGCGTCTTCGTGAACTCGATGTCCTGCTTGTGCTCCTGGTCGTCAGGGCCCTCGACCTCGACCCGGGCCTGCAGTCCTACCGACAGGCCCTCGATCGCCTGATTCACGGACCCGCCCTGGATCCGCACCTCACCCTGAACGACGCCGCCCGGAACGACATTCACCTCGGTCAGTACGGTCTCGACCGAAGCCCCACCGGCCCCCAGGCTCGCAAGCATCCGCTTGAACCCCATGTCTTTTCCTCCTCGGGCAACGCCCCGTTGTTCTATCCGGATCGGATCCTTGATCCATACAAACGCGATCCAGCCGTGGCCGGTTCCGTGCCCTCACCCTGGCAACGCGGACGCTCCCTGACCACCCCGCACGCAGTCACACCTCTGCACTACGCTCGTACGCCATGATCGCGGCCCCTGACCGTACGCCCCTCACCCGGGAGTTCTTCGACCGACCCGTCCTGGAGGTCGCCCCCGATCTCCTGGGACGGGTCCTCGTGCGCACCACCCCGGACGGACCGATCGAGCTCCGTCTCACAGAGGTCGAGGCCTACGACGGTCCGAACGACCCCGGCTCCCACGCGTATAGGGGCCGCACCGCCCGAAACGACGTGATGTTCGGTCCGCCCGGGCATGTGTACGTCTACTTCACCTACGGAATGTGGCACTGCATGAACCTGGTGTGCGGTCCGGAGGGCATGGCGAGCGCGGTCCTGCTCCGCGCCGGAGAGATCACCGAGGGCGTCGAGCTGGCCCGCAAACGTCGACTTTCAGCCCGATATGACAGGGAACTGGCCAAGGGACCCGCCCGCCTGGCCACGGCGCTGGGCGTGGACCGCACCCTCGACGGCACGGACGCGTGCGCTCCCGCAAGGCCTCCGATAACCCTTCTTAGGGGGACTCGCGTGCACTCCGACCAGGTAAGCAGCGGTCCACGCACCGGGGTGGCAGGCGAAGGGGGCGTCCACCCGTGGCGCTTCTGGATCACCAACGACCCGACGGTGAGCCCTTATCGGGCCCATACGCCCCGTCGTCGCCGAACTTGACCCACCCTTGGGTGGTGCGTAATGTGGTCCGAGCCGCTTGAACCGGGTACGGCGTTCAGCCAGCAGCCGGAAGCGGCCAACCCACTACCTACGACTTCCTCTCAGCGAGGGTGAATTCGGCGTGCATGCACGCCCTAATTCAAACTTGCGGAACTCGATTATGAGTTGCCGAGCGGATCGGTTAACGTAGTGAATGTCGAAAGGCCGCGAGGGAAACCTTGGAGCCGAAAGACAAACCCACCCGACAGGGAATCGGATACGGAAACGGTCTGATAGAGTCGGAAACGCAAGACCGAAGGGAAACGCCCGGAGGAAAGCCCCGGAGAAGGTTCTGTGGGTGAGTACGAAGGAAGTGTCCGTTCCTTGAGAACTCAACAGCGTGCCAAAAATCAACGCCAGATATGTTGATACCCCGTTCCCGGCCTGTCAT
>NZ_JBQQCG010000047.1:0-85474 GCF_052245575.1 Streptomyces sp. 2A115 | reverse complement strand
GGCGGCACTGAACGAGTTCGACCAGCTCTTCGACGGCCGCCTTACCGCCGGACGGGTATAGGCCAGTCGGACCATCCCAAAACCACTAGGCCAAAGGGCCTAAAAACACCTAAATCATGATAGACCCACGCATGCGCACCATAGGCGGCCTTACACGCCTGCGCCGGGACCGCGAGTTCCGCGGTCCCGGCGCTTGTGGAGGGCAGTTGATCCGTCACGGGCACACTTTGGGTGGCGTGGGCTTCGTGCCGATCGTGATCGACACCGAGGACCCCCGTACTAGAGGGGTACCCGCGGTGGGGTTCTGCCTGCTCACCCTTTGTACGTTGTTGCAGTCGACGGCACTGCCCACGCCGCCGAGCATGTATCCCGCGTTCGACAGCGCCTGCCTGGCCTGAGCCCGGGTGTCGCCGGTCAGGTCCGGGACGAAGGTGACGCCGGTGACCGAGGCCGTGAGGGATGCCAGGTGCCTGGAAAACCCGGTGTCCGACGACAGGTCGAGCACGGTCACGTCCCAGGTGGCGGTGCCGGTGAAGTCGATGGACACCGACCGCGAACCGCCGGCGACCGGGAAGATCTCCGTCGACGGGTTGAAGCCCGGTCCGCTGATCTGCAACGCGTTCTCGGAGGAGCAGTTCACGCCGTCGGCGCTCCACTGCACTTGGGCGTTCTGCCCGAACACCACTGGTGATGGCGCGACCGTGATCGAGGCGGTCGCAGTGAGCGCGCAGTTCAGCCCCGGGTCGTCCGCGTGCGCGGGTGTCACGGCGAAGGCGGTCGCCAGCAGCGCCACCACAACCAGCACCCCGGCCTTGGGCGACCGCGCCCACCGGCCTGCCCGCCTCCGCAGCCAGGTGGCCATCCTCCCGGGCATCTGGTGGTGTGCCACATTCGATGGTTGATCCATGATTCCCCCTTCTTGACATGCGCGGCGCCCCGGCTGCGGTGGATACCGCCAAAGGCACCAGCCGGGGTCGTCAGCGACTGGTCGACAGTCTGTTTCACCGGGACCGACCTGTCGCTCACCGGTCCGCTCAGCGGTACTGGGCGATGGACAAGCGGTGGAGCCCGGAGCAGATCTACCAGGCTCTGCGGACACAATTTCCCGACCGGCCGGAGATGCACGTGGTCCACGAGACCGTCTACCAGGCCCTCTACGTCCAAAGCCGCGGCGAACTACGCCGTGAGCCTGGCCCGCGCCCATGTAACGAATGTTCAAGGCGCCGGCTGATGCGGCCATCACCAGCGTCCCGAAGATCTTGCTGCGTGCCTTCACGATGTCCTTCTCTCTATTGGTCTGGACCGAACGGGCCGGTGGGTCTGGCCTAGGTCCATGCGCGCCGCAGGTGCGCTACGTCCGGTGGCGGCAGCCGTGGCTACGGTCGGTCTGCTGATGAGCGTTGCGCGGCGGCGGAATGGGTAGGGAATCCCGGACGATCCCGGCGGTGTGGGCATCAACGTGCCCGCCGTTCGTTGCTGGGAGCCCGATTGTGGACAGAGCCCCTGACGTCAGCCGTGGTCATGGCTGCCGGCGGCTCGGGTGGTGTGGACAGCAGTCCTTGGAACTGGCGCAGCGGCGACCGTCGGGTAGCCGAAGCGCGGGTCCGTTGCCGATGGCGAAGAGCGTGCTCAGCCAGCCATGAGGCTCGCGCCTGGCGCCGGCATGCTGGTGCGCTGAGCGGCTGCCAGGGCGGCAACGGCGTGGTGTGGGATCATCTTCAATGCTCCTTCGAGGGTGCTCAACCAGCGACCGTTTGTGGCTGGTGCCAACCCTGAGCCAGAGCGGGCTATCAGACATCCGTGCCCGCCACGGACCCGAGGATTGCGTGGTGGCATCCGTGCTCGGCACCGATGCGCTGCACCCAGGCATGCGAGCACGCTCCTTCACGCAGATCCATCGGGGACCTGCACCCAAGAGCGTGGACACCAATGACCACAGCAACCGCCGCCGCGATGATCGACGAGGCGAAACTCGAGGCGTTCGTCGGACAGGCGGTGCTTGACATTGAGGGCAGCCATCTCCCGGCTGCTGCTGCACATCGGCGACCGGCTGGGCCTTTACAAGGCGATGGCCGACGCCGGGCCGATCACCTCGTCCGTGCTGGCGCAATGCGTCGATACCACTGAGCGCCATGTCCGTGCGTGGCTCGGCAACCAGGCAGCCAGCGGCTATGTCGTCTACAACCCGGCTGGCGGCGGCACCTATGAACCGGCGGAACAGGCCATGGTCGTCGCGAACGAAGACAGCCCGATCGTCCTCGGCAGCACCTTCGAGACCATCGCGTCGTGCTACGCCGACCACGAGGTATTCGTCGACGCATTCCGCACCGGCGCGGGCGTCGGCTGGGCAGAGCACGACCGCTCCATCACCGGACGGCACGCTGTTGCTGGTCCAGCCGAACGCCGGCGACGTACTGGAGCAGAACCTGAACCCGGTCGGACGAACCTATGACGGCCTGTCCACGGTGATCTGCACGCCAGGCTCGCCGGCCCAGGAAGTCGGACTGGGACTGGGTGCGCAGGCCGGTGAACGCCGACTGGCCGCCGTGCTGCGCGAGGTCGGGTTCAGCCACGTGCGGCGGGCGACCGAGACCCCGTTCAACATCATTGTGGAGGCCAGGCCATAGCCGTCGCACCCATCCTCGCCAGCTCGGACTCGCCACGTGCTCGTTGCTCCCCGCCGAGGAAGACGAGCGCCCGGGCCCATTGGTAGCGGCAGCCGGCACCCTCCAAGGCAGCGGCCGCGGCGGTCAAACCGTCGCGGCCGACGTCTCCTGAGGCCAAGACCGCCGCTCGGTCGACGATGGCGGTGGCGATCGGGTTTCCCACCGTCACCAGGCGCGCGCGCTGAATGCGAGCGGCGGCGTCCTGGTGCCCGCTGAGGGCTGCTGCCTCGGCCCACACGGCGGCGTACCAGGTACGCCACACGCTGTCGTACCAGTCCGTCAACTGCCCCGGAGGCGTGTATAACACCTGCACCGCCTGCTGGGGCAGACCGCGGTGCAGCAGGAGCAAGGCGTCGAAAAATTCGCCGTACCGAAGCGGCGACGGCGAGCGGCCCGGCGTCCCGAGGGCGTCGATGATGTCCAGCCACACAGCACGGGCGTCGTCGTCCCCGCGCAGTCCGTGGACCGTCGCGGCCGCATACGCGGCGCTCCTGAGATTGCCCGCACGCGGCCGGCCGGCCCGGCCCCACCCCTCGCGGAAACGCTCCGCCAGCGTGATCGTCTCGTCCCAGTCGCCCGCGAGCGCCGTGACGACGAGCATCCGCCTGGTCGCCAAGTGGCCCTCCTCACGGTAGAACGGCAGATCCCGCAAGCGCTCGGCATGTCTCCTCGCGGCTCGTAGGTCACCGGCGGCGACGGCGCAATGGTCGGCCATGCCGAACCCGTCGAAGAACTCAAACCCGGTCGTGGCCGTCACCTGCAGCGGGGCCAACAGCTCGGTGCGCCGCATCGCGCTGGCCGCCGCGGCTCGGACCTCGCCGCGGCCCAGCTGCACCGCAGTGAGCTGGTCGAGCGCGGCGCTCTCGATCAGTGGGTCATCGATGCGGCGGGCTAGCGTGAGCGCGCGCTCGATGAGCTCGAGGGTGGCCGGATCGGCGATCGCGCCGTTGCACGCCTCGGCGGTGAGCAGGCGCGCCTGCGCAGCCAGGTCGCTGTCGGCCAGCGTCCACGCCTCGGCGATCAGCGCCTCCACCTCTCCGGCCGCGGGCTCGGTCTCGATCAGCCCCGGGGCGCGGTTGATGAACTCGGCATTCCGGGCGAGGTCACCAGCCGCGCCAACCCGATCACCCGCTCGTATCGCTGCGTCGGCCGCAGCCCTGCGCAGCCGCAGCGCGTCGTTGCCGAAATGCCGAGACTCGGCGGCACCTGCCGCACAGCGCAAGGCGCCGGCGGCCAGCAAGTCGTCCGCGGCGAGCTCGGCCGCCTGCTCGTAGCGCCGCTGCGACTCCCCGGGCATGCCCCGGGTGAAGGCCAGCTCGGCTAACCCGATCGCCAACCGGTACCCCTCGGGACGGTATTCAGTGTTGCCGGCCGCCCAGGCCAGGGCACCCCGCAACTCGTCGGCGACCCGATCGAACGCCCCTCGCCAGGAACCGGCGAGTTCGCGGGAGGTGACCTGGAGATCTGCGCTTTCATCCAGACACCAATTGAGGTGGCGCGAGAGTGCCTGGTCCGACTCGCCGGCGTCTTCGAGCCGATCTGCGCCGTACTGACGGATCGTTTCCAAGGCGCGGTAGCGAGTTCCACTCGGCTCCGCGATTGCGATCAGCAAGCTCTGGTCGGCGAGCCCGGCCAGGATGGTCGCCATGGAGCCGGCCGGCTCCGGCGGCCAACCGGCCAGAACCGTCGCCGCAGCGCCGGCGGTGAACGGGCCGGCGAAAACCGAGATCCGGCGCAGCACCGCCTGATCGGGTTGGGCCAGCAGCGCGTAACTCCAGTCGAGCGTCGCGCGCAACGAACGGTGCCGGTCATCGATCCGTGGTCCGCCGGTCAGCAGCCGCAGCCGGTCGGCCAACCCGGCTTCGAGCCCATCAAGTCCGAGCGACGCGTACCGGGCAGCGGCCAGTTCTATCGCCAGCGCCATGCCGTCCAGGCACCGGCAGACGGCGGCGATGCGCTTGTTGTCGTCGGACGTCAGCAGGCTCCCGCCGGCCGAGGCCCGCCCAACAAACAGCTCGACCGCGTCACCGGGGCCGCTGTCGTCGGCTTCGACGGACATCCCGGGCACCGCAAACACCCATTCGAAGGGCACCAGCAACCTGGCCCGGCTGGTGGCGAGCACCGCCAGCCGGGGGCTGCCGGCCAGTAGCCGTTCCAGCAGGACCACCACGCCGTCCAGCAGGTGCTCGCAGTTGTCCAGCACGAGCAGCGTTTCCCGGCCGGCCGTCCAGCCCAGGACGTTGTCCGTCGCTGAGCGGCCCGCACTCTCCCCGAGGCCCAGCGCGTCCGCAATCGCCGCCGCGATCACCAATGGGTCGATTACGGGTACCAGGTTGACGTACCAAACGCCGTCGGCGAACCGATCGTTCGCCTCAGCAGCGACGCTCAGGGCCAGGCGGGTCTTGCCGACCCCGCCCGGTCCCACAGCCGTGACCAGCCGATGCTCGCGCAGCGCTTTGGCCAGCGCCGCCCGCTCGGCCACCCGCCCGACAAACGGCGTCAACGGCGAGGGCAGCGCCGCGACTGCGGCCGGCGCGCCCTCCTGATCAGAGAGCAGGTTCGCCGATACAGCAGCCAGGGCACGGCGATCGTCCACCTGTAGCTTGCGCAGCAACGAGGAGACATGACTTTCAACGGTGCGGATAGAGATGAACAACCGAGCGCCGATCTCGGCGTTGGTCAGATGTTCACCGAGTGCGGCAAGGACCTCGGCCTCACGGACCGAGATGCCTACCTCGGGAGGTGTCCTCTGATTGGCCACGTTCAGATTGTGCACGGTGGTCGGCCGGACGTGCCCCGCCAGCCGAAGGAAACCACCATCGCGAAGCCCTGAAAGCTACCGGCGGGTCACTTGTTCCCTGGTGTCCGAGTTAAGACTACGGGGCCGACACCGTCGGCCCGGGCGCCTCCGCGGCGGTCTCCGGGAACCGGGCGTGGCAACCATCGGCCACCCCCACGGGCGAACATTGCACGCCGGTTCCCTGGCAGGGAATTGGGCAGGCGGAACGGTCGTCCACGGCCGACATGAGCACTGTTGTGCTTCACGTTCACTGTGCTGGTCGTTGCTGACGTCACCTTTATCAGGGAACAAGCGGGCAACTGGCCGTGGGCAGGGTTCTGGCCCCTCGCCGTGGCGATCGGCCTCCTGCACCTGACCTGGATGACGGCTGTTGTTCGACCGTACTTTCGCCGTGAAGAGCTAGTACTCCAGCAGTACTTCGTGGCTTGACCTGGGGAAACGCCGAGCGGTGGGAGTGTAGCGGGCAGAGTGCCGTCACGGACGGCTTCTGCCTGCCAGCCCCTCGAACGAGCTTGCCGTCGACGCCACCACCGGAGCAGCGACCCGCCGCCGCTACACACCCTTCGGCGACGAACGCGCCGGTGCCCTGCCCACGGGAACCGACAACGGTTTCCTCGGCAAGGTGGAGGACACCAGCACCGGCCTGTCCCTCCTCGGAGCCCGCGCCTACGACCCCAACCTCGGCCGCTTCCTCAGCCCCGACCCCCTCAGCACTCCCTACAACCCGCAGAACCTGTCGGCCTACAGCTACAGCAGCAACGATCCAGTCAACTACAGCGACCCCAGCGGCCTGCTGGAGATGTGCACCTACGGCCCTTGCAAGATCGACACCGACGGTAATGGGGAGGTCGACACGGTCGACCTGCCCGGCACCACCACCGGCGGAAGCGGTGGGACCGCCCAGGCGGGCAGCACGAGTCACACTGGAGGGACCGGCAACTCAGGTGATGTCACCCAGCCGAAGATACTCCCCGTCTGGTACGGGACCTCGAACCCGAACTCGACCTGGGAGATAGTCGAGTCCCTGGTGCTGCCGGATTTCGGGGACTGGGAGGGGGCCTGTTCGGTGCGCCAGGCGCGGAGGGCGTCGCGTAGCGCGCCGAGGGTGGTGGAGTAGCTGCGGGACTTGGTGGAGAAGTGGCCCCGGAAGCCGAGCATGTGCGCCCACTTCCAGAGCTTGAGATCGGCGAACTCCGGCAGCTTTCCCAGCTCCCAGCAGGTGCGGATCATCTGCCGCACGTGCCGGGCGACGGCGAGCCGGGGCAACGGCCGGGCCTGCCCGGTGCCGCCGCAGGCGGTGCACGGGAGCGGGGTCCCGTGGGGGAGGACCGTGGCGCCGCGTCCCTGGCAGGGGCGGCAGAACAGGGCGCGGTCGAGGGTGCCGGAGGCGTCGGCGGACTTGGTGGCGTATTTCGCCACGTAGGCGGCCACGGCCTGGTCGGTGAGTTCGGCGTCGGTGCCGAAGGAGGCGATCTCGCGCACGTCGAACTGTTCGCCCCAGCCGAGTTCGCGTTCCCCGACCGCATCCGAGGCGACCGTGACGCGGACCCGCGCGGCGGCGGCGCGGGCGGCCTTGGTGAGTACGGCGACGGTGGCGTACGGCGGCGGGGGCTGGCTGCTGCCGTCCGGGCCGTCGAGTCGGATGACGGCTCGGTCCAGCAGTCCGATTCCTTGGTGGCGGCCTCGGCGCCGCAGTCTGCGCAGACGGGGTTGGGACCGTCCTGGCCGTGAAGTCCGCAGCAGCCGCCACGACGTCCTGAGCCGGGATGCACAGCGGTGCCTGGCACGTCGTCAGGATGCGGGATGAACAGCGTGGCGTCGTAGTTGATCGCATAGGTGCCTTGCGCCACCCGCGGGTCGGCGATGCGATGGTCGGACAGGTGATCGCTGGCCGGGGCGGTGTGTGATTCCTGCAGATCGCCGGTGAGCGGGTGCTCGCGGTTCGCGCAGGTAAAGAGGGTCACCGGGACATTGTGCCGGTCACGCAGTGCCTGACCCCGGACGGCGAAATCCGTCGATGGTGCAGGCTCGTGCGGTCGTAGGTCAGGGGGTACTCTCGCGCTTGGGCCAGCCTCCCTCGATGGCCGGGCCGCTGCCTGCCGGAATGTTCGCTGCCACCAGCGCTGCCGCCTCGCCGGCGCTGAGGCGGGCACCGAGCACACGTGACCGTGTCTGCGCAGATCCCTCTGCGACCACATCCCACAGCCCGTCTATTGTCGGAATCACCCGTGGAAGCTCGTTGTGGAACGGATCGGCGGTGCTGCTGAGCAGGCTGAACTGGCCGTGCGACGGCCACGGGAAGAAGACACGCAGGGCCGGCTGCGCATAAAGAGCCTCGGCAAGTTCGGCGTCGCCAAGCCTGATCATCCGCGAGCGTTCCAGGGTCAGCCGCCAGGCGGTCGACACGACCCTTCCAGGCGGTGCCGCCTTCAGCGGGTCATCCGTGAGGAGCGTCCACGCGCGGCGCAGCTGGCCGATCGATGCGCCCTCACACCATTCGTGCAGGATGGCGGCCACTACCGCAAGGCTATCGGTGCTGCCGAAGGCGCCCCAGGGCCATCCGGAGTCCGCGGAGATCTCGATACGCAACTCGCGTTCGTCGTCGTTGGTCGCATATACCGCGAACTGCGCCTTTCCCCGGACGCGGCATGCGGCTGCCGCTGGGGCGAAGCCCTCAACGGGTTCCATGGGGCCGACAGCGTGCCCGTGGCGAGCCGCTTCGCGAGCCAGCGCTTCTCCCAAGCCGCCCGGCACAGCCAACTCTGGATAGAGGCCGGCCGGCATACCTCCGTGCGGGCTGTTGACCACCAAGGGCAGTGATCCTGCCATCAGGTAGGGATGCTCGGGGAAGTAGTCGATGTGGAGGTGACCGCCGTCCTCGGCGGTGGCCATGGCCTGCAGATTTTCGGCCAGGACAGCCCGGGAGCCGGGATCGCCGCTGATCACAAGGGTCTGCCGCTGGGCGTCAAGAGCGATGCGGACGCCTGAGCCGGGTGCCGTCCTGACTTCGACCCCCGCCAGGGTGTTGCGGTCAGGTGAAGACGCAGACGCGGAGCTGATGAACCCTTCGCCGTCGGCTATCGCCCTGGCCAGGCGGGCCAGTTCTGTCGCCGTCGCGGTGAGATCTACTTCGCCGCAGACGGGGTCGGACTCGAGTCTCACAGGCGTGGCTCCTTCAAGGTCGGCCTCCATAATGCCTGGGGACGTTCACGAGATCGTCCCGAAGCGTTCACGAATTACCGGTCGAGTCATGTGACTCACCGGTATTTCGTCGTTTCTGGGGCCTTGAGCCTCGTGATCGGCTCGATGAAGGGGTGAGGCGGTGGCGGTCCAGGTACTGCGCCTCTCACCTGCGGAAACAGGACATGCCTGCGCGACGGCTGGTAGCCGTGGCGCAGACATGTGGGGTTTTCAGGGGGCGGAGCGCGGCGGAGGTGCGTCACTCGCGTGGCGGAGGCTCGACCTGCTCGGTCGGAAGCGGTCGCGCCAGGGACGGGTCGGAGGGCTCACCGGGTTCGGTTGTGGCGCTCTGCGTGCTTGCTTGGCCCTCGCTCTGGCCTCTGTGATCATCATGCTGTTGGCCACTGGCTGCTCGACCGAGGGCGCGAGCTGTGGCGGCGGTCAGTACCCTGTCCTGGCCGTGGGCAGCACGGGCAGCGTGTGTGTGACCAACGGAGAGGAGCCACCGAAGGGTTACGCCCGCTACCCCGCAGGCAAGGCCCCTGAGCACGTCGGTGACAAGTGGGACAAGTATTGGGAAACCCGGACCATTGACGAGAACGGAAAGATCATCAAGGTCCCGGACCCCTCCGGGCAGTGACACGGCCACCGACCGGATGCTGATCCGTTGGTCAATCCGCCGCCTTGTGCGTACCGCATGCGCGGGTGACACCGCAGGGATCGAGAGCCGTCAGCCACTACCGACACCACAAGTTCATTCGCAGTAACCGAGCCGCCCGAACGGGCCGGGATGTCACATGAAGAAGCGCCTCGTCGGGCGGGTCAGGGCGGCGGCGGGAGCAACGGCTGACCGGTCCGTAACTCGATCCGGATCGTGAGACCGCCTCCTGGACGGGGCGCTGCGGCCAGCCGGCCCCTGTGTACGTCGGTGACCGCCTTGACCACCGCGAGACCGAGCCCGGAACCTTTGACCCGTGTGGTGCCGCGCCGGAATGGATGGAAGAGAGCGGGAAGCTCGGTGCCGTCGACCGGTGGACCGGTGTTCTCGACCTCGATGCGGGACCACCCCGAGCCATCGTCCAGAGTCCGGACACACAGGGTTCCGCCGCGATGGTTATGGCGAACGCCGTTGGTGACGAGGTTCGCGACGAGCTGGGCCAGCAGGGAGGGGTCGCCGATGACCTGTGCCGAGCGCAGGTCGGACTGAACGGCTACGTCGGCCGCGTCCATCTCGCTGCCCAGCTCCGCGACTGCGGTGCGCACCAGTTCGGCGAGGTCGGAGGGGCGCCGGTGCAGGGATCCGCTCTCCCCCCGTGCCAGTACCAGCAGCGAGCCGAGGAGGCGCTCGCAGCGGTCTGTGGCGGCCAGCGCACGCCGGATGTCGGGCTCCAGCGCGGTGGGCACCCGCCCATGGGCCAACGGGATCTCCAGGGCCGTCCGCTGGATGGTCAGTGGGGTGCGCAGTTCGTGGGAGGCATGAGCGGTGAACAACTGCTGGTCGCTGAAGCTGCGTTCCAGTCTGTCCAGCATCATGTCGAAGGTGTCGGCCAGTTCTTTGACCTCGTCGTCCGGCCCGACCAGACGAAGGCGGGCGTGCAGGCTGTTCTCGCTGATGTCCCGTGCGGTGTTGGTGACTTGACCGATGCGGGACAGGGAACGCCCGGCGATCCAGAAGGCGGCCGCGATCGACAGCACGGCGAGCGGCGCAAGGATCAGCAGTGAGCGTGTCATCAGGTCGGCCAGGACCGCGTCGCGGAACTCGTCGAACCGAGTCGTCGACGCCCCCGGTACGGTGGTCACCGGCCCGCCTCTCTCTCCGGAATCGGGTGCTGTGGCCGGAGTCGGCGCGATGGTGGTGCTGTTGGCCTCGATGATTTGGCGCGCGCTGAGCCACGAGGCCGCCAGCAGCAGACCGCCGCCGACGGTGAAGACCGCGGTGTTCAGCAGGGCCAGCCGGGTGCGGATGCGCAGCGCCCCGAGTCGGTCTCTCACAGCTGGTAGCCGAAGCCGGGCACGGTCTCGATCAGCGCCGGATCACCGAGTTTCCGACGCAGTTGATGCACCGTCACTTTGACTACGCCGCTGGAGGGATCCATCTCGCCGTCCCACACGATGTCGAGCAGCTCGGACGAGGAGACGATTCCGCCGTCCGCGGCCATCAATGCTTCCAGGACGCCGAACTCGCGCGGGGTAAGGCGCAGTAGTCTGCCGTCGCGCTCGGCCAGTCGGCGTAGCGTGTCCACCCGCAGGCCGCGCCGCTCGAGGACGGTCGGTGTGGTCCCAGGCCCGCGGCGGCCGAGCGCGCGGAGCCGGGCGACGAGTTCCAGATACGAGAAGGGTTTCGCCAGGTAGTCGTCCGCCCCCTGGCCGAGCCCTTCCACGATGTCGCTCAAACTGCCGGCCGCGGTGAGCATGAGGATGCGCGCCGGATACCGAGCGGTGTTGAGAGCACGGCACACCGCGTCGCCGTGCACCATCGGCAGATCCCGGTCGAGTACGAGGACGTCGTAGTCGACAGCGGCGGCCATCTCCAATGCCTTCGCCCCGTCCCCGGCGACGTCCGCGGTCATGCCGTCGGCGCGCAGACCGTCGGCGATCATCTGCCCGAGTTCTTCCTCGTCCTCGACCACCAGTACCCGCATGCGCGGCTCCTCTCCTGCGGCGGTGTGCACCTCCAGCATGAGCGAGCGGAGGTTAGGTACGGGTTAGCCGATCATCACCGGCACCCAACCGGGTCGTGGATACAACTGAGTTGGCCACGGCGGCACCCCGCTGCCAAAACCACCTCCAGGAGGTATCCCTTGATTTCGATCACCGCTGTACGGGCCGCGGCAGCCGCTCTCGTGACGGGCACCGCTGTGCTGTCCCTCACCGGTTGTTCACTCGTCCAGAATGATCCGGTCCCAGAAGTAGCCGCCACCGACAAGGACGGTGGGAGCACTCCGCGGCCCAAGGACGCCGACGCGATCCGTCAGGCGTGGTTGCGCTGCATGCACGACGCCGGACACACCGAGCTCCGCATGGGCGACGACGGAGCGGTTCGCAGGCCGGCCGCAGGGCCCGACACGGCAGACGACGCGGCAGCGGGGCAGAAAGCCAAGCAAATGAAGGAGGACACGCAGAAGTGCAATGCCATGGTCCCCGGCATGCAGCAGCTCCAGGAGAAGCTCCGCGCGGGTGACATGAAGGCGGCACGAGGCCTCGCCGCATGCCTGCGCGAGAACGGGCTGCCCGACGTGGCCGACCCGAAGCCGGAGGACGGTGCGGCCCTCACGGTGCCGCAGGACGTGGATCCCGCCGCGTGGAACAAGGCATACGGGATCTGCGGCAAGAAGTACCCTCAGGTTCCCTTCGCTGCCACGCCGGCGCGATGACATGAAGCGCACGAGAATGGACCCGGCTCGCTCCGGGGGCTGTACGCGCAGGAAAACCTTCCGGCGCGTGTCCTGCGGTGTGACCGCGGTCGTTGTCGTGATGCTGGGATGCGCGGCGGCCGTACGGCCGTGGGAATCCCGTGACACCACGGCAGAGCAGCACAGCCCACCGGAAACCGCCCCTGTGGCACGCACTTCCCTCGCGTCCGGCCTGCGGCTCAGCGGCACCCTCGGACACGGTCCGGCCGCCGAGGTCGTCGTCCAGGGACAGGGCACATTCACCTTGCTGCCCCCCATCGGGAAACGCGTCAGGACCGGTGAGGCTCTGTTCGAGACGGACGCCTGGCCGGTGGTGCTCTTCACCGGTGCCCGGCCGTTCTGGCGCGACCTCACCCCCGGCATGAGCGACGGCCCCGATGTTCGGCAACTCGAAAGGAACCTCACCGACCTCGGCTTCGCCGACCCCACGAATCTCACCGTCGATGAGCGGTACACCGACGGCACCGAGGCGGCGGTGAAACGCTGGCAGAAGTCGCTCGGCCTGGACCGGACCGGCAGGATCCCGCTCGGCCGGGTGGTCGTGCTTCCCCACCGCGTCGTACGCGTCGACGAGGTGAAAGCCGTGCGCGGTGGTGTCGTGGCACCCGGCACCCCCGTCCTGTCCGTCACCGCACCGGATGTCTATGCGTCGGTCGGTCTGGGCGACGGAGGGGCTGCCCAGCTGCCTCCGGGCGCCGATGTCTCTGTCGAACTGGCGGACGGCCGTGTCCTCAAGGGCGAACTGCGCTCCGTCGCTCCCGAGGGAGCGAGCACGTCCGGTGGAGGGGGCACGTCCAACGAACGAGGCGAAGGCGGCGGCGTCAAAGGCCCCATCGCCACCATCGGGCTCGACGGGCAGAAGGCAGCGCGGGCGGCCCTGGACAAGGGCCGCACAAGCGTCACGGTCACCGTTCCCGACCGCAAGGTGAACAACGCCCTGGTTGTACCGGTCACAGCTCTGCTGGCCCTCGCGGACGGCGGATACGGTGTGCGTGTCGTCCGCGACGCGCAGTCGGAGCCCCGGCTCGTACCGGTCGAGGTCGGTCTGATCGTCGATGCCCGGGCGCAGATCACCGGCGCGGTCCGCAAGGGCCAACGGGTGGTGATCCCCACATGACCACACCCGGCCCGCAGCACGTACTGTGCCCCGTACTGAGTCTGGAGGGCGTCGGCAAGACGTACCGAGGCGATCCGCCGGTGCACGCCCTGACCGGCATCGACCTGGAGGTACGGCGCGGCGAACTCGTCGCCGTCGTGGGCCCTTCCGGGTCCGGCAAGTCCACCCTTCTGTCCCTCGTCGGAACACTCGACCGACCCTCGTCCGGCCGGGTGCGCTTCGAGGGGCACGACCTGGCCCGCCTGAGTGGCAGTCAGATCGCCGCGCTGCGCGCGCACCGTATCGGTTTCGTCTTCCAGCAGTTTTTCCTTCTGCCCGCACAGACCGCGGTGGAGAACGTGGCCAACGGCCTTCTCCACACGGGCGAAAGGGCACGGCGCCGCCGTGAGCGCGCAGTGGAGGCGCTGAAGGACGTGGGCCTGGAACAACGACTCGGGCACCGTCCCGATGAGCTGTCCGGAGGGGAGAAGCAGCGGGTGGCCGTCGCCCGGGCCCTGGTCGGCCGCCCCGCACTGCTGCTGGCCGACGAACCCACCGGGGCTCTCGACTCCGTCTCCGGCGGCAGCATCGTCGACCTGTTGCGGGACCTCAATGCCAAGGGCACCACCGTCATGGTCATCACCCATGACCGCGAACTGGCCGCGGCCTTCCCGCGCCGCATCGGCCTCCAGGACGGCCGGATCGCCTTCGACGAGCGCACACCGGCAGTCGTCCACAGGGACGGCCGAGACGGCAGAGACCGCCGAGACGGCCGAGCGAGGTTTCGAGCATGAACGCGCACATTCCCCGCGCTGCCCGTCTGACTCTCGCCGACCTGATCCGTCTGGGCCTGGTGGGACCGCGCACCCGCAGGCTTCGCTCGGCGCTTTCCGCCCTCGGTATCGCGCTGGGCATCGCCGCTCTGGTCGCGGTCACCGGCATCTCCGCCTCGAACCAGGCCCACTTGCTGGACCGGCTGAACCGCCTCGGGAGCAACCTGATCACGGTGTCACCGGGCGTCGACGTCAACCAGCAACCGGTGCCATTGCCGAAGGAGTCCGTCGCCATGCTCGGCGCGGTCGCACCGGTGGAGACGGTGAGCGCGACCGGAGCCACCAAGGCCGACATCTACCGTAACGACCATGTGCCGGTGACTCAGACCAATGGCCTTTCGGTGCTGTCCGCCCGCGTCGGTCTGCTCGAAACGCTGCACGGCAAGGTCCGCGTCGGCCGCTGGCTGGACGGGTCCACCGAGAAACTGCCGGTCGTGGTGCTGGGATCCGAGGCAGCGGACCGGCTCGGCGCCGCCGCACCCGGTGAGCGAGTGTGGCTGTGCGGCAAGGAGATTCAGTGCAGCTGGTTCTCCGTTCTCGGAATCCTTTCCCCCAACCTCCTGGCGCCCGAGATCGACTCCGCCGCGCTCACCGGCCGGCCCTGGTCCGCCGCCCACCTCGGTGACGACGGGACCCCCGCCACCGTCTACGTGCGCACGCACCCCGCCAGGGTCACCGATGTCCAGGCTGTCGCCGGCGCGACCGCGAACCCGGCCGCCCCGAACCTGGTGTCCGTGTCCCGGCCGTCCGACCTGCTCAAGGCCCGAGCCGAGACCAAGACCGCGCTGGAGGGCATGGTCCTCGCGCTCGCCGGGGTGGCGTTGGTCGTCGGCGGACTAGGCATTGCGAACACCATGGTCGTGGGCGTGATGGAACGCCGGGGCGAGGTCGGTCTGCGCCGGGCGCTCGGGGCCAGGCCGGGACAGATCGCCGCACAGTTCCTCTTGGAAACGGTCATGCTGGGTCTCTTCGGCGGAAGTACCGGCATCCTCCTCGGCGGTGCGGCGGTGCACGTGTATGCCGGTGTCAAGGGGTGGCCCACCGCCACGCCGCTCACCTGGGTGATCGCGGGACCTGCCGTGGCCGTGGTCATCGCCGCCGTCGCCGGGCTGTACCCGGCCATGAGGGCAGCACGCATGTCACCCACGGAGGCGCTCCGCTCCGCATGACATACCGCGATCGCCAGCGAGAGCGCTTCAACCAGCATCGTCCGCCAGACGGAGAGGTGGGAAGCCGACGACAGGGCCTACGCGACCGGCTCGCGCAGTCGCGCGGCCGATCGGGCCAGCCGCGCGGCACCCACGACGGGCAGGCACCAGGACAACAGGAGCGCGGTTATCAGCGCGGCTGCGCTCAGGCCACCGAACGGCAGGGAGAACGCGGCGCCGAGGACGGGAACAGTGACCATCGGGCCCAGCAGAAGCAGCGTCGTCCGCCGCTTCTCGCGGCGCACCCACTGAGCGGACTTCCACAGTTGCACGAGACCCGCAGCCAAGGTGGCCAGGACAAGGACCGCGCCCACCGCCGGGACGAGGGAGAGCGGCAACGGCAGGACAATGAGGGCCAGTGTGAGGTACGTGCGTGTCGGGCTGTCCGGCTCGGAGTCTGTGCGGCTGCCGGTTTCCTCCGCGAGAGCGGCGTCCGCGATCGCTTGAGGTTCTCCGAGCTGGTCCAGGACTCGGCGCACGGCTTCGTCGTTCGATGTGCCGGAGCCGGTCAGGGTCACCCCGATGTGCTCGCTGAGATCTGCCAGCAGTTCCTGGCGCCTGTCGTCGGGAAGGGCTCTGGTCCGCTGGTCGACCTCCGTCAGGAAGGCTCGAACCAGGGGATCGCGTCGATCAGGTGCTTGTAGGGGTCGACCACCGACGGCCGCGGAGGGAGCGGCTTGCGTGGAGTCGGCCATGGGGAGGTGAGAGCCTCACGGATCAGCCGTCGGTGGACCCCGTAGCGGCGGGAGAGTTCATGGATCGACAACTTTTCCGTACGCGAGTCCCGGCGGATCGCTGCGAAGAGCTCGACCTTGGATCTCGGGCCGTCCATCCGGGCGCGCCCTGCCTCTCGGAAGCACATCGATGCTCCCACCGCAAGGCCTTCCCTGGGGCCACTTCTGACGAACACTCATACCCCGATCAAGCCCCAGGGGCCACAGGACTCGTTCCGATGGGGCCAGAGAAGTCATTCATAGCCAGCAGCAGCCGGTACGTGCCTGCGACGGCTCCCATGACTTCTTTACGGACCATCAGATGCTCGCAGTGGTCGTCCATGAGGGCGACGTTCGAGACTGGCCGTGGGTGTGGCGAGTGAGGCGCCCATCTCGTCGGCGAAGACCTCACGGCGGAGGCCGCTCGTACGTCGAGCTCGTCGCTCGCGAGGGAGACCGTGTAGCGAGGAGGGGCGGTACGGGGGACTAATGCAAGCGATGTCGACGCGGTCATGCTTCTTTCTTCTTGCTGCTCCGAACGGGATCGTCCGGTCTCTCCCGGGCGGGCCCCCGGGACTGCCGCTGCCGCTGGGCGGCCTCGATTTCGCGGGCTTCAGGCCCGATGCGGTCAGGACCGCACGGCGAAGCCGTGTTGCACACCGAGCTTGGTGAGGGTGGTCTTTCCCGGGATGCCGTCGGCCTGGGCTCCGGTGTATCCGTATCGTCGCTGCAGGGCGGCGTAAGCCTCGACGGTGGCGGTACCGAAGGAGCCGTCGGCCCGCTGCGCCGGGAGGAATCCCTCGGCGACAAGTGCCTTCTCCACGAGCAGTACGTCCGCCTTGTGTGTCGTACCGCCCTGGGGGAGAGCCGGGTCGCGGCGGGCGGCTGCGACCACATTGCTCAGGTCGACCGTCGGCCTTGAGCCTGAGCCGGGGTTCGAACCGGTGGCCGGAGCCGCCTTGAAGAGGGCGGACTGGTCGACGTTCCCCGGGTCCCAGTGGTCATTACCGGGGATGTTGGCGTGGCCGTAGTGGCCACCTTTGTTCAGCCACACGGAGCGGGAGCGGTTGTCCGCGTCGCCGGCCGAGGTCGCCAGTCGGCCCGCCGGCCAGGTGTCCGGGACGTGCCAGGAGCGGATGGCACGCATCAAAGCCCTGAAGTTGGGGCCCGGCTTCCAGTACCCGGTGAAGGGCTTCGAGGCCCGGGCGAGCACTTCGATCTGTACACAGGCCTTTCCGACCCGGTTCGTCCGCGCTTTGCCGTCGTTCCGCAGAGCGCGGGCGCTCTGGTCGAGCGGACCGAACTGGCCCAGCCGGTCGGTGGTCGGGTCGTACAGCAGGTGGGGCTCGGCACTGTTGCGGATCAGGTGCGCTGCGACGGCGCGGTACGCCTCGTCACCGGCGCCACTCTCCGTGGTGTGCCAGACGGCGCGCGCGGGCGCCAGCAGGAGGTCCATGGTCCCGCCTATGGCGCCGTCTCCCAGACGCTCCGCTTCCTTGATCCAGATCTCGCTCACGCAGAATTCCCTCACTCGTCCATGCCGGTCACTGGAGGCCGACAGGAACGAGCGTCGGGGCTGCGGGTACTCACTTCCCAGCCCGCACTGCTGCTCACTTCTGACCATCGAACATCGAGCGAGCGTCACGACGGAGTCCCTGAGCATGCCTGAGCGCTCCGGCTGGGAAGTGCTGGAGTTGCGAGCTGCAGCAGGTTGCCGGCACTTGGCCTTTTTTTGGCGTGCTTGAGTGAACCGATGCACGGACACGACCGTTGCGGGGTGTGTCGGGCCCCTGCCCGAAAGCGGACTCTGGCGTCCCACCCCCGACGAGTCGGAGCCCGCACCCCTGTGCCGTGGGCCTGCCCGGCGAGCGCCGGTGCAGGAGCATGAACTCCATGAAGATCATCACCGTGGCCGCGTTGGAGAAGGACTCGCCACGGCGCCGGGCACCGCACCCTGCCCGAAGTTCTCGACTGTCGGGGAAACGACCTTCCACAACCTGAACGAGTTCGAGATCCCCGCCGCCACCTTCTCGGACGGCTTCATCCGTTCCTGCAACACCACGTTCATCGAGTTCGCGGACGACGTCGCCGCGGACACCCTGTCCCGGGAGGCACGCGAGGTCTTCGGCGTGGGCGTCGAGTGGCACAGTGGCGTGGCCACCTTCGACGGCAGTGTCCCCGAGGCGACCGGGGCCGAGAGGGCCGCGTCGATGATCGGGCAGGGCCAGGTGCAGATGAACCCTCTGAACATGGCCTCGGTCGCCGCGACCGCCGCGACCGGGAGGTTCCGGCAGCCGAACCTGGTGTCGCCGGACCTGGACGACCGCTCCATTGCCGAGGCACAGCGCTCTTTGCCGGGCGACGTCGCGCGGCAACTGCGTGACATGTTGCGCAAGACCGCGACGGAAGGAACGGCGGCCAAGGCCCTGCAGGGGCTGCGGGGCGACGTCGGAGCGAAGACGGGCTCGGCCGAGGCCGCGGGGGACGCCGTGTCCAACAGCTGGTTCACCGGCTACCGCGACGACATCGCCGCGGCGGCCGTCGTGGAGCAGGGCGGCCACGGAGGCGACGCCGCAGGGCCAGTCGTGCGGGACATACTCGAATCCGGGAAGTGACTCGATACGGAAGAACGACCGCACTGACGAACCATGGAGGTCACCCAGGGGGACCGGCAGGCCCGGATGGGCCCGGGCGAGCTGGTGGTCCACGAAACCCGCCACCCTTTCAGTCTCGACCGGGTCACCGGATGGAACCGCTGGAAGAAGGGCGTCGACGCGCACACCAGTGGGCCTGGTCCGGGCGGCAGCCCAGCAGCATGGGCCGGTACGCAGGGCCGGGCCGTGCGGCCCTGCGCGCGGATCTTTCGGCGAGCAGATGTCGCTGCAGGCCGTTACACCCGGGAGCGGAGGGACGCTCCTGCGACGCGTGCCACCACCGAGGGGCGGAAGAGCAACGTCGGGGGCTTCGCGAGGTGGGCCACGGAGGCGAATCCCTTGGCGACCGCGGGAGAGACCTGCGCGGCCCTTGCGACACCGCGCACGTAGCGGTTGACCAGGTCGGTTCCGCGTGGCTTGGGGCCGCGGGTCTGGGGGAACGCGAAGTCTCCGCCGGCCGCCAGAGCCCAGGGAACCTCGACCGCCTTGGCCGCAGCGTCGTAATAGGCGGCGGCAGTCCGCGCCCCGCTGTGTCCGTGCCGGTCAATGGTGCTGCCCAGGGCGAGTGCCTGGAGAGCGGCGCTGGTCATTCCCTGCCCGTAGACGGGGTTGAACGTGCACAGCGCGTCCCCGACCGTGACGAGGCCGACGGGAAGGCCCGGCAGCCGCAGCCGCTCGAAATGCCGTCGTCGGCTTGCCGGGAAGCGATGGAGGGAGATGTCACCCATCGGCTCGGCACGGGCCACCAACTCCGCGATCGACGGATCGGGCAGGTTCTTGGCGAAGTGGAGGAACGAAGCGTCGTCGTCGGGCAGTTCGTCCACGTGCAGTCGGTGCAGGCTGATGAGCCAGCGGTCGCCTTCCACGGGTACGGCATTGCCTCCCTGCGGACTTCCAGGAGGCGAGGCAAGGACGTAAGCGGCTGCTGCCCCACCCACGCGCTCGCCGGGGAGCCGTCTGAACATCCGGCTGGAGTAACCCGCGCCGATCTTCACCTGTGACACCTCGGGCCCGGGAGCTCCCAGGCCCGCCAACCACCTGTCGGAACGCGCGGACGGGCCTGTGCAGTCGGCGACCAGGTCCGCGGCGAGTGTCTCGCCGTCGGCGAACCGCACCCCGGTCACCTGGTGTGCGTCGCCGGACAGGCCGACCGCCGCACTGTTCTGACGTACAGTCACATTTGCGAGGGCCAGGACGCGTTGTCGCAGCGACCACTCGAGAAACGGCCGAGTGACACTGAGGAAGTGGCACCCGGAGACGACTTGACGAAAGGGGCTGCCGTACTGGAACACCCTCGAGTCGCCAAGGTGGTCCAGGCGGGCCCCGCCGGCTGCGACGACTTCCGCTGTGACGCCGGGGAACAGCTGATCCATGGCTCGCTGACCGGTCTCCAGGAGGCCGTGGGCGTGCCGTCCCTGGGGCACCGCCGACCGGAACTCCGGCCCGGTGGGGAGGACATCCCGGTCGACAACCAGTACGTGGTCGAATCTGTCCGCCAGTACGCGTGCGGTGCAGAGCCCCGCAACGCTCGCGCCGATCACTACTGCTTGCCGCTGCTCACTCACTGTCAAAGCCTTCCTGCCGTCGTGACCGTGAAGCCGCAGAGTCGCACCGGGAGCTTGCTCTTTCCCTGCCGTTCTGTTGCCGTGCGAAGCACGCCACACATCGGGCACGGCGAAAGCGCAGACGGTGAACCGTGCGGGCGAAGAGCCCGTTGTACGGATCGTCAGTGGCTCCCGCGCACGCCGGCCCCCATTGGCCCTCCGGACCTGACAGCCCCCGCCAGGGACGCGGAGGACGCGAACGGCTGTCACCGCACAACCCCCGTGCGGTGACAGCCGCGAGCGGCGCGGATGCCGCGAGCAACCGTGCCCGGTGGCGCGTTGTGCAGGATCCGTACCGAACAGCCCGCTCCCGGGGAGGAAACGATGACCGGAGCCGCCGTGCTGGCCCGATGTGCCGAGATCGCCACCGGCGCACGACTGCCTGTTGCCATCCGCGCGTGGGACGGCAGCACGGCCAGCCCGGCGGACGGCCCGGCCTTCGTCCTACACAGCCCGCAAGCCTTGCGGCGGCTGCTGTGGCGGCCCGGACAGCTCGGACTCGCCCGCGCATGGGTGACCGGTGAACTCGACGTCGACGGCGACCTGTATGAGGCGCTGGACCGGATCTCGCGAATGCTGTGGGAGCGGGCAGGCGGCGACGACGGCGCGGTGCGGCGATCAGCCACCACTACGACGTGGGCAACGACTTCTACCGTCTGGTCCTGGGCCCCAGTCTTGTGTACTCGTGTGCCTATTGGCAGGGCGGCCCGGAAGAAGGGGCCACCCTGGAGGAGGCGCAGGTGGCCAAGCTCGAGCTGATCTGCAGGAAGCTCGGCCTGCGTGCGGGGGAGCGGATGCTCGATGTCGGCTGTGGCTGGGGCTCGCTCGCCCTGCACGCCGCCCGGCATCATGGCGTCCATGTCGTGGGCGTGACGATCTCAGCAGAGCAGGCCGTCCTGGCCCGCGAACGCGTTGTGCTCGCCGGGCTGGCAGATTAGGTCGAGATCCGTGTGCAGGACTACCGGGAGATGTCCGACGGCCCGTACGACGCCATCTCCTCCGTCGGAATGGCAGAGCACGTGGGAACCCAGGGATACCGCGGGTACGCCTCGATCCTGTACGGACTCCTCAAACCCGAGGGGCGTCTGCTCAACCATTAGATCGGCCGCCGTCCCATCCGCGGCGAGAAGGCGTACCGGATGAACTCCTTCATCGACCGATACGTCTTCCCCGACGGCGAGTTGGCGCCCGTGGGCTCGACCGTGGCGTTGCTGGAGGAGGCCGGATTCGAGGTGCGTGACGTGGAGGCTCTGCGCGAGCACTACGCGCTGACACTGCGCGCCTGGGTCACCAACCTGGAGCGGCACTGGGCGGAGGCGGTACGGCTCACCTCCCCCGAGCGGGCCCGGATATGGCGGCTGTACATGGCTGCCTCGGCGCTCGGCTTCGAGCGGAACACGATGGGAGTGAACCAGGTCCTCGCCGTCCGGACCGCCGCGGACGGGGCCTCGGGCATGCCATTGCTCAGAGGTGTGGGCCGTTGGGCGGAGCCGGCCGTGGAACGGTGACCCGGCACGGCACCACGGGTTGCGCGGAAAGCGGTGCGCGCCCAGCCGGGGATGGTGTGCCGGGGCGGTGCCATCCGCCGCCGTCGGCCGTCTGCGACCTGTCAGAAGGGTCCTGGGCCCAACCCTCGCCCATCCCTAGCCCAGGGCGCGCACGTGCCGGGTCACGGCGGGCCAGTCACCGCGGCGGATCTCCAGACAGAGCTCCTGCAACGGGTGGTCTGTCGCCCAAGGTAAGCGGCGGCGAGGGCATGGTGGTATTTGGCCGTGGTCAGGTCGTTGCGCAGTGACTCCACCACGTCCAGGAGTTGCTGCCGCATCGCCTCACGCGTTCCGGTGATGTCCCCCCGGAGACAAGTTGGAGGAGGGGGTTGGCGGCCAGCACGTCTTCGTGGTTCCAGGCGCGGAACAATTCGCGTACGACTTCGTCCCACTGGTTGCCCGTCAGTTCCCCGCCGACCGGGCCGCCGCCATCCGGAGCGGTGAGAGAGGCAGCCGTGGCGGCCTTGGCACCGGGCCCGAACAGTACGCGCCGGGACAGCGTTTCCAGCCAGGCATCGACGGGCACGGCCTGCCAGTCCTTGACGAAGACCGTGTGGGACCGCCCGTCAGGTGTCCGGCCGGCATCGATGGTCTCGTGGCCGAGGAAGGACATCTCCTTCTCCCAGAACTCCCGGTCGGACAGCACCCGTCCGGACCAGGCGATACGGTCCGTGCGCAGCCAGTCGGCGAGCACGGTGAGCCGCATCAGATCGAATGTGGGGCTCGGCCGCTCACCTCCTTCGGCCTGGACCAGAAAGCGGGCCAGGCGCAGAACTCCACCCGTCGGCGCGGACATGTCCCCGCCGTAGTGGTCCATGAGCACGGCCACCACCGGATCGGCAGTGGCGTCCTGAGCGGTGAACCTGTCGCACTCGAGATGGGCGAGGAACCCGAGCAGGGGGCCCGTCGCGGAGCTCCGGTAGAGCTTGAAGGCCTGCGGCCGACGGTCGAGCCAGTACTCCAGGCCGTGCAGCGGTTCTCCGCCCCGCACCTGCTTGGCCATCTCCACCACCACCGACCAGTCCTGCAGAGGGTAAGGCGTCTCGTACACCTCTCCGTTGCCCCGCCACGAGCGGTAGGCCATTTTGAATGGTCCGTGGTGCATCAGGTAATTCGCCGCGCGGGCGGCCATCAGCACCGAAGGGCCCGAGGCGCGCCGGACTTGCTCGACGGCGTATTCACGTACCCTGCGGTGCATCTTCTGGTAGCCGGCGAAGTCTCGCCAGCGCAGATCCGCGTCGAGCGCTTCACGCACCACGTCGTGCGGGAAGACGCCGCCAGGCCCGGATTCGACGAATGGCAGACCGCGCAGCCAGTCGAAGAGTTCCGCGGCGTGTTCGTCGCCGAAGACGTTCCGCAACAGGTCTTCGGTGGTCGTCATGGCGTGGGCACACACTTCCAGGGCGTGCCGATGCAAAGAGGAGGGAGTGCTGCCGACGAGGCGCCGCAGCAGCGTCTCGACGATGTTCGGAGTCGGAGACCAGTCCAGCGACGACGACATGCGCCGGGCTACGACGGCGGCCGTGAGGCTCAAGGCCAGCGGATAGCGCCCTGCGAAGGCGGTCACCGATGCGTGGAGCCCCGGCGGCACTCCGCGCGCTCGGATCAGAGCGAGCGCGTCATCGTCCGTCAGGTCGCCCGGCGGCAGCACATGCAACGTCTCGTCCCACGCGGGGTCGATGTACCAGTCGGTGGAGGGCGCCTCCCTGCCCGCCACCACAACGAGCCCCTGGCAGCGTTCGAAGGTGTCGATCAGCAGGACGGATCCTTCGGGCACCCTCCCGACCACCGCCTGGAACGACTCTGGTGAAAGTTCGGTCGTCCTGCCGTCGACTTCGACGACGTGGCGCCCGCTGTCCACGGCCTCGTCGGCGAAGGGCCGGAGCAGGGTGCTCTTGCCGATGCCGCCCGGACCGTGGATGTAAAGCACCGCCGCCTGGCTCCCGTCCCCGATGGTGGTGCGGTAGAGAGCCAGTTCCTCTCGCCGACCGACGAAGACCCGCTTTCTGCTCCTGGCGAGATGGCTGCCGAAACGCCGATGCCGTTCGCCGTCGACAGATCCGGCAAATGTGGCGAGCGTATCGCTCATGAGATCCCCCTGACCTCTGTCGTCCCCTGTTCCGACCGGCCGGTACCGGGTTGCGACCCGCCCCTCCGGCCGGTGAAAGTTCGCGACCACACTGGGCGCAACCGCTGAGTGGACACCTCGTCACATCGGTGCCGGACGGTTCAGCCCAGAACTACGGTGAAACCGGCCAAACGGTTCGAGCACACCCCTAAGCATTCAATGGCCGCGCCCGCGCCCCCGTCCCATGAGCACATGGCCTGTCGGCGTGAGCCGCCGGGGACCGGCCGCCGGCCCCCGCTGTCATCATGAAGAGGCGATCCTGCGCGGAGGTAGGAATGACGGACGGTACACCCAGCGCTTTGGCGGCGCGGCTTGTGGCGGCGGAGGAAAGAGCGTTTGTCGGCCGTGAGACGGAGCTCGACTGCTTCGCCGCGATGCTTCGCGGGGAGCCCGACTCGCCGGCCGTGCTCTTCTTGTACGGGATGGGCGGGGTGGGGAAGACAACCCTGCTGCGGCGCCTCGCGACCGGGGCACGGGAGGCCGGACGCGTGACGGTGCAGATCGAGGGCAGGCACGTCGATCCCTCGCCCAGAGGCTTCGAGCAGGCCGCTTCGGGAGTGCTCGGCAACGTCAAGAGTGTTCTGCTGGTCGATTCCTACGAATACTGCCAGGGCCTTGAGGGCTGGTTGCGGGACCAGTTTCTGCGTGGGCTGCATGAGACGGCGGTGGTCGTGATCGCAGGCCGTCAGCCGCCCAGCATGCGATGGACACGTGTCATCGCCTGGTCGGACGCGCTGGCGGTCTCAGAACGAAGAGCAGTTGCGCCACTTGGTGCTCGAGACTCTGCAAAACCTGCAGCACGACCCTCGTCAGACCAAGCCTTGTCAGGCCCTTAAGGCCACGTACGCGAACCGCCATCGAACTCAGGAGGCTGCGGCGGGTCTCCTGGGCATCCCGTTCAGTACCTACCGGCGGCATCTGACGCAAGGAATCGATCGTGTCGTGGAAATGCTCTGGCAGCAGGAGTTGACGCTGTCGGCCCGAGCGGACGCGCTTCCTTAGCGGGCTGTCGGCAGTACCGAGTGATGCCGTTCGTGAACGGGGCGGACCAGCGGAGCAGGGCGCCCGTTCCGCGGTGCGTTCACGAGTCCGGCCGTCCCAGACGCGTCAGCTGCCGGGATTGTGCCACCAGGCGGTCAGTCGAATCCCATACCTCGGCGTCTTCCTCCATGAAGTCATTGTCGACAAGAGTGGTCGAGTGCCTCAGCCTCAGCCAGCCTGGCGCAGGCAACGCCCTGATGTGAGTGGTGAGTTCCAGCGTCGGTGCCCAGCCGGGGATTCCGAGATCCAGGCTGACCGGCGGAAGACAGTCGACGGCGAGGAGGAGCATCAGGGGGTCCGGCGCACGGTCGTCCGGCAAGCGCAGCCAGCCCTGCATCGTTGCTTGCCCTGAGGGCGCCCCGAGAGCCCACCCGACACACTCGGGGGCAAGGCGCAAGTCGACGCGATCGAGAAATGGTGCTTCCTTGAGGAGGGACGGTGGGGCCATTTCGCTCCCCACGCACTTCTCGGGCGGCGGCATGTTCGGAGGAGCCGAGAATGCCCATGCCGGCTTGGCGGTGGTCTTTCCGGCGAGATCGGCGAAGGTGGCCACCACCCGCACACGCTCGTGATCACCCTGCTTGATGGAGGCCATGCCGCTCGAGACGGTGCGCCCCTGGCGCAGAGTCTCGGTGCGCACGGTCGCCGGGCCGGGGAGCGACCTGGACAGGAAATGGGCGCTGACGGAAACGGGATCACCGTGGCCTGATGCTTTCCCCAGGTCCTCCGAAAGGGCGCGGCCGGCCAAGGCCATCAGCAGCCCGCCAAGAATGCTGGTGCCGAAGCGCCAGCCATCCCCCAGATCGGCGCGATACCCAGATGGGTCTTCGGTTCGAGAGAGGGAGATGGCCTGATCGAATTCTGCTGTGTGGTTCATGCGTCGCTTTCGCATCGTTCGAGGAGGATGAGGGCGGCCCCTTGGCCGCCGTCGCACTGCGTCAGGCCGCGAGGCCGACACCCGGCGATGGAGGACTACGAGGGGCTGTGCAGTTCGGTTCACCCGGGAGAGGAACGCGCCGGGGATCAGGTGACCGATGCTGTGAAGTGCTGTTCCCATGGGCCGGCCCCGTCTGAACCGGGGTGTGGTCCTGGTCGTTGCTGGTGGCGGGGAGCGCCGCCGGCCGCGGGTGATGTCCCTTGTTCTGTCCGTCTGTGGCGGACGCCCGATCAGCCAAGTCTCATTCCGAGTTGGGGGACCAGTGCGCAGCACTATGCAGGACGCAGGGCTTCAGATCCGTGGTCTTCTGGAGCACGGATCGCGTGTTTTCGCGACCAGTACGATCGTGACGGCGACAGCGGAGGGGCACTCGACGGCCACCTTCGCGAAGGCCGGTCGTAACGCCGCCCGGTTGGCCCATGCCCTGCGGGCTCTTGGGGTGGCGGAGGGGGACCGGGTGGCCACCTTCATGTGGAACAACCAACAGCACGTGGAGGCGTACTTCGCCGTGCCGGCGATGGGAGCGGTGATTCACCCGCTGAACATCCGGCTCTTCCCCCAGCAGGTCGTGCACATCGCCAACCACGCCGAGGACCAGGTCGTCATCGTCGACGACTCACTGCTGCCCGCCTTCCTGCCCATGTTGTCGGGGCTTTCGTCCGTGCGGTGTGTCATCGTCAACGGGTCTGCTGACCTGTCCGCCGTGCGGGCTCAAGGGGTCGAGGCCTACTCCTATGACATGTTGCTTCGGGGTCAGCCGGACAGCTACCCATGGCCGGACGTGGACGAAAGGTCCGCGGCGGCCATGTGTTACACCTCGGGGACGACGGGTGATCCCAAGGGAGTTGTGTACAGTCACCGGTCGATCTACCTGCACTCCATCGCGGCCACCCTGCCCGATGCCATCGCGTTGTCGCGCCGGGACCTGGCTTTGGCCGTGGTGCCGCAGTTCCATGTGCTGGCCTGGAGTCTGCCCTACGCCGCGTTTCTGACCGGTGCTTCGCTGGCCATGCCGGACCGCTTCCTCGCGCCGGAACCGCTGGCCGCGTTCATCGCCGCCGTCCGTCCGACCAAGGGCTTGGGTGTGCCTACGGTGTGGGGCAATCTGCTGCGCTTTGTGGAAGCTCATCCGGAGATCGACATCTCGTCGATGAAGGAGATCGGGTCCGGTGGAGCGGCGACACCGGAGTCCATGACCCGTGCGTACGCCGAGCGGCACGGGATCACGCTGATGCAGGGGTGGGGCATGACCGAGACGTCGCCGCTTGGTACGTTCGCCCGCCCGTTGGCGGGTGCCGGGGCTGAGGGGGCGTCTGCTCACCGTGCCGGCCAGGGCCGCTTCTGCGCCGGAGTGGAGGCCAGGCTGATCGACCCGCACGACGAGGTACTGCCGTGGGACGACATCTCGGTGGGTGAGTTGCAGGTCCGTGGCCCGTGGGTGACCGGCTCCTACTACGGTGAGGACGCCGGGACGCAGGCCGACAGGTTCAGCGACGGCTGGCTGAGGACGGGAGACGTGGGACGGATTTCCCCGGACGGCTGGCTGACCCTGACCGACCGTATGAAGGACGTCATCAAGTCCGGGGGCGAGTGGATATCTTCGGTCGAGTTGGAGAACCACCTCGCCGGCCATCCCGCGGTTGTGGAGGCATGTGTCATCGGTGTGCCCGATGACCGGTGGGGCGAACGGCCCCTGGCCTGCGTGGTCCTGGCGGGGGACCCGGTCGATGCGTCCGAGCTGAAGGGCTTCCTGGGTGACCGGATCGCACGCTGGCAGTTGCCTGAACGCTGGGTGTTCCTTCCGGCCATCGCGATGACCACGACGGGAAAGTACGACAAGAGGGCGCTGCGCGAGCAGTACGCCCAGGAAGCCCTGAAGGTCGTCATGGCGTGAAACCGTCACTGCGGTGAGCAGGCACGGACGCGTCGGCCGGGCCCGTGGCATTCACGCGAGCAGTCGCGTCACCACACTCCCGTCCGGACGCAGCGCAGCAGCGTTGCATCCGGGCGGGTTCTCCGTGCCCGGAAATGGCGGATTCCCGTGCGGACGGTTTCTGCTGCTGTGCTGAAGTCACCGGCCGGGGCGGGCCCGGGGGGCTGGGGCGGCGGCCTGCGGCCGCCGGCCGGAATACGGTGCCCCCGTTCGCCCACACCGCCGGTCGTGCCGGTAACGGCCGCATTCCGCGCGGGGTTTGGCGCTGTGCCTCGCCGGCGGCGGGTTGGCCGACCGGGTTTTCCGGCGGGGCTCTGCGGAAAGTCATCCGGACCCCGGGCATGGGACCGCGGTGCCGGCCGCGGAGCGGTTCCAGGGACACCGAGCAGTAGTGGGCAGACGAGCGGTCTTCAGAGTGGGCAGTCTTCTGCGGCAGCGTGAGCGGCAGGCGTCACGTGAGACAGGAGCACCGCAGATGACCACGATCTGTCCGGGGAGGCAGGGAAGTACCGCGGCAAGCGGTCCCCAGCAGCGGGTAGTTGGCCGACAGACGTCCGAGCAGGGGACATCCGCGCACACCCGATCGTCCGGCACTTGGTCCTTCGGTGTGCTGGGCGCGTTGGAGGTCAGCGGAACAGCGGGCCCGGTGGAGCTCGGGCCGCCGCAGCGGCGGGTTCTTCTTCTGCGCCTGCTCGCTGCGGACGGCCGGCCGGTATCGGTCGAGCGGCTCTGCGAAGATCTGTGGGACGGCCGGCCGCCGCGCGCGGCAGTGTCCTCCTTGCGTGCCCACGTCAGCAGGCTCCGTTCCGCGCTCGGGGATTCCCGGGAATCAGGGACCGGCCTGCTGACCTACACCTCGGGGGGCTATGCGCTGCGCGTCGCGCGTGAGCAGCGAGACGCAGGGCTGTTCGAGGACGCCGTGCAGAACGCCCATGGGCTTGCGAGGGAGAAGCAGTGGGCTCAGGCACGTGCGGAGGCGGAGAGGGCCCTGTCTCTGTGGCGCGGCAGGCCCTATGCGGACGCGGCCGGAAAGCTCTTCGCGCAGCGTGAGACGAACCGCCTCTCGGAGCTTCGATGGTCCGCCCGGGAGCTTCAGGCCGGTCTGCTGCTGGAAGACGGGGACGTGATGCGGTCCATCGCGGTCGCCGAGGAGATCGTGGGCAGGAATCCGCTGCGTGAGGCTTCCTGGGCGGTACTGCTCCGTGGCCTGTATCTGGCGGGGCGTGCGGGTGAGGCGCTGCGTCGTTTCGATGCCGTCCGCCGCCTTCTGGCAGAGGATCTGGGCACGGATCCGGGGCCCGCGCTGCAACGGGTTCACATGTCGATCCTCCGGCATGACACCGCTGCGTTGCATCCCGCTGTGCGGACGAGCGTCCGCGTCGCCCCTGCCCCCGACGTGAGCCGCCGGGCTCCCTCCCCTGGGCGGGTACGGCTGGCAGGACGCGAGGCCGAACTGTCCCGGCTGAGCGAGCTGCTGTCCGTGGCACGTGCCGGCAGTACCCGGTGGGCGGTGGTGTCGGGCGGAGTGGGTACCGGCAAGACCCGTCTGCTGGAGGTGCTCGGAGCCGAGGCGGAACAGCGCGGCTTCACCGTGCGCTGGTTCCGCCACCCGAAGGAGGCCCAGGCCGTCCGCCCGGCCGGGGGAACCGTGGGCACGCGGTTCCTGGGGGGCACTGGCGCGCACGAGGGCGAGCGCGGGAACCTGCTCGGGAGCGAACACGGCAGGCCGCACGCGAGCGGACTCGAGGACAACCGCCCTGTGCTCTGCCTGATCGACGATGTCCAGGGTGCCACCCCGGTGGTGATGAACGAACTGGCCACCTGTGCGGCGCTGGTTCGGGATAGGCCGTTGCTGGTCGTGTGCGCCGCGAATCCCGGCGACGAACCCGGCACCGAGGAACTGCTCGCGGCTCTCGCACGGTGCGGCGCGGAACGCTTCGAACTCCAACCACTGACCCTTGAGGACATCGCCGGCCTCCTTCGGTCGGACGGAGATTCCGGTGCAAGTGCCGCCGGTGCCGGTGCGGCCGTAGATGGTCCGCAGTCGGAAGCGGCCGCGCTGCATCGGCTGACTGGTGGCAACGCGTTCTTCGTCGCCGAACTTCTGCGCCTGCCCGCCGGCCGTCGGACGGGTCCGCATCTGACGATCCCGGGCGCCGTGGCGTCCGTCATCCGGGCCCGGCTGAGGGCCCTTGCTCCACAGGTGCGGCAGGTGCTGGAGGCCGCTGCCGTCGCCGGGGACGAGCTGGATGTGCCGGTACTGGCGGTGATGGGCTCGCTTTCGAGGCAGGCCGTACTCTCCGGCCTGGACGTGGCCGCGGAGTCCGGTCTTGTGGTGTGGTCAGCGAGCAGGACGCCACGGGCACCTGGGGCGTACCGCTTCTCCTGCGGGCTGGTCCGTGAGGTGCTGAGGGCGGGCCTGAGCCGAGCGCGCAGCTGTGAGCTGCACGCGGCGGCGTACCAGGAACTGGCTGCCCGGCCCGGCAGCAGTGTCGAATCGGTCGCTGAACATGCCGTCGCTGCGGGCACACTGGTCGATGAACATGAGCTGTCCCACGTTGCCTTGAGGGCCGGATACGCGTGCCTCCAGCGGAACGACGTGGACAAGGCGGGTGAGTGCCGGACCGTGCTCTCGAGGGTCACGCGGGCGCGGAACGGGAGCGGGGGAGCGGAGCGATGCCGGGAGTGGCCCTCGGGGCGGGGCCGGGCAGCACTGCTACCGGACGGACGAACGTGGTCCACCTGCCGGTGCGGCGTGCCTGAGCGCCCGGCCTCCGACGCTTCTCCGTCACCGCACATCGGTGTCACGCCGCCCTCGGGCGCCCCGGGCAGGTCGCTGGAGGAGGCAGTGGGGGCAGCCGTCCCGGTCGCCTTCGCATCTCGCCCTGGAACTGTGGGGGAGCTGGACATCTGGGGTTACCCGGAGGGGGCGGACGCCACGAGTTCTGTACGGGCCTGTCCCGGCGAGGGGCCGAGGCCCCGCCCCGGTCGGCCGTGCACCGCGTGGCTGCCCCACGGCCGCGTGCTCGTCCGGCAGCGGCTGGTTCGCTGTGGACGGCGCTGGCGGAACCGAGCTGGTCTCCAACACCTCGGTCGTATCCGGCGGTTCCGGCGGCTCCACTTTCGCTACCCGGCTGGCAGGACCCGTCCTTGGGACAGCGGCCGAAAGCGTTCTGAAAGGGATCAGCGCTCGCTTCGGAGCAGACCGATCCCAACCGGGTGACCGACCATCGCAACCAGTGAGCACGATGAGCGGCCGAATCGAACCTGTTGCCGGTTCTGTCCGTTGAGTAGAACGGCAGGCCGGTTTCCGGGGGCGGGCGAGCCGCCGAGATGGAGAGTACGTCGGCGGGTACCGCCGGAACACGCCTTCGCTCACGCGGAATGCCGGGCGGATGCGCTTCGCCACCACCTGCAGTGACCACTTCTCGAAAGGTCTCCGATGCAACAGTCTGTCATGCACGAGTTAGAGATCCATGCCCTGGATCTACGCCAGGTCGATGCGGCTGTCGCGATGCACGAACGTTGTTCCCCACAGACGATTCTGAACCGCTATCTGCAGCCAGTGCCCCGCAGCGGACCCTATGTGCGTAAGTTGCTCGGTACTCGCGGCGGCCGTTCCTTCGCCGCGGTGACGGCAGATGCCCGCATGATCGGTCTGGCCCACCTGCTTCCGGACGGGGACGGCAGTTGCGAGGCCGCCCTCCTGGTGGAGGACGCGCACCAACGGCGAGGAGTGGGCCGACGGCTGCTGGGGGCACTGGTCGGCGCGGCGGCAGATGCCGGATACGCTTCCATGCACGGTTATGTCCGCCGTGGGAACCAGTCGCTGAGCCGCAGCCTTCAGGAGTTGGGTGTGCCTTTCCAACAGACCCACGACGACGGCCTGTTGCGGATCAGCATTGAGGTGACGGGCGAGCCGGGAACCGTACGTCGAGGATGTGCTGCGACCGCCCTGCCGAACGCCGGCCCGGCACCACAACATCAGGAAACGCACTGCGGCGGCTCCGCCGTGTCGGCGACCGGGACCCGTCTGGCGGCTTTTCGACTCCGCAGTGCGTAATACAGAGGGCTGCGGAGGGTAGCGGCGAGCGTCCCCAAGGAAGGCCGCCGAAGCCGCCGAGGGACCACAACGGGTGGGGGCGGCAGAGCGAACCGGCCCGGTACAGCCCGACGACCCCTAAGCCGCACGATCGGCTCACCCCGATGACCGTGGGGGTACGCCCCGAGGAGTTCACCGACGAGCGGTGGGCCTTCGATTGCATCTCGGGGACAGCCAACTGAGTGCCGACCGCCCGGACGCGGCCCGCACCGCGTGCGCCGACGCCCTGGGCATCCTCGAACGGCTCCAGCACGCGGGTGCGGCACTCGTCCAAAACAGGCTTCGGCGGCTCGGTGCCCCCGACGCCCCGCGGCCGCATGCTGACAGCTCTCTGACGACGCAGGCGAACCCGGAACGCGGCGGCCCGGCCGGTCGCACCGCCGTCCCGCCGCGCTACCGGGTGGTCAACGCGTCGGCGCCGGATCAGCGCCGACGCGTCGGCGCGTTACTACTGCTTGTTGATCTGCACCATGGCGGACAAGGCCATGGCGTGTTGGCCGTACTGGTTGGGATGGGCGATCTGGGTGTCCTTAGCAGGGTTCACCAGGGGCTCGATCCACCGCTTGTCGCTGGGCTGGCACATGTCGTGACCAGCCGTCAACGCGTAGGTGTCCGCGAAGTACATACCGACGCCGCCGGCTGCCGCTTGGCGCTGCAGCGCCCGGTTGAGCTTCTTCGTCGTGTCCCGCAGGAAGGCGAAGTCACCCTCGGCGATAGGGACTCCCGTGTAGCTCGGACAGCCGACTCCGTTGTCCGGGAAGAGCGCGGGGTAACCGACGACGATCACTTTGGCGTCCGGGCTGCGTCGCCTGACGTCGGCGAGCACATCGCGGATGCGGCCTTCCATGGTGTTGATGCGCTCGCCCAGTTCGTCCTTGCCGCCCTTCGTGAACTCCGTCTTGCAGGGGCTGCCCTTCAGGCCAGTGCGAATAGCTTCCGTCGCGCACTTTTCGAGCACCTTGGCGAAGCCGACGTCGTTGCCGCCCATGGTCAGCGTGACGAGCTTCGTGTTGGGAGTGAGGGCATTGGCCTGCGGAGGCGTGGTGCCCTTGCTGTTCCAGAACTCGCGGGTGGTGGCACCGCTGCAGGTGACATCCTTGAAGGCGCGGTTCAGCCCCGCCACCGCGGAACTCGTGGAGATCATGTGGGCGTAGCCGTACTTGGTGCGGTCGCAGTCCTTGTCCTTCACGTCGGGCAGCCCGGCACCCGAGGCGTAGGAGTCACCTAGCGCCACATAGTTGGGCCCGTCGCCGGCGGTGACCGCCAAGCTCTGGGCCGTCGCGGTCGGCGCGCACAGCGAGAGCAGAGCGGCCGAGGCGGCCGCGACTCCTGCGGCCGAGCGGTGCCGGCGGGACAGCCTGATGTGGGAATGCGTCATTCTGAGATGTGCCACAACGCCTCTGAATTCCTGTGGAAACGGATGGATGGATGCGGCGCGTCGTGCTCGTGATCGCCGCGCGCCCGGGAGCCACGGCCATATGCCGGTCGGTCGGGAACGGACACGGCCCGGCCGGGACCTCGTAAAGCGGGCGGCGAGCCCGTCGGTCCGCCGCGGACGCTCTCGAAGTGGCTCAACGAGGAGCGGGGAGCATCGGTTCACCACGCGTCAGGCCATGTCGTTCGGTGCGGCTGACTTCTCGCGGGCGGTGCCCGCCGTGCCCCTCAGCAATCCGACGACAAGCTCCGGCCAAGTCCCGTGCACGAGCGTAGGTACGTCAACGCAGGGCGTTGACAGGCGACTTGCACATTTTCGAGCACGAGGACTCCAAGCCATGAGGCGCACCACCGATACCGTCGGCGCTTCCACCGAGCACCCCACACCACTTGCGCAGCCGGGAGGCGAGAGCGCCGACCGCGAGGCATTCGTCAGGGGACTGTACGAACAGCACGGCGCGGATCTGCTGCGGTACGCGGCCCGGCTCCTGGGAGGCGACTGGCACCAGGCGGAGGATGCCGTCCAGGAGGCGGCCGCGAGGGCGTTGAACCATCTGAACTTCCTGCGGAACACGGACGCGGCCCGTCCCTGGCTGTTCACCGTCGTACGCAACCTGGTCATCGACCACCACCGGGCACGGCAGATACGCCCGGCGGAGGTGCCGGCGGCGGAACGACCGGAGACTCCGACTGCCGATCAGATAGACCGGATGCTCACCTCACAGGTGGTCACGAACGCCTTACGGGAGCTGAGCGCGCAGCACGAGGAAGTCATCAGGCTCATGCACTACTCCAGATACAGCGTGGCCGACGCCGCGAAACACCTGGGCGTACCTCCGGGCACGGTGAAGTCCCGTTCCTACTACGCCATCAGGGCTCTCAAGGCCGCCCTGATGACCCGTGGGGTCCTGGACGCCACCGTCTGACAGACCGGCTCGCCAACGGCGACGTCCGGTATCGCTCGTACTCTCGGTGTCCCGAACGTGCCCTTGCAGGTCCCCGACCGGCCTCGCGGTCAGGGACATCCGACGGCTACGACGACCGGTGCCCGCCAGGAGCGGTTCCGTGGATCTCCTGGCGCCACAGGGCGTCACAGAGCCGCTCGACGCCGCCGACCAGATGTCTGCGATATGTACCGAACGGCAGGCCCAGCCGTGCTGCGGCCCCTTCCTGGGTGGTTGCGCCCCGCAGATAGGTTGTCGCCACCGCCCGGTGGTACTTCTCACCGCCAAGTTCCTCTGCCAGCGCCTCCACGGCCTGGATCAGCACGTCCCGCAGTGCCGCCCCTTGTTCGACGGTCAGCCTGCTGCGGGCCAATGGGTTCGCCGTGAGTTCCTCCGGATTGCGCAGCTTGCGCAGCGCGTCGCGTACGGCGGCCTCGAATTCGGGCCGGGACAGTACGGTGAGTTCGGCAGGCCCGCCGGAGGACGGCGCCTCATCGGGAGCGCCGGCCACGCTGGGCACGTTCGACAGCATCAGACGGGTCTTCTGCTCCGCCCACGTCCAGAGCGGCTGCGTCCGCCAGTCCAAGGCGAACAGCACGTACGTGACGTCGCCGATCTGAGGCCGGTCGTCGATCGGGACGAGGCCGAGGCTCGTCGCATAGGGATGCCAGAAATCCACGGCCCGTATGGCTAGGTACGACCAGCCCAGTCGCGGGCCGGCGCGGACGACTTCGGCCACGAATCGCCATTGGTGGAGGTCCTCGACCGGCGATATCTTTGGCTGGCTTCCCCCCGCCAGCCCGGGCACATGGAACCGGGACACTGCCAGGTGCTCACCGTCCCGCAGCGCGGCGGTGCTGCGGGCGTGTTTCCAGGCCGCCGAGACCACGGGGTCGACGTCCTCGCCATACGGTTCGGTCTGTCGCAGCCAGGTGGAGAAGCCCACGATCTCGCCGCTCCGCGTGGACCGGTACACGCGGAAGGTGTCCGGCTGCCGGTCCAGCCAGAATCGGGCCAGTTCAGCCGACTCCGGCCCTTCCACCTTGGTCGTCAGGTCGATCACCGAGGTGTGTTCCGCCGGATCGCAGGGCTGCAACACCACCTCGCCGTCACCGCGCCAGCTGTTGAAGTCGGATATGTAGCGATCGGTGCGGTACAGATAGAAGAACTCGCCCACGGCAGACAGCATCCCGCTCTCCGGAACCGTCCGTATCCGATCGAACAGGTGGCGGCGGAGCCGGCTGTGCAGCTCCGCGAACCCATCGGGATCACGCCAGCGCAGGTCCGCCTCCAGCGCCGCACGCACCACATCGTGCGGAAACAGGCCGTGTCGAGAGGACTCGACGAAGGGAAGATCGCGCAGCCAGGCGAACGTCGACACCGCCGCGTCACCGAGTACGGCGCGCAGCAGTGTCTCCGTGGTCACGTACGCGTGGGCGCACACTTCCAGCGCCCGCCGGTGAATCGGTGAGGGCACCTCGCCGATCAGCTGCGGCAGCAGCGTCTCGATCACATCCCGGCTCGGCTCCCAGTCCCCGGTGCTCTCCTCGTCCTGCATCGCCACCGCGGCCGCGAGCGCGAGGCCGAGGGGGTGGCCACCGGTGAAGGCCAGCAGTGCGTCATGTGTCCGCCGCGGTACTCCGCGGTTGTTCAGGAAGGCAGCGGCCTCGTCCGGGGTGAGATTGCGCAGCGCCACGGTCCGCATCAGTGTTGCCCAGCCGGGATCAGAGGTCCACCCGGCCTCCGGTGCCTGGCGTCCCGCGATGACGACGAGTGCTCCGGCCGGCAGACGGGTCAGGAACCTGTCCCGCAGCCAGCCCTCAAGGCCCTGGCAGCGCTCGAAGGTGTCGATGAGCAGGACGACCCGCTCGCCGGTGAGTACCGGCCCGGCCTCCTCTTCGAAGGCCTGGGGTGTGGGCTCGGTGATCCGCCCGTCGACCTCGAGCACCTCGCGTCCCGCCGCCCGTGCCTCGGCGGCGAAGCGGCGCAACAGCATCGACTTGCCGATGCCGCCGGGTCCGTGCAGGTAAAGCACCGCAAGGCTTTTCGCATCGCCGGACAATGCGGAACGAAAGAGGGCCAGCTCGGCCGCACGGCCCGCGAAGGCGCGGTCTCGTGCCTCCTGTAATTGGGCCGCTATCCAGCCGGCTCCGCCGCCACTCATGCAGGCCCCCTCGGTTCGCTGTCGCGCGGATAGCGCAGACGTCCAGATCACTTACGATCGAGGATTCTCGCATGTGATCGCATCGGACCGATGTGAGTACGGGCTGCGTCCTCCAGTGGGCGATCTCACGCAACGCCACGGTCGGTTTCGGTACTCCGGCGGGGATCGGATACGTCAGCGGCGCTCATGGAGTTGGCGGACGAGGGAGACGACACGGGCCTTGGCCGCGGCGGGCGCCGTGAAGGAGGTCAGATTGACCGGCGGGGCGAAGCGCTGCACTGTGACGGACTGGGGTGCGGTGAAGGCGCGCAGGCCGTCCTCGCCGTGGATGCGTCCGAATCCGGAGTCTTGGGAGCCCCCGAAGGGGAGAGCGGGCACGATGGCGAAGCTGAGTACCGAGTTGACGGAGACCATGCCGGAGCGCGCGGTGCAGGCTTCGCGGCCGATCGAAACTTCCTGCACAGCTGGACGTCAATGCGTACGACGTCGTCGTGCTCGACCGCGACCTGCCCGGCAGGAAGGCAGGGCTCGCGCTCAGGAGGGCTTCGAGTAACGCGATAGCTCCACGGCGACGAACGGCCTGACAACCCCCTGCTGCCCCGCACCGACGGCGTCCCTGCCGTAGCCCTGCTCACCGCCCTGGCCTACGCCGAAGCCCCCGGCTTTGCTCCGGGGAAGCCTGCTCGCCGTGGGTGAGACCGACGGTATGCCCGGTTTCGTGGCAGACAACGCCCTTCCAGGGCATCAGGATGGGTGAGCAGCCGGCGTTGCAGGTCGTGTCGTACGAGGCGGAGGGTGGGACGCACCAGTTGTGAATGTTCGTCAGTAGTGTGATTCCTCAACACCAGGCCGAGTTGGGTGTTCTGCGTCCGCGAAACATGCCAGGCATCCCAGGCGTGTCGGCCGCCCGGGCGGGGGAGTTCGGGCCGATGTGGGAGCTGGCCGAAGGCCTTGACGCGCTGCCGCGCGGCTATGCCATGCACCCGTGCGGGGTGATCCTGTCGAACGCGTCGCTGTTGGACCGGGTGCCGGTGCAGCCGACCCCCGGCGGCTATCCGATGGTGCAGGCCGACAAGGAGGACGTCGAACTCGGAGGCTTCGGGCTGCTCAAGCTCGATGTGCTGGGGGTGCGGATGCAGTCGGCGATGGCGCACGCGGTCGCCGAAATCCGCCGCACCACCGGCCGTCAGCTCGATCTCGACAACCCCGACCACGTCGACCTGAACGACCGGCTCGCCTTCGAACTCATCCAGCGCTCCGACACTGTGGGCCTGTTCCAGCTCGAGTCGCCTGGTCAGCAGGATTTGGTGGGGAGGCTGCAGCCGCGGCACATGCAGGACGTCATCGCCGACATCTCGCTTTTCCGGCCCGGCCCGGTCGCCGGCGGCATGCCCGCGTTGTTCATCGCCGCCCGGCACGGCGCCGCGCCCCACTACCCGCACCCGGACCTGGAGCCGATCCTCAATGACACCTACGGGGTGGTGATCTGGCACGAGCAGATCATCGCGATCCTGACGCGGATGACCGGCTGCGACCGCGCCGCCGGCGACGTCGCCCGTCGCGCCCTCGCCGATGTCGACCGGCTGCCGAGAGTCGAGGCCTGGTTCCGCCGCACCGCCGGGGAGCGCGGCTACAGCCCAGCCGTACTGGACGAAGTGTGGGAGACCGTCTCCAGCTTCGGCGCCTACGGCTTCTGCCGCGCACACGCGGTCGCCTTCGCCGTCCCCGCCCTCCAGTCCGCCTTTTTGAAAGCCCATCACCCCGCCGCCCTGTACGCGGGGTTGTTGGAGCACGATCCGGGGATGTGGCCCAAGTTGTTTCCGCACTCGCTGTGTCCCGTGCAGGTCGTGTCTCTTTTGGCGGGCTGTCTCTGGTGGGCCGTGTCGGTCTGGTTCTCGGGGGAATGTCGTTCTGCGGGCGCGACCGGTGTGATCGCTGCCAGCCTTGTCGGGACATCGCTTGACCTTCGAGTCGGGTTGAAGGTTTAGCGTCGACGGTGTGACCACGTATCGCATCTCGCAGCTGGCCGAGCTCTCCGGCATCCCGGCCACGACCCTGCGCTTCTATGAGACCGCCGGGCTGCTGCCCGCGGAGCGGACCGCGGCGGGCTATCGGGTCTATGACCAGGACGCCGTCGAACGTCTCGCGTTCATCTCCTCGGGCAAAGCTCTGGGCCTGCCGCTCGAAGAGATCCGTGACCTGCTCGCTGTGTGGGAGCAAGGGGTGTGTGCGGCGGTGCGCCAGCGGATGGTGCCGCTGGTCGCCGAGCGGATCGCGGATGCCGACCGGCGCCAGGCCGAGCTCGCCGCGTTCTCCGCCCGCCTGGCCCAGGTCCACGAACAGCTGTCCGGGCCGGCGCCGGAAGGCGCCTGCGGGCCGGACTGCGGCTGCATGAGCACGCAGGCTCCGGGACCGGTGCCGGTGACCCTGTCCCCGACCCGGCCGGACCCCGTCGAGCCCGCCGGGCAGGCATGGAAGACCGCCCCAGTGGCCTGCACTCTGGGTGGCGCCGAGCTCGGTGAGCGGACCGGCCAGTGGCAGGCCCTGGTGGCCCGGGCAACGGGTCGTGAGGACATCGAGGACGGGCTGCAGCTGACCTTCCCCGCCAGCGCCGACCTCGCCGGACAGATCGCCGCACTGGCAGCGGCCGAACAGGACTGCTGCGCCTTCTTCGACTTCACCCTGCGGATGACCCCTTCTGCCCTGATCCTCAGCGGCCGGGCGCCCGAAAGCGCCTCCGTGATACTGGCCGACCTGTTCGGAGTGCCCGCGTGAACAGCCCCCCTCCTGCTTCCAGCCCTTCCCGCCCCTCCGGCAGGTGGGGAACGGGGGTTGATACTGGTGGGCTCGCCGATTCAACTGTCGCCAGTTCCGCCTGGGGCCCAGCCTGCTGGTGACCGTACGTGGTCGTCGGCGTAGCAACTCCAGTCTTCTCCGACTTCGGATGCGAGGCGGGTCGCGATGACGTCGTGGTAGCCGAGGGCGTCGACGACGACGGGGCGGGCATCTCCAGGACCCACTGTGGCGGATCGCTCCGGTCCGGGCGGCGGCTGTGGGGACGCCGAGGTCGTTGAGCTGACCGGAGAGGGCAGCCGTTCTTCACGGTGGCGTCGGCGAGGGCGAGCCAGGCCGACATCGACGCCGCGGGCTCAACGAGTCACCCCGACAGGTCGCGACACCTGGTTGCGGCACTAACCTGCGGTGGTGACCGGAACCGAGCTGGATGAGTTGATCGTTGCTGACGGCGCGGCGCTGCGCGCGTGGCTGCTGGACAACCACACCGCCTCTCCTGGCGTGTGGCTCGCCCTGGCCAGGAAGGGCGGCACCGTTACCACGCTGACCTGGCAGCAGGCGGTCGACGAGGCACTGTGCTTCGGCTGGATCGACGGGCAGGCCCGCAAGCGCGACGAGGAGAGCTCCTGGCGGCGGTACACCCCGCGCCGGCCCCGCAGCGTCTGGTCCCGGCGCAACGTCGCCAACGTGGCCCGGTTGGAGGCGGCCGGCCTGATGCAGCCCGCCGGCCGCGCCGCGGTCGACGCCGCGAAGGCCGACGGGCGGTGGACGGCCGCCTATGCGCCGTCATCGGAAGCGGAGGTGCCGGCCGACCTGCGCGTCGCGATCGCCGCCGACCCAGCGGCGCAGGCGATGTTCGAGGTACTCACCAAGACCAACCGCTTCGCCCTCATCAGCCGGGTCAATGCCGTCAAGCGGGCCGAGACGCGAACCCGGAAGATCGCCGAGTGCGTGGCGATGCTGGTCCGGCACGAGACGATCCACCCGCAGAGAGCCAGGCCAGCGGACCCGCCGGCGTCGTGACCGGGCTCCTGCCGGAACGGACAAACCCAGCCTATTGAGCGGAACTGTTCTCGAAGCCCTGCCTCGTCCGCTTCAAGACGGGTGAAGGTCTCCGCTGGTGCGCGGCTGGCCGTATCGTTCGACGAGGGCGTTGCCGATCGAGGCCAGGTGGTCTCGGACCCCCGGAGGGCCGGTCACCTCGACCCATTCGACCAGCCCGGAGAGCTCGCCGGCGAGGATGTACTCATTGGGGCCGCGGATCACGACCTCGATGCGGCCATCGGTCGTGGAACCTCCCACGTCGAGCCGGTCGCCGAGCGCCATCCGGAGTATGCCTATCCCGTCGGGTGTGCATACCGCCTGGACCTCCAGCGGCGTTCGTTTGCGATCGACCTCTTTGGCGATCTCATTCCAGCTCTCGGCAAGGTCGAAGTCCCCGGGTCGGTGCACAGGGCCGCCGGTCGGGTCGGCGGACGACACGCGGTCGATCCGGAAGATCCGTCGGCCGGTCTCGGTGTTGGAGACGAGATACCACACAGGACCTTTGGCGACGATGCCCAGTGGATGGACGGTTCTCCGGGTTTCGACGCCTTTGCTGTCGACGTAGCCGAGCGACACCTGGACGCCGCTGATCACCGCGTCCTGGAGTTCGTCGAGGAAGCGAGGCGGCCGGTGCTCGATCCGGCTCGCCCCCCATCGCTGCGGGTCTACGACCAGCGACGCCGCCGCTGCCTCGGCCTGCACCTGGAAGGGCTTCGGTAGAGCATGGACGAGCTTGCGCAGAGCTGCTTTCATCGGCGGCGTCGCATCCGAGGCCGGACCGACAGCCAGGAACAGGGCGCGTGCCTCACCGGCGGTCAACCCGGACAGGTCGGTACGAGCGCCGCCCACGAGGCGCCAGCCGCCGCCTCGGCCCTGCACGGAGTACACGGGCACCCCGGCCATGGCCAGGGCGTCGAGGTCACGGCGGGCGGTGCGCTCGGAGACGTCCAGCTCTCGGGAGACCTCTGCGGCTGTCACCTGCTCGTGCCGTTGGAGCAAGAGCAGTATGGCCACCAGCCGATTGGATCGCATACTGACAAAACTCTCATAAAAACCGGTCATGGGATGACCGGTTTGGGTTGCAAGGTCGCAGCATGACCTCATCGAGGAGGTCAACCGCCAGCGAACGCCCCCAGAGAGGAAATGCCGTGTTCAATCAAGCAGAATTTCCCGAGCCCACCCTCATCCAGGTCAACGGTGTGGAGCTCGAAGTCTTCGAGGCAGGCCGGGAAAACAAGGGCAAGCCCATCGTGCTCTGCCACGGCTGGCCGGAGCACGCCTTCTCCTGGCGTCACCAGATGCCCGTCCTCGCAGCGGCTGGCTACCACGTCATCGCACCGAACCAGCGGGGTTATGGCAACTCATCCCGCCCGACCGAGGTGACGGACTACGACATCGAACACCTGACGGGTGACCTCGTCGCGCTCCTGGACCACTATGGCTACGAGGACGCCACCTTCGTCGGCCATGACTGGGGTGCGTTCGTCGTCTGGGGACTGACCCTGTTGCACCCCGACCGGGTGAACAAGCTGATCAACCTGAGCCTGCCTTACCAGGAGCGCGGAGAAACGCCGTGGATCGAGGTCATGGAAACCTTCCTCGGCGGCGACTTCTACTTCGTCCACTTCAACCGGCAGCCGGGCGTCGCGGACGCCGCATTCGATGCCAACACCTCCCAGTTCCTCCGCAACCTCTACCGGAAGAACGTGCCCACCGCACCCCCTGAGCCGGGCATGGCATTTATCAACCTCGCCAAGGCGGAAACACCACTCGGTGAGCCCATCATGAGCGACAGCGACCTGGCCGTCTACGTCTCCGCGTTCGAGACGTCGGGATTCACGGGCGGCATCAACTGGTACAGGAACCTCGACCGCAACTGGCACCAGCTGGCGGACGCGGACCCGATCATCAAGCAGCCCGCCCTCATGATCTACGGCGACCAGGACTTCGCGATCCCGAGGTTCGAAAGACTGGCAGAATTCGTGCCCAACGTGGAAGTGGTCGGCCTGGACTGCGGTCACTGGGTCCAGGAGGAAATGCCAGAAGAAACCAACCAGGTGATTTCGGAATGGCTGGAACGGCAGGGCTAGTGTCCTGTGATCCGGTTCGGATCACCTGAAGGCCGAGTTCTCGCATCACACCGATGACAAATGGGCTCGCGAAATCAACTCTCGCCGGTTGTTTTGGGTGCCCAGCCGACCGGTGACCTCCCGTGGTCTCCGGCGGCGTATCGGCTCCAGGTGCCGCCGGTCTCGTTGCGGAGGCGACTGGTGGTCTTGTCGTGGTAGCCGAGAGCGTCCGCGACGACAGGTGCGGGCAGTTCGAGGAGTTGCTGTCGGATGGCGGCGCCGCGGGCGGCGGCGATTGGGATTCCGACCTCGCAGCGGTCTGGCCGGCGGCTCCAGCCGTCGTCTGCTGGCCGCGACCCCGCTCCTGCTCGTCGCGCAAATGCTGCTGCTGCCGCTGTTCTTGTTCCTGTTCATGGGCTCCGGCCTCGCCGACATCGTCGAGGCGGGCCCGTTCCTCGAGGCCTTCCTCGTCCTGATCGTCATTCCCCTCGCCCTCGCCTGGGCCCTGCAGGCGTGGGCGGGCCGCAAGCCGGCCGGGCAGCAGGTGTCCGATGCCGCGACGACAACGATGGTGCCGCTGATGGCGGCGACCCTGCTGGTCGTGGTCGCCTCCCAGGTCCCCAAGCTCGGCGGGAACCTCACCTACGTGGCCGCCGTGGTCCCGTTCTATGCCCTGTTCCTGCTCGTGATGGCGTTCGCCGGTCGGGCTGTCGCTCGCCTGTTCCGCCTCGATGCCCCCGCCTCCCGGGCGGTCATCTTCACCGGCGCGACCCGCAACTCCCTGGTCGTGCTGCCCCTCGCCCTGGCTCTGCCCGACCAACTGGCCGTCGCCGCGGCCGTCGTGGTCACCCAGACCCTCGTCGAAGTCCTCGGCATGGTCGTCTATGTCCGTCTCGTGCCCCGTCTCGCTCCCGCCGAGAAGACTCCGGTCCAGGTCTGAACGGCCCCGCCAGCCAGCGGCAGACCTCGGCATCAGGGCCCGCCGGATTGGGGCGGGTCAGATGCAGCTGCCGATGACGGCCGGCCTGGCGCGAGGAACGGTGGCCAGTTTGGCGGGCGGAGTCGGCTCCGGGGCAGGCTCCGGACTGCGCAAGTGGAGGATCTCGTCGTGCTGGGCGGCGAGCCGGGACAACGCGAGCTTCTTGAACGCGGTCAGCTCTTCGATGGTCTTGTCCCGGTCGGCAACGCGGTCCCTCAGCGCTGAGTTCTGGGCCTTCAGGCGCTCGATCTGGGCGTCTCGGGGGTTCTGGCATCTCCCCGGCCGCCCGGAGGGCCGCCAGACGGCGTACGAACTCGTCGCCGAGGTGCTGGTAGGGCCCTTCGCGGACGGTGCCGTCACGGTCCTTCTTCGGGTAGAAGCCCGTGCGGGTCACTCCGGCCTCTGCTGCGAGGGTCTTGAGGTCGCATCGGCCGCCGGGCGGGAGTTCGCCGCGAAGGAGCCGGTGCATGGCGGCCCGGATCGCTTCCTCGTTGCGGGTCCGGTCGGTGTCACTGATCCTTCCCATGCACTCCTCCAGTGGCGGTGGCCAGGGCCGCGTCGATAGCGGCGACGACGTGGTCGGCCCGCTCGGCCTCGGCCGCCAGTCGCGACTTCTCTGCTTTCTGGGACCGGCCGATCTTGCCGATGAAGATCCTGCTGCTGGCCGCGGCCGATGCCCAGACGGGCCGGTGGCAGGGGTGGTGGGTGGCCTGCGGGCAGCGGGCGGAGTCACACATCCCCGCCATGGGACGGCTGCGGTCCTTGGCCTGGGCGAGTTTGAGGCAGAGGGCCTTGTCCGGGTCGATGAACCAGCAGTAGTTCGCAATGCCCAGGTGCAGGGTGCCGGCCCGCTGGGAGAGCAGGTTGATAACCTCTTGATCACCATGCTTGATCTGCGGGGCCACGGCGTCCTGGTGGAGTTCGCTCTCGACGGACTTAAAGAAGTTCACGAGGTCACGGGCGCCCGGACCGGCCGGCTGACGGCCTTCTTGGAAGTCGCGGAAGGCCTGCAGGGTCAGGGCGAGGTTGCGGTTGTGTTCTGACTCGCCGACCTCGGCGAGGAACTTGGCCTGTGCTCCGCCGGGCCGGTTCGCATAGCCCTCGGTGGTGACCACGGACAGGTGCTTGAGCTGGACTTTCGCGGCCAGCAGTCCGCCGGGACGATGCGCGATCTCGATGGCCAGGGTGCGGCGGAGAACCCGCAGGTTGAGCGGATCAGGCGGGATCGGAGCGAGACCGAGACGGGCCCCTTCCTCGCCGTTGACCCACTCCCGGAACCGTGCGTAACGGCCGTCCGGGCCACCGAAGTTGAGAACCTGGGGAAACAGGTGGGCCGCGCCGCGGCCGGCGAGGTCTCGGGCGATGCCGGCTACCTCGTATGCCTCGGCGACGACGACCCATTCGTCCCAGACGCCGCCGTGCTTCTTTCCCTTGATCAGCTTGCTCTTGAGGCGGTGCCGGACCCGGCCGGGACCGATCTCTTCGGGCGGCTGCCGGCAGTCCGCGGGCAGTTCGCAGAGCTCGCTGTGCCGCATGCCGCTCAGCGCCGAAACAGCGATGATGCAGGCCGTGCGAACGACCCCGATCAGCGCCCTGACGTCCGCGGGGAACAGCGGCAGCGTCCAAGGGACCTGCCCGTCGCCGTCCGCGCGGTCGATGACGGCGGCATGACGCCCCCAGAACGGGGCCACCCCGACCTGGGCAAGGGTCTGCTCGAGCAAGGGCAGGATGGATTCCCAGCGGCCGCCGGGTCTCACCCAGCGCTGGCGGGGGTCCGATCCGCCCGTCCCGCTCTCCCTGACCAGCCGCTTGAGGCTGACGTGGATCAGCGGATCGGCTGGGTCCCACCCCTTGCCGATCTTGTATTCCAAGCCCTCCAGAGACGTCTGGACCAGCGGCTCTCCGGTCCTCGCGTGCTGCCGCAACGTGCGGGCCACGGCCTCTGCCCGCTCAGCCAGCGGCATCGGCTCGACCCTGGGGGCGGCCCGGTGACGCTCGATCTCCTGCTGGAGGGCGATCACATGCGGGCCCACCTTCTGGACCAGGAACAAGGCGGCGGCCAGCAGCGGCTGCTGCAGTTCGGTCCGGGCCGGCTGGGTCTTGTTCTCCGTTTTCCCCTGGGTCCGGACCGCCGTCGCCGCGCGGGGAGTGAAGCCCTCGCGGTAGCGGTCGGTGCTGAACACCTCGCCGTAGTAGGCCAGTTCGCGCGGGACGAGCTCGGCCATCATGCGGGTGTCGTCACTCGCGTCCCGGAGCCGGCCACCGTCACGGTCGTAGATCGTTGAGCGGTGCTGCAGGAACCGGTCGCAGTGGTCCTGGACCACCTGACTCAGCAACTGAACACCCTGCTCGGTGAGCCAGTTCATCCAGCTGATCAGCCATTCCAGCCGCTGCTGGCAGGTGATCAGGGTCTTCGGCAGGCGGTAGGCGTCCGGGAGGATCCGGACCTGTTCGTGTTCCGGCGCCATCAGCGCCAGCAGGTACTCCTTCGCGACCGCCACCGCGGGTTGCTGATCTTGGTGAAGTCGAAGGTCCGCCGGGCCGGGCTGAAGAACCGGGGAATCCCGTCGACCACGGTCAGGTCCCAGACGTTCTGCTCGAACAGAGGGCTGCGGCAGCCGATCCGGACCGGGAGACGGACCACCTCACAGACGGCCGCGCCGGCGAACACCGATCCGCCGGGCCGACCGGCCTTCCCGGCTTCTTCAGCGAGAATGGTCACTGGGTCAACTCCTCCGGACGAAGCGGGAGTTCACTGTCGGTGTCGGCGACCTGGCCTGCGGCCTCCTGCAGTGCCGTCGTGGTGAAGTAGTTGGACTGAGGGCTGAGGAGGTCGTCCAGCCGTTGGGCATAGGGGCCGAAGATCGCCATGAAGGCCGCAGCGGGCGTCTGCTGCCACTGCCGGGCGAAGAACGCTCTCAGCCGCATGAGGTTGGGCAGGTGGCGTGGGGCGAACAGAGCCAGGGGGCAAAGAAGACAGACCCATGGCCTGGCCGGGCAGGGCTTTCCCGCCGGCCCGTGCAGCCCTGACAACTGGTCGCCGCAGGCGGCCGCGAACACGTCGCGCTCGCCGCCGATCAGCTCGGTCAGGGCGGCGTCGTCGAGGCCGAGCCGGGCCGCTTCGGCCGGGAATCCCTCGAGGAAGGCGGCCAGACCGTCATCGCCTTTGATCACCAGCGGGTTCTGGCTTCGTCGGATCAGGTCGCTCTGCGCGGACTCGATGATCGCCTCGGTGGCCGCCTTCTGCGTGGGCGTCTGGTGGGCAACGTAGTGGGCGCCCTCGACCGCCGGAGTGTGGTTCGGGTCGATCCTCGCGCGGGAGGTGCTCTGCCAGATGCGCCGGTCCTTCGACGCCTCGAAAGTGGTGCGGATGCGCGGGCCGTGGATCAAGAACGGCTTGCCGTCGGCGTCGACCAGGCCATTGCGCTCGTACCAATTCCGCTCATGAGGCTTCGGGAACCGGCCCGCCGACCACTTGTAGGTGCCGGTCGGGTTGAACCGCAGCCAGAGCCGTTCCCGCAAGCCAGCGGGGGCGAACTCCCGCAGCACCGCGGAGTGCTCAAGCCACCGCTCCAAGAGGCGGACCGCCGAACGTGACAGTGTCAGGCTCTCCTTGGCGGTGCGGCCCTTGATGTAGTCGACCAGGGCCGTCCTGTCGCCTGCCCAGTCGATGTCACCCAGTCCAAGACCGGCGATGCCATCAGCGACGATGCCTGTGCGGGTGCCGAACAGGATGCGGTAGGCGAAGACGACGCCCGGCCCGGGGAAGAGTGCGGCCACCGCCTCGTTGCCGGCGCCGGGATAGACCTGCGTGAGGGTGCGGACCGCGGCGTACTGGCCGCGGACCCGCTTGGGCAGGGTGCCCTCGGGCCCGCGGTGCCGCAGCACCCACTGGACGTTTGGCCGACTCCAGCCTCCGACTGCCACGTCCTGGCCCCGCTCGGCCTCCCGCAGGGCTGCCTTGAACGCCGTGTAGGCCGTGCCCGTGATCCCGTCGCAGACCGAGATCAGGTTCGCCCACTCCCGTTCGCTGTAGGGCACCAAGGGCTGCCGGTCCTCCGAGGGGCGGGCATGGAAGTTGCGGCCGTCCACGAACCGGCGGACATCCGCCGCAAACACACGCTCCAGGTCGTCCAGCCGTCGCAGCAGGATGCGGACCGGCGACTCGTGCCGTCCTTGCTTCAGGGCCAGCAAGGCCCTGGCCAGCACCGGCCGGGACAGATCCTTCGCCGTCCCGGCGAAGCCGTGCTCGTCCAGATCCCGCAGGAAATACCGGATGCTGACCAGGTAGCCCCGCACCGAGTTCGCCGAGTCCAGGTCGCCGTGCGGCTTCACCAGGTCCGCCAGGGCCCGCACCAGCTCAGCTGCCAGATCGGGCAGCCGGCGGTCCTCGTTCAAGAAGCACTCGGCCCGCCGACCGTCCATGAACACGCAGGAAACCCCGAGCGGCTCGTCAATCACGCTGCCCGGCATCAGACCAGCACCCCGGCTCCGGCGTCGTCGTCCTCGAACTCGGCATCCGCCTCGCGCTCGGCCGCCTCGTGGTCCAGCAGACCCCAGCGGCGTCCGGTGTCCTCGTAGATCTCGCGGAAGATCCGCATCATGTCCAGGCGCCGGAGGTACTTTTCCGTGGTCAGCGACGAGGAGTGCCCGAGTAAATCGCGCAGGACCAGCAGCGGCTCTGTCGTGATCAGGTAGTGGGCCAGGGCCGCATCCGCGTCTCCGCCCGCCGCCGAGAGCCGTGCGGCCTGCTCGTAGTAGCCGGCCACCAGCCGTTCCATGGTGGCCATTGCCATCGTGTGGCGGCAGCGGTGCGGATGGACGTGAGGGAAGCGCGGCTCGTAGCGCTCGGCGATCCGGCGGCTGGTCCGCTCGAACAGACTCGACCAGGCGGTGAACGGACCGCCGTCGGACCGCACGGCCAGCAACATCGACCCGCCGGCTGGCGCCACCAGGCGCCGCCGCTGGCCCGGCTCCAGTGAACTCCACTTGGTCCACCGGCCGTTGACCCGACCGCCCTGACTGTCCATCTCGGTCACGAACAGCGGCTCGCCCCATCGCCTCGGCGGCCGCCACTTCGACCTCTCGCAGGCCAGCATCCGCTCCAGGGCGATGTAGGCGTGAACGCGGGCCAGCGAGGTGTAGCTCACCCACGACACGCGGAACTTACTGCCCTTGGTGATCTCCTCCGGGAGGGGAAACGGGATCGGCATGAGCCGGAGAGCCGCTGGCAGCGGCGGGACTTCGCAGGCCAGCAGGTAGGTGAACTCCTGCAGGCGGGTGCCCGAGGACAGCACCATGTCGGCCACCGCAGAGTTGCGGGCCAGGTGCCGCCCGCGAAACCGCTGCGGGTCCTCGTCCTCGCTGCCGTCCGGCCGCAGCCCGGCCAGCGCGTTCACGAACATGGAGGCGAAGCCGTCCTCCAGGTACTTGACCGTCACGTGGGCATGCGGGACCCGCCGCCTCGCCTGGTTCACCATGATCTGGCGGACGGTCTCCGCGTAGACCACCGCCGCCTGCTGGTAGGTGAAGGGCACCGACGAGGCGTACGACTCGTCGACCGCCCACCGGTAGAACATGCCCAGCACGCTCATGTGCTGGTTCCAGGTCACCGCCCCGAGCCGCTGCTTGAGATCTCCACTGGCGCGGTCCACCGCGTACGTGCTGAGCAAGGCCTTCAGCCGGTCCCTGGTGTCGAAGATCTCCACTCCGTGCAGCTGGGCGGACACAAACCAGTCCCGCAGAATGCGCGCATACGTACCCCAGGACGAGGGTGCCGGGCAATTCTCCGTCGGCCGCAGCCGAAGCCACTCGTTCGCAGCCCGGGTCGCCCGCCGCCCGCGCTCGTCCTCGAAGAGCAGGTCGTCATCGACAAGAAAGGCCATCCCCTCGGGGATCACCGGCTTCGCCGACAGCCCCCAGGACTCCCAGCCCTCACTCGAGTAGAACGCCACCTCCATGCCCCCGACCGTACGGACGGGACACAGCGCAGAACACCCGGCAAGTGCGTTCGACGGGTCGCTCTATCCGCCTTACGGGAGACGACAGTTAAGCGTGAACAACCGCGCCGGGTCATCGTCGCCGACGCCCGCCGCCACGGCGTGCCGGTACTGAACGTCGACGTCAACCACTCCCGGGCGCAGCACAGTGTCGAGCAGACACCGCAGGGCTGGGGCGTACGGCTGGCCCTGGCCACCGTCAAGGGCATCAGCGAGCGCGAGATCGGCCGCCTGGCGGCGGGCCAGCCCTACACCTCGCTGCAGGATCTGTGGCAGCGGGCGAGGCCCTCCCCGCCCATCGCGCAGCGGCTGATCCGGATCGGCGCCCTCGACACACTCGCCGCCGATCTGACCCGGCGGGACCTGCTGCTGCAGGTCACCGAACTGCACCGGCAGTTCCGAACGCCTGCCGCCACCGACGGACAGCTCCCGCTGGGCGGCGAGCTCGTCACCGCCGGCCCGGCAGCGAGTCATCCCTGGTCTGGCAGGCTGCCCCCGTGCAGGAACGCGACTGGTACTACGACAACGGCGAGGAACTGTCCCTCGATTTGGGGCCTGGAGTTCTGGCGGCGGACGTCGCGATGCACTGGATGGCGGTGGAGCGGGTCTATTGCCTGGACTGGCAGCGGTTCACCCCCGCGAACTGGGACGTACTGCAACGGATCTATCAGGACCTGCCTGGCTGGCAGCCCTTCTCCTCCGACGTTGCCCGGTGGTTTTCACTGGACGAGGACCGTGACCTGCACCTGTGGGCTTCGGTCGAACCCTCGGGCCTCCAGGTGGCGGGAGTGCTGACGCTGGGCATGTGGCACGGCTGGGACACCCAGTTTCGTCGTGCGATCACAAACCACGGCCTTCCCCACTTTCCGTGCGCATGACACGCATCCCCCCCACCACCAACCACAGCAAACACGAAGATCACGAACTACGGCTGGAGTAGTAGCCCCCGAAATATTTGACGGGTGACCAAGCGGGCAGGATATCGGGCAGACGCGGCGTGAGGGTGCTGTAGTCCTGCGCCCCGAACACCACCCTTCCATCCAGGACTGTCAAGACGGAGCAAACATGTTTGATCTGATTTTCAGGAACAGTGAAATAGTCCCTGTCCAACAGTGCAAAATCCGCCAGGTGTCCTGGAGCGATCATGCCCATTTCGGATTCTGTATTCATGAACCATGTTGGACCACTGGTAAACAGCTTGAGTGCCTCGACGCGGGACAGGCGATTAGCCTTAGAAAGCACTTCAGACCCGGAGGCCGACTTTCCAGACACCATCCAGCTGACGCCTACCCACGGGTTGAAGGTGGCTGCCCGGAAAGCATCGGTGGTCATGGCGAGAGGGATTTCGCTATCGACCAGCTGGCGCAGCCGCGGAGTTATCAGAGCCTTTTCGCGGCCGTGCGTTTTGATGAACCCATCTCCATGCAGCGCCATTTTGGCGTCCAAGGCAATTCCGCCGCCAAGCCTTTTGACCCGGTCAATGTTCTCCGGAGTGATTGTTTCGGCGTGTTCGATGCTCCATCGCAAACCGTCTAGCGGCGTTGTTTCGTTCATCTTCTCCAAGGCGTCAAGGAACGGCGTGATATTTTCGTTGTAGCTGATGTGCATGCGAAAAGGGATGCGCCGCCGGACCAACTTAGTGACATTTTCCTCGACGTGTCGCCGCATCTGGTCGGGGTCGATGATGACCGCCGGACGGTCGAAATTCTCGTGATCGTGCACTTCCGCCTGCAACACTTCGCCGGCGCCACGATATTCGTGGCCATGTTCCAGGGTCGGGTGCAGGTTTTGACCTGGGCCGATGGGAGCGGTTTTGGTGATCGCTTCAATGTGTGCGTCCACCATATTGATTGGGCTGCCGTCGCCGAGTTGTATGTCGACGAAGGGCATGCGGATGTTGAGGCGGTTGTCGCGGGCCAGGACGTCTACGGTGGCTTGGGGTTTGGGGTAGCCCTTCCTGCCGCCGGCATCCACGATCGAGGTGACACCGAAACGGTTCAGGGCGTGGACGGTATGGATCAGCGAGCTGACTTCTTCGTCGAACGAAAGTTGCGGGACCATGGCCTCCAGGGCGACGAAGGTGAATGTGTATCCGTAGATCACACCGGTGTAATGTCCCTGACCGTCCTTCTCGAATTCGGTTCCTGGCAATTCGGGAAACCGATCTGTGCCCACGCCCAACAATTCCATCGCCTGCTTATTCAGGAAGGCGTGGTTATAGGCGTATTGCACGATCAACGGACGGTTATGCACGGCTTCGTGCAGCTCGTCCATCGTAGGGAACCGGTTCTCCTCGAACTGGTAGGGGGACCAGCCGCCGATCACTTTGACCCAGTGTCCCTCAGGCGTTCGCTCCGCCTGCTCGCGCAGCATGCTCAGCGCGCGACGTAGCGTAGGTACGCCGTCCCACCTTATATTGTGAGTGTAGCCACTTTCGTTGAGCACGTGAGTGTGCGCATCGATAATGCCCGGAATGAGTCTGCGGCCACGCGCGTCGATGATCTTCGTTTCTGAATTTTTCAAACTCAAAATGTCTGCATCGGGACCAACCGAGTAGATGCGGCCGCCCTTCACGGCGAGAGCGGATGCTTCGGTCTGTCCGCGGTTATTGGTGAAGATTTTTGCATTGATTACGATCAAATCCGCACCGGAGGGATTCTGCGTCGATTGCGCTTGGGTGTTGGGCATAATTCCAGCCATTTGTCCTCATTCAATTGAAACTTATGGAACACGCTAGGAAAAAATGCAAATCACTGGGGGTCGAATAGGGAATTGAGCGACGGTCGAGATCACCTGCGCAACTTTCCACAGGATTCAGATCGGCATCGACCGGGCCGTTCTGGCCAGGTTGACGGTTATGTCCTGCGACCAAAGCTCGCGCGTCAAGGCCTCCCGCCTTAGCTGAGGGTGACATCCGTTCCTCGCTCTGCCAAGGCAGACGCGATTGAGCATTGCGTCAACAGACCGCCGGCGCCGCCGTGATGCCGAGGGTGAAAACGTCCACCACGACTGCTCCGTTCACTCGAAGTGACTCATCGGCTCCATGCCGACGGGGCCTGTTCCTGATGCCAGTTGCTACGTGAGCCCACGGATCGACATCTAGTTGATGTATCAAGTGATGAGGCTGGTGTAGATCACGCATGTACACAAGGCGCGGGATCGTGGAGCACCGCCGACCCGGGTTGCTGATCGGCTGGTTCGACCCCGGTGGTGCTCCTGCGGATGTGTACGGCCGTCCCCCGCAGGAGAGACTGAGCCTTTCAGCGGTGCCGCTCCAGGGTGAGGATGGCGGCTGCGATTGACGACATGCGGTTGGGACTGCGGCGGGCTCTGCGGAAGATTCGCCAGGACTTCAGTCGTGCGACGCTGTGTTCGGCCGGGGCGCGTGCTGCTGACAGCGCGCGGTTGACGGTTTGCTGGGTTGGTGTGAGGTTGCGCCCTGGTGGGCGTCTGCCTGGTGTTGTCACCCATGGGCCGGCTCCGATGTAGGCGCGGTCGGCGAGGATCGGGAGCCTCGTGCGTCGCGCACCCTGTCGGCGTCACCCGATCGGTGGCCGAACTGAAAACGCTCAGTGCGCTGGGCTTCGTCGTCACCACAGGTTGCCCCGGCCGTCTCCGAGACGCCGCCGTCGCCGCCTGCACGCCCCAGCCGCGTCACCTGGTGCCCGGCACGTTCCCACAGGTCGGCCGGCCCGCCGCCGATGTTGGCTCGTCCGATCACGGCGATGTTCACGCTTCTCTCCTTGCCAGACTGATGTGCGATGGAGGCCGGTCACGTCAACCGAGGCCGATCCGACCAGGCTGAGCCAGACTCGACGGGGCAGTTGGACGTCTCCCGTGGCGTGAAACGACGCTACGGCGGCCATCCGCCGGGAGTCCAAGACTTGTCCGGACGCTGGGCAATAGGATTCGTCTATGGATGTCAGCCCCCGCGTCCTCCGCTACTTCATGGCCGTGGCCGAGGAACTCCACTTCGGCCGCGCAGCCATGCGTCTCTACATCTCCCAGCCGTCCCTGAGCCATCAGATCCGCAAGCTTGAGGAGACCCTCGAAACCCCGCTCTTCGTGCGTTCGAGCCGTCGGGTGCAGCTCACCGCCGCGGGCCGGACGCTCGCTCACGAGGCACCGATCGCGCTGGCCGCGCTGGAACAAGCCGTGCAGCTCACCCGGCGGGCCGGGTCAGGCATCGCGACGACGATTCGGTTGGGCTATACGCCGATCACGAGCTTCGACACGCTCACGGTGCTTCTGGATGCTCTCCAGGAAGACCACCCCGACTTCACGATCGACCCCCGAGAGATCTTCAGCGCCGAAATTCCCGAACGGCTCTGTGCTGGCGACCTGGACATCGGTCTCGCCCTCTCCCCGCCACCGCTCGACGGGGTAAATGGCGAGATTCTCCGTGAAGAGCCCGTTTCCGCGGTCCTCAGCACTCGCCACCGCCTCGCTGCCGCACGGACGATCCCGGTGAAGGACCTCCGCGGCGTGACGCTGCAGTTGTTCCCTCGCCGTCTTGCCCCGGCGTACTACGACGGCATCGTCGCCGCCTGCCACGAAGCAGGCTTCTCACCCCAGATTCGCGCGTTCGAGGATCCGCCGGTGAACGCCATGCTCGCCCGGCTCGCCAGCGGACGCGAGGTCGGCTTGGCCCCTGCATCGTTTGCTGAGCACGCCGCGAACGCCGGCACCGGCATCGTTTGCCGCGATGTCGTCGATCCGTCGATCCGGGCAGAACTCTCGGTGCTGTGGCCCACGAACGATCCGTCGCCCGCCATTGCGAGCGTCCTTGCCACCGCCCGGCGATGCGCGGAACGCCATGGATGGCTACGCAGCCCCTCACACAGCGCGTGACGCTGCGGCCCGCAGCCTCGATCACCGAATCGCTCCGACTCACAGTCACGGGCGGTCGTTCGACCCCGTCGCCTGCGTTGCGTAGCCGGCGAGGTCGCCAACCAGGGTCTTCGAACCTGAGCGGTGCGTCGTCCTGAGCGGCTGACTGTCTGTCATGTTGGGTGAAGGCCAGAGGTGGCCCCGGTAGCAGGACGCCCGTGGTCGTGAATGGTCATTTCTGTTCTCGACGCAGAACGATCACCACGGAACCACGGGCTTGGACAACGATACCGATGCGACGCTGCTGCTGGACCTGGACGGCCTGGCCGTCGTACGGGTGGAGCGGCTTGCCGACGGCACCCGGCGGGTGCACCTGGCCACGGCCGACGAGCAGGCGCGGTGACGGCGGTCGTGAAAGGCGGCTCTGATCAACATTTCGGATGCCGTTGGTGATCTTCGCTCGGTGGGGTGAACTCGTCATGTTTTCCAGCGGGTTCGGGTGCAGGCGTGCTCGGCTGGCGGGAGCGAGGCGGTTCGGCGGTCGGGAGGTGGCCGCGGTGGCGGGCTTCGGCAATGCCGAAGATTCGTCCTAAGACTGTGAGCCTTCCGCAACCGGGGAAGCGAGCTGGCCAGGCCCCAAAGAGCGTCAGCGAGGGCCACGGGAACCCTTGGGTTGTCGCACATACGTGGGGAACCTGTCCGCGGTGAGGCTGTGGGGCCTCAACACCTGCGCGTTGCACGCTTCACCACTCTCTTCCCAGCTGCGGCCCGGTGAAGCCCCTGCCCTGTCGTGCCGCTGGCGCCGGGCCCGGTATGCTGCCGGGCAGGCGGCCACGACCGCCGACCGCTGAAGGGGCCCTCCGCTCACGCCGGAGTCCTCGTTGGTAGGCCAAGCCGTCCTTCGACGCATCGTGCACCTGAAACTGCCTGCCTTCAGAGCGGCGTGTGCGTGGGGCACGCTGCTGCACGGAGTCAGACATGCCTACGAGCAAGCCCAGGAAGTCGCGAAAGCGCACCCGGGAGATCCGAGAGCAGAGCCGGGCCACCGGCACGCACTACACAGAGGCGATGCGGGCGAACGACCGCACCCGAGCCGGCGGCCAACAGTTGCCGCCGCGCCTAACCCCCACCCGCACGCTGCTGTTGCCGCTCGTCCAGGAAGCCCTGGCCGACCTGTACGAACTGGACTGGCTGCTCCTGAGGCTCCGAAAGGAGATGGTCCTGGACCATGAGGGGGTGCTGATGGGTTTTCGGGACAGCGGCGGGGTGCCGATCCCCGGCGCGCCGATCGAGGACGTCTTCGAGGCGTACTGGCAGGTACGCGGCGCGCTGCCCGAGGGGACGAAGGAGCTGGTGGACGGGACAGAGGAGTACCCGCCCAACATGCTGCTGTTGGTGGGCCCCGACGGTGGGGACACGGGGCACCTGGCCGCCGTTGAGGTGGCCGAAGCGGACCTCGCCCTGCTCGCCGCGTTCGCCGACGCCCTCGACCGCGCGGCCGGCCCGCGTCCCGGCCCGGAGTTCGAGGCCCTCACAGAGGCGCTTGGCGAACTCGGGCGGGTGCCCTACTACCCGTGGATGCCCGAGGGAGACGAGGCCACCATCGCCGGCTGGGTGCGGCGAGCACTGTCACCGATCCTGATCTCGCCGTTCGAGGGCCCGCATGGTGCCGACGACCACGAGACCCTGTCCGGGGTGCTGCGGTACGCCGAGGACTTGGGCTGGGAGAGCGTCTGCGTGAACCCGGACGAGGCGGAGGCGGCCGAGCGCGTGATGTGGAACGTGGCGCGCGCGGCACGGCCGATCTGACGGGTCGCCCGTGCGCGTGGCGTGCCGGGCGTGCGCCAGCAGCGGGCGGACTCGTGCGGGCTTGGACGCGGGGTGGAAGCAGCTCGCGGAGGCGGAGTCACGGCCGGGATGACGGCCCACCTGCCCTCAGGCCTTTCTCTCCACCGGTTGTTGATCCTTGCTACGCCCTCGTCACGGCGGCGTGCAGCTCGCGCACGCCGCCCGTGCGCGGGTGCCGCTCAGCCAGTTCGTTGACGATGCCGCGGATCGCGGGCCGGTCGCGGACTTCACCGGGGCTGGCCCGGTAGGCGGCGAGCAGGGCGCGGGCGGTCTGCTCTGGCCGCTGCCACGCCCACCAGGCCCGCGCCATGTCGGTGCTCATACGGGCCTTGCGCTCCGCGGTCCGGAACTGCTCGGGCCGCAGGTTCTTCCCGGCCTCCAGGCCAGCGTCCGCGTCGCCGAGTGCCCAGTGCACACCGACCGCGTACAGGTCAACGGCGGCCGGGCTGAGGTTGAACAGGCGGCCCGGTGGGACTGCCTGGGGCAGGCGGCGAGGCGGGCCTCCTCGGTCATCGCCAGGGCCTCGGTGCGCTGTCCGCCCCGGGCTGCGGTGTAGACCAGGGTGCACAGCATCTGCGCGTACGCGGCCGCCGTGGCGTCGGTGTGCAGCCCGGTCGCCTCCAGTTCGGCTGCCGCCAATGAGCTTGTCATTTAAGGTCCGGCGTCGAACGCGGCTCGAACTTGGTCGGCGTTTTCGCAGTTCAGCGGACGTGAGGACGGCCTCCGTCTGATCCTGTGCTCCGTCACAGAGGCAGAGGAACCAGCACGAAGGCCGTGGTCGTGAGTCTGGAGCATCAAGGCGTCCTGCGGGATGCGTTCGCGGAAGTGTCACGCTTCCGGACGGAGTTGTACGCGTGTCTGACCGCCCGGAGCGACGCGCTGTTCGAGTTATGCGATGCCCTGCTGTGCACGGACGGGCCGGTGCGGACGCTGGTCGACCTGGCGCTCGCCCCGGAACACCGACGTGGGCACGGGGCCCTCTTGGGTCAGCTGGATGAGCCTTGGGACGAAGACCTTCAAGTTCGAGGAGGAGTCCGAGGCCCACCGTGGCATCGCCTCTCGGCTGTGGGACGTCCGGGAGTCGTACATCTCCCTCATCGCCGACCTGATGTCCGGCACCGTCTCCAACGCGGAGGGCCGAGAGAGGCGGGACGAGCTGCAGCAGGCCGCGCGCGACGCGTACGCCGCCGCGCCCAGGACGAGCAACAGGGCGTTCGAGCGTTGCCCCTGCCGAAAACTCATCCGTCCTGGTGGGAGCTGGTGTACGTGGTGCTCGCTCGAGGTGGTGCTCTGGCGCGGTTGCCGGTGGGCGCGGCAGCATGATCGACCGTGCTGGCGCCGCCAACACCAGCAACGCGCAGCCGACTACCACCGCCGCTGGAACAACGTCACGGCAGCAGCCGTCACTTGACGGGAACCTCACTCCTCACCAACTACAGCTGCCGTGTCGGAACTCGCACGAATCGCCCCGTTATGTGAAAGTCGGCCTCGATGTGAGCAGCCGTGGCCCGCAGTTCCGGCAAGATGGTCGTGACGCACTCCGCGGCGGGGCGGCGACCGCTGTGCATGGTGACGTTGATCGCCGCCAGGAGGCCGCCGTCGCGGTCGCGTACCGGTACGGCGATCGAGCGAAGCCCTTCTTCCAGTTCCTCATCGACCAGGGCATAACCGTCCTCGCGGACTCGGTCGAGAATCACCTCGAGGTCGGTGGGCCGGGTGACGGTGCGAGCGGTCAGCGCCCCCATCCGCACGCGCGCCAGCCGGGCAGTGCGCTCCTCGGCCGGCAGCCCCGCCAACAGCACCCGGCCCGTGGAGGTCACATAGGCGGGCACGCGTGCGCCCACTGCGATATCAGCGTCCATGATGCGTCCCGCGGCGACCGAGGCCGCGCACTGGACATCGTCACCGGCGAGCACTGCCAGGGACGTCGAGTCCGCCACCTTGCGGGTGAGGGCGGCGAGGTGGGGGTGAGCGATCCGGGTGAGTGTCGTCTTGGACAGTGGCGGGAAACCGAGGGCGAGGACGCGTGGAGTGAGCCGGAAGACCCGCCCGTGCAGCGTGACGTGACCGAGGTGTGTCAGGGTTATCAGGGCACGGCGAGCCGTGGCGCGGGACAGGCCCGTGGCTTCGGCGACCTCGGTGAGGGTCAGCTCCGCACGGCCCTCACCGAACGCGGTGACCACGGTCAGGCCGCGGGCCAGGGATTCGATGAACTCCCCGCCCAGTTCCTGTTTGGACGCGCTCGTCCAGGTGGCGAGCCCGACGGGAGTGCTTTTGCTCGGCGGCTCCGGAGGCGGAGCGTCGGCCAACTTCCGCTCCATGACGGTCACGGCAGTACGGAGCCTGGGGAGAAGGGCGTCGCGCAGCGAGTCCGCGCTGTGCCGACTGGTATGGCTCACGACGCTCGCCACACAGGCGATCCGGCCGTCGGGGGCGCGAACCGGAACGGATGCGGCGACGAGCCCCGGCTCGATCAACTGGTCGTCCATCGCCCAGCCATGGGCGCGCGCCCGTTCCACCCGCTCTTCGAAGTCTGTCGTGGCGGTACGGTGCGATCGAGGGGGGATCGCCGGGAAGCCGAGGTCCTCGGGGTCGGCGTCCTGCCGCTTGTGCCACCGCGCCCAGTCCTCCGGCCTCCACTCGGTTGCCAGCAGCGGGCCTGGCGCGGTGCGTTCGGCGGGCAGCAGGTCGCCGATGCGGAAGCTCAGCGACAGGGCGCGGCGACGGATCGCTTGGTGGACGAAGCGGATGCCGTCACCGTCCGCCACCGCGAGGGACACCGACTCGTCGAGTTCCTCGGCGAGGGCATCGGCGTGCGCACTCAGCAGCGCGGGAAGACGCAGGGCGGCCAGGTACGCGTTCCCCAGCTCCATCAGGCGGGGGGCAAGGACGGCGTTGCTGCCGTCCATCCGCACGTACCCCATGTGAGCGAGTGTTCCGGTGACCCGGTCGATGGTGGCGCGGGCCAGGCCGGTGGCCCGTCCCAGATCGCTGAGGCCGGCCGTCCCTCCAGCGTCGGTGAGCTCGCGCAGCAAGGCGATACCCCGGATGAGAGGGGCCACGGCTTCCTCGGGGGGCGCGGGAGCCGCCATGGGGTCGGTAGGCGTCAGGGCGTGGGGCGATGTCATGGGCTCTCCGCGGCGACTGTCTCAGCACTGCAGTGAATGATGCCTGGTGGGGGCAGAGAGCCGACAGGTCTGGGTGGCCGTGACGAGCCCACGGGAACGCCCGTCGCGCGGGGCGGTGTGTTCCGGCCAGTCGCCAAGGCCGGTGCTGCTCCGTGCTGCCGTCGCGGGGGCACGGTATCCGGACCTGCTAGCCGGGGACCTTCAGCTCGGCCTCGATGTCGGCGGCGGTGGCCAGGAGCGGCGGCAGCAGGTCGTGGCGTATCGAGTCCAGCGTTCGCCGGCTGACGTGGGTGGAGAGGTTGATGCCTGCCACCACCCGTCGTGCCTCGTTCCGGATGGGTACGCCGATCGATATCAGGCCCTGTTCCAGTTCCTGGTCCACCAGGCACCAGCCCTGTGCCCGCACGTGTTCCAGTTCGGCGGCGAGTGCCTCCTTTGAGGTGATGGTGCGGGGGGTGAGCGGCTTCCAGTGGGCGGTGTCCAGGTAGTGCCGCAGCCCGGGCTCGTCGAGGTGGGCGAGCAGGACCCGGCCGAGGGAGGTGGCATGGGCGGGGAAGCGGGTCCCGATGCTGATGGAGACCGTCATGATCCGCCGGGTGGGTACCCGGCTGACGTACACCACGTCCTCGTCGTCGAGCACCGCCACCGACGAGGACTCGTGGACCTCGGCGACCAGTTGCTCCAGGTGGGGCTGGGCGATCTGCGCCAGGGACATGCTGGACAGGTAGGCGTAGCCCAGTTCCAGGACCCGGGGCGTGAGGCGGAAGTGGCGGCCGTCGGTGGCCATGTACCCCAGGTCGGCGAAGGTGAGCAGGAAGCGCCGTGCGGTGGCACGGCTCATGCCGGTGATCCTGGCGACCTCCGAGAGGGTCATCTCGGGTGTGTCGGCGGTGAACGCACGGATGACGGCCAGCCCTCGTTCGAGGGACTGCACGAAGTACCGCCCGGGTTCGTTGTCGTCCATGTGCTTCGGCCCCCGTGTCGGACGGTGTGTCAGGACTCGGACTTCTGCAGGGCGAGCTCGTCGCTGCGGTCGGCCACCGGTGTGTCCGTGTCGCCGTTGTGGTGCTTGGCGCGCTGGATCTGCTCGTAGACGTGGGCGCGCAGTTCGGCGAAGCGGGTGCTGGAGCGGGTGTGCAACTGGTCGCGCTCGTCGGGGAGATCGATCGTCAGATCCTCCATCACCACGGTCGGTGAGGTGGACAGGATGATGGTGCGCTGGCCGAGATAGACGGCTTCGTCGATGTCGTGGGTGACGAACAGGACGGTGACGCCCAGTTCGCGCCACAACCGCCGGATGAGGTCCTCCAGTTCGGCGCGGGTCTGCGCGTCGACGGCGGCGAACGGCTCGTCCATGAGCAGCACCTTCGGCTCGAAGGCGACGGCGCGGGCGATGGCGACGCGCTGTTGCATGCCTCCGGACAGCTGCCAGGGGTAGGCCTGGTGGGCGTCGGCGAGCCCGACCACCTCCAGCGCGTGGTCGACCAGTTCCTTCTCGCGGGCCTTGCCGAGCTTCTTGCGGCGCAGGGGCAGGGCGACGTTGTCGCGTACGTTCATCCAGGCGAACAGGGAGCGGCCGTATTCCTGGAAGACGACCGCCATGCCGGGCGGGGGTCCGTCGACCGGGCGGCCGTCCAGGCGTACTTCGCCGCTGGTCGGGTCGAGCAGGCCGGCCATGCACTTCAGCAGGGTGGTCTTGCCGCAGCCGGACGGGCCGACCAGGCATACGAGTTCGCCGGCACCGATATGGAATGTGAGATTCCGAAGTGCTTCGACGCTGCGATTGCGTCCGGTGTAGGTCTTCTGCAGGTTGCGTACGTCGAGCATCGACGTCTCCTTGTCAGGGGTTGCGCTGGGCCCGGCGCAGGCCGTGGTACCAGGCCAGGACCCGGTTCTCGGCGATGCGGAAGAGCAGGGAGAGGGCGAATCCGAGCAGGCCGAGCAGCAGGACACCGCTCCACATCTCGGGGATGGCGAAGGAACGCTGGAACTGCACGATGGTGAAGCCGAGTCCGTTGCTGGCGGCGAACATCTCGCTGATGACCATGAGAATGATCGCGATGGAGAGGGCCTGGCGCATGCCGGTGACGATCTGCGGGCTGGCCGAGCGCAGCACCAGGTGCCACAGCCGGGAGGGGCCGGTGATGCCGTAGGAGCGGCAGGTGTCGCTGAGCACTTCGTCGACGGCTCGGACGCCCTCGACGGTGTTGAGCAGGATCGGCCACATGCAGCCGCTGACGATGACGATGACCTTCATGGTGTCGCCGATGCCCGCGAACAGCATGATGACGGGTACGAGCACCGGGGGCGGGATGGCCCGGAAGAGTTCCAGGACCGGCTCCAGTACGTCGCGCACGCCACGGTGCATGCCGACCACCAGGCCGAGTCCGACACCGACGGCGACGGCGAGGAGATAGCCGGCGAGCAGGCGGACCAGGCTGGGTACGACGTCCGACAGCAGTCGTTCGCCCGTCCATACCTCCCCGAACTTGCCCAGGATGGTGGACAGCGGGGGAACGTAGAAGTCGGTGCTGCCCGCGGTGGCGAACCACCACACGGCGAACAGGACCGCGGGCAGGCCCAGGACCAGACCGGTCCGCCGGGCCAGTGTGAGGACGGTCATCGCTGTCCCTCCCTGCGCATCGATGGGTGCCAGTGCAGTGCCCGCCGCTCGACCGCCCGGGCCACCAGGTTGACCGCAACGCCAAGGAATCCGGTGACCAGGACCAGGGCGTAGACCCGCGGTACGGCGCCGGAGGTCTGCGCGACCGCGAGCTGGTTGCCCAGGCCGGGCGAGCCGATGACGAGTTCGGCGGTGATCGTCAGGACGAGTGCCACGGTCGCGGCCAGCCTCACGCCGGTCATCACGTACGGCAGCGCGGTGGGCCAAAGGACGTACCGCACCCGCCCCCAACCGCCCATCTGGTAGCTGCGGGCGGTGTCCTCGGCGACCGGGTCGACGTCCTGTGTACCGGCCAGGACCTGGACGAGCACCTGCCAGAAGGAGGCGTACACGACCAGCAGCAGCTTCGACTCCAGGTCAGTGCCGTAGAGCAGGACCGCCACCGGGATCAGGGCCACCGACGGGATGGGGCGCAGGAACTCGATGGTGGAGGCGGTCACCGCCCGCAGCACCGGCACCGATCCGATCACCACCCCGGCCACCACCCCGGCCACCACGGCGATGGCCAGGCCCAGGCCCCAACCGGTGAGGGTGTCACCGAGCGCGGTCCAGAACGCGTCTTCGTCGAGCATCTGCCACAGGGCCCGGCCCATGTCGGAGGCGGGCGGGAGGTAGTCGGCGGAGACGACACCGGTGTGCGGCAGCACCTCGAGCAACACCACCAGCCCGGCCAGGCCTGCCAGTCCGCGCAACGGGGTGCGCGCTCTGTCCAGAGTGCGCCGCACGCGGCCACCGCCCACCCCGCCGGGACCTGTCGCGGTCCCGGCGGGCTTCGTCAGTACAGGAGTGCTCCCGGACGCGCTCATGAGAACAGGGCATCCAGGTCGGGCTTCTTACCGCCGAAGATGCCGTCCTGCTCGCCGAGCGAGGCCAGCTTCTCCAGGGAGGCCATGTCGTACTCGGCCGGCCAGGTCGGCAGCGTCAGGTTCTTCAGCACCTCGCCGTCGATCTTGGTGTAGGTGGTGAGCGTCTGGCGTGCCTCGTCCGGGTGCTCGGAGGCGTACTTCAGCGACTCTGTCATCGCCTCGGTGAACTTCTTCACCAGGTCGGGGTTCTCCTGGGTCAGTTTGGTGGAGGCGAAGTACGTCGCGATCGTGAGGTTCGGGTCGGTCTCGGCGAACGGCGACGCCACGACGCGGGCGCCCTGGCCCTTGGCGATGGTCAGCGCGGGCTCGCCCACCCAGGCGGCGTCCACCTGCCCGCCGTCCAGCGCGGCCGGCATCTGGTCGAACGGCATCTCGACGAACTTGACCTTCGAGGGGTCGCCGCCGTCCTTGCGCACCACCTCACGGACCGTGGTGTCCCCGATGTTCTGCAGGGTGTTCACCGCCACCGTCTTGCCGGCAAGTTCTTTGGCCGACTTGATCGGGCTGTCCTTCTTGACGGCCACTCCGCTGATGTCCTTGCCGGTGTCACCGGTGGAGGCGGTTCCGTTCACCACAGACTTGATCGGCACACCCTTGGTCTGGGCGATCATCAGCGACGTGGTGTTGCTGAACCCGAACTGGAACTGGCCGCTCACCACGCCGGGGATGATCGCGGCGCCGCCCTGGGCGGTCACCATCTCCAGTTCGATGCCACGGCTGCTGAAGAACCCCTTCTTCTGTCCCAGATACAGGGGGGCCACATCGACAATCGGGATGATCCCTACTTTGACCTGGGTGGTCTTGTCCCCGGCCGAGGAGGACGAACCGCCGGTCCCGGAAGAAGATCCGCATCCGGCCGCGGCTGCGACCGTCACTACCGCTATGGCAAGCCCGAGAACGCGCCTTTGCATGGGGACTCCTGAACAGGAACGAGTGTGTGCGCACTGCGAACATTTGTCCGTGTGCCGAACAAGCAAGCGGAGATTATGTCCCTGCCCGAATCGCGTCAATAGGCTGCGCCGAGGCTCCTCCCGGAACCGCGCCCTGCCGCCTTCTCCAGATCCAGACATGTTCCGACGGGTGCACCCCGGCAGCAGCAAGCCTGAGGTGCGGACGTGTTCAGCGAAGACCCAGGAGTCCTACTGCACGCCGCGGTCGACCACCTTGGTCACCCGCTCGTGGGGGTCCTCGCCCCGGTAGGCCGGGTGCGTGTCGGCGTGGTCAGTGCCCGCGCCGAGGACGATCGTCACGGCGTCGGAGTTGTCGACCCGCACCTTGGTGTTCGTGCCCCCGACCGAGCCGCTCTCGGCGGTCATGTGGAGCTGGGACTCGAAGCGCATCTGGTTGTCGTTCAGGTTGCCCGGGACCGTCAGCCGTGCGCCCTCGCGGGTCAGGCGCTGCGCACCGCACACGTCGCCGACTGCCGGGGGGTCTTCGACCGGTTTACCCCGGACCTCGGCCACGCGTCCCCGACGCCGCGCGCTCGTCTCCCGCGCCGACAAGGTGATCGTCCACGAAGCCGTCCCCGCCCCCGACGGGACGATCGGCACCACGCTGGGCGTCGGCACCGCCCTCGACGGGCTGCCTTCGAGTGTGGGCTTCACGACCAGGGCCACCGTCGCGAGCGGCTCCTGCCACCTCGATCTGCGCGGCGCCTACCCCTCCGGGCAGGGCGCGTACAGCTACGAGGGCGTCACCCGCGCCGTCGCCACCGGCACGGGTGACGCCGTGACCGCCGGCGGCTCCGCCATCGTGGTGGCGAGAGCCCCCGATGATCCTGCTGACCGAGCCGGCCCGCCACGCGGCGTCCACCGGCTGGGGACCGGCGGCTCATCGGCCTGTGACCGGCCGTGTGCACAACGAGTGCCGGGGCCGTGGTTGTTGCCCGTCCTCGACCGGTGTCGAAGAACCGCGGTCGGCCAGGCGGTGACCTGGCCGACCGCGAGCCTGATGGTGGGGAGCGGAGACCGCTACGCCGTCGTCAGGGGCAACGCGGCGAAGGTGTGCCGCTCCCAGAGGCGGCGGGAGGCTTCCTCCGGGTAGGCGGCGACCGTCGGTTCCGAGTCGAGGACCTGGACGAGGCGCTGCTCGCTGTCGTAGGCCGCCCAGCCTGGGTCGCCCGTGGCCGCGAACGCGGTCCACGCGGAGCGGAAGCGGGCGGAGAGCGCCTCGGTCTCGGGCGAGGGCGCCGGTCCGGTCAGCATGCCGCCGAGCCCGCCGTACACACCGAAGGTCAGCGGTACGTCCAGGCCATGGCAGGCACCGAGAGCGCCTCCGTTCGCCGGAGCGGACCAGGTGAGGTCGTACATGTGCGCCCGGCCGCCACCGGCCACCTGTGCCTCCACCAAGTGCAGCGATGGCATGCGGAACAGCCAGTCGGACTGGACAAGTTCGAACAGGTACTCCGCCGAGGCGTCCGGGAACGCGGCGCGGTAGGCGTGTCCGGCGTCCGGCGTCGGTCCGAACAGGCCCAGCGCCATCGAAGCCAGACCCTCGTCCACCCGCCCGAGCATCCCGCCCAGCATGAGGAAGAGACGGTACTCGTCCCGGTTGTGCCCGGCGATCAGCTCCACGTCGCGTGCGACACCGCTCGCCAGGGCCTCCCACGGCGTGGTGGGCAGAACGTCGCCGTCGACGACGGGCGAGAACGGGGTCGGGGTGAGGGCGACCGGACCCCAGCGGTGCACGTACTCGCGCATCCGACCACTCAGCGCGGCACCCGCCTGGGGCAGCTTGCGCGGGTCCACACCGGACAGGTCGGCCACCGTCGGGCGCAGGCCGAGCTCACCGGCCAAGGTCTCGGCGATGTCCGCGGCCAGCGCCTCCGAGAAGAAGGTACCCGGCACGCTCTGCGCGATGGCCCGCCGGAACAGTCCCCGCGCCCGGGGCATGGCCAACAGCGCGGCGATGGAGCCGGCGCCGGCCGATTCACCGAAGACGGTGACCCGGTCGGGGTCGCCGCCGAAAGAGGTGATGTTCTCGCGCACCCACTCCAGAGCCGCGACCTGGTCGAGCAGAGCCCGGTTCGCGGGAGCGCCCTCGATCGAGGCGAACCCCTCGATGCCGACACGGTAGTTGAGAGTGACCACGATCATGTCGCCGTCCCGCGCCAGGCGGCTGCCGTCGTAGGCGGGGTCGTCGGCGGAGCCGAACTTGTAGGCGCCCCCGTAGATCCACACCATCACCGGTCGGCGCGCCGCCGGGTCGGCGTCCGGCGTCCAGATGTTGACCGTCAGCCAGTCGTCACCTGCCGGAGGGGGTCCGGCAACAGCCGCCTCAGGCCCGAACGGCTCCTGCGGGGGAGGCGGACCGAACGTGAAGGCCTCCCGTACCCCGTCCCAACGGTCCGCCGGTCGCGGCGCCGCGAAGCGTGCCTCGCCCACCGGTGGCTGCGCGTACGGGATGCCGCGAAAGACCGCCAGGCCGCCCTCACGGCGGCCGCGGACCGCACCGGCCGCCGTCACAGCCTCCGGAAACTCGCTTTCGGTCATGGATGACTCCTCACAGAACGCCGCGTCGCAGCCGGTACGGGCAAGGGTCGGGATCGGCAATCGCCTCGCGCAACACCATTGACACTCGCCCACCGCGACCTGAGACTCATGCCTGCTCAGAGTGAACCACATTTCACCAGGCGAACGAATTGCGTGCTCACGATCTCCCTCGTGTCGCTCGCCCGGCGGATCAGCCGGAGTGACACCACGGCGCCGGCACCCGTCACGGCCACTGTCGGCGCGGGCGCATCGGACAGCCGGCGTTCGGTCTACCGGTCTCGTTCGTTCCATCGCTCCATTCGGCTTCAGCTCACACGAACCCCTCGAAGAGGAGTCGGCACGATGCAGCTACGCACAGGGATACACCTGAGTCAGTTGCGCTTGGGGCGCATCCCTCGGGCACTGGCGGCGGCCGCCGCAGCCGTGGTTCTCATCACGGCTGCGGGGGCCGCAGCCCCCGCCCGGGCGGAGACCGATGTGAAAGTCACCAAGGACCTCGCCTACGCACCCGCCCAACCGCCCGGCACTCAAGGCCACTTGCTGGACCTCTATGTCCCCAGGTCCGCGCGGCCGGTCCCGCTGGTGATCTTCTCCAGCGGCTCGGGTTGGCTGGCGGACAGCGGACGCCGCGGCGCCGACAGGGTGGCCGCACAGCTCAACCCGCGGGGATTCGCCGTCGCGGGCGTGGCGATCGGCTCCAGCGGGCAGGCGCAGTTCCCGGCCCAGCTGCACGACATCAAGGGCGCTATCCGCTGGCTGCGCGCGAACGCCAAAACGTACAACCTGGACCCGCACCGCGTCGCGATCATGGGCGACTCATCGGGCGGCTGGACGACCGCGATGGCCGCGGTCACCGGCGACCGTCCGGAGCTGGAGGGCGACGTCGGCCCGCGCGGGCCGTCCAGCGCTGTCCAGGCGGCTGTGCCGTTCTACCCGCCGACCGACTTCCTGCAGATGGACGCGCACATGCCGGACGACTGCAGGGTGTTCAACTCGGCGTTCGGGCTGACGGACTGCCACTCCGACGCCCGCTCACCCGAGTCGCTCCTGCTCGGCTGCACCATCACGGCCTGCCCTGGCAAGGTCGTCGCGGCGAACCCGCTCACCTACATCGGCGAGCGGCATACCCCGCCGTTCCTGATCTTCCACGGCGAGCAGGACCCCTTTGTGCCGTACCACCAGAGCCGCCTGCTCTACGACGCCCTCGCGTCCGCGGGTGAGGAGGCACGTCTGATCTCCTTCCCACGAGCCGGGCACGGGCCGCTGGAGGACATGCTCACCGACGACGAGACCCGCCAGGGTGCCTACGAGGAGACCACACGCAATGGGCACAGCATGCCGGCCCGCCCCGTGACTCCGACGTGGCCGACCGTCGTCTCCTTCCTGGAACAGCGGTTGCGCCCTGTGTCCCGCTGAGGCACTGGTCCTCGCCGCCCAACGGGTCTACCGTCGTTGGGCGGCGAAGCGTACGAAGGCGTTGGCGGCGCCGTATCCGCGGTAGCCGCCGGTCCGTTGGACGATCTCGAAGAAGACGTACCCGACCGTATCCGTGTAGCAGCGGCGGAACTCCCCGCCCTGTTCGTCCTTCCCGCCTGCTCGTCGCGGTCGCAGAGAATGCCAAGTTCGCGGTACGTCTCCAGCTCCCCGTCGGGGCATTCGTACGGTGCCGCCAGGTCGTCGCAGTAATTCGCCGGAATCCTGAGGAGTTCGGCGCCCGCCGCACGGACCTTGTCCCTGTCGAGAATCTCGTCCGTGCAGGTCAGGCCGTATGCTGGTACTCGTGGAGGGTGCCGCCGAGGCGGTCGCGTCGTCGTATGTCGAGGTGGGCGATGGCGTCCGGGTCGGTGATCGGCGGTGGCAGGGGGTTCAGCGGGCGGGCGTCTGCGATGCCTTGGTGGGGCCGGTGGGAGTTGTAGTGCTGTTCGAACTCGCGCAGGGTGTGGAGCAGATGGTGCTGGTTCCAGATCAGGGTGCGGTCCAGCAGTTCGCGGCGGCAGGTCTGTACCCACCGTTCCATGAGGGCGTTCATGCGCGGTATGCGGATGCCGCTGAGCACGATCTCGATGCCCGCGTCCTTGAGGACGGTGTCGAACAGGGCGGGGTACTTCCCGTCGCGGTCGCGGATCATGAACCGGGCCCGGCAGCCGGCGTCCTCGAGGTCCATGACGAGGTTTCTGGCGGCCTGCACCACTCAGGAGGCGTTCGGGTGCGCGGTCGCGCCCAGGACGCGGATGCGCCGGCTGCCGTGCTCGAGCACCGCGAACACGTACAGCCGCGCCCCGGACAGGGTGACCGCTTCGAAGAAGTCACATGCCGACAGGGCATCGGCCTGGGAGCGCAGAAAGTCGGTCCAGGTGCTGAAACCCCGCTCGGGTGCCGGGTCGATCCCCGCCTCCTTCAGGATCTCCCACACCGTGGAGGCGGCCACCTGCACGCCCACAACCAGCAGCTCGCCGTGGATGCGCCGGTAGCCCCAGCCGGGATTCTCCCGCGCCAGACGCAGCACGAGTACGCGGGTCGAGCGCACGGTACGCGGCCGCCCCGCACGCCCAGGCCGGGAACGGGCCGCGTGGCGGCGCGCGATGAGGTCACGGTGCCAGTGCAGCACAGTGTCCGGGCGCACCAGCAGCCGTGCCCGGCGCAGCACACCGCGCGGGAGCCGGTGCAGCAGCGCGGCCAGGAACACCCGGTCACTCGGGGCGAACCGCACCCGATCCCGGCCGGGCTGGCGTTCCAGCACCGTGATCTGATGACGCAGCGCGAGGATCTCCGCGTCCTTGTCCTGGTTGCTCACCGGCAGCAGCCGCAGCAGGACGAACACGTTCGCCACACCAGATAGGCAAGTCGAAGCAGCACGACCGGCCATCATGCCGGGGCGACCACCAGCCGCGCGAGTACCCTGCCCTCCAGACAGACCCTCACCTGCATGGATGAGGATTCCGGCAAGCACAACGTCGGCGTCCGTCTGTGCACAGAACCCGGCGTACAGCCCGACTCGTCTGCCATTAGGGCTCTGACCTGGTCTTATGGCCTGGTCGGGGCCCTTTGTCGTGTCTGGGCACATCCCGCTTCTACCTGCGAGTTCCCGGGAGTTCCCGCGCAAGTGTGCACGCGTTGTGCACTGGGGCACGGTGCCGGGCGGTGGGTTCGATGAGTGAAATCACCGAGTCGCCGGAGGGGGCTGGCGGCAGCCGGGGCGTCGACCTCGACGCGTGGATTCGGTCTCTGTGCGCTCTGGTCGTGGCCGGGGTCGCCGCGTATGCCTCGTATGTTCACCAGCGGGAGTTCGCGCTGCAGGGTGGGGCGGATGAGGTCAGTGCTTCGTTGTGGCCGCTGTCCGTGGACGGGCTCTTGCTGCTGGCCACGGTCGGTCTGCTGAAGCCCTCGGAGGCTGGCACACGCCGGGCGCGCGGTGCCGTGAGACGCCCCGGCCGAAATCACATAGAGAAGAGGACCGTCCGCGCACGAGCTGGACCCGAGACCGGATGGCCGCCCGCGCCGCCGCCTGCTGACTACCCACGTTGGGGATGGCCCCGACCAGCCGCGCGGACGAGACTGTTCGGACGCGGAAGGACGGGGGATGCCATGCGGCGGCTCGAGGTAGCACTGATCGGCGCGGGACTGATAGCACGTCTGCACCTGGACGCCTGGATCAGTGCCGGGGCGTCCGTCCGCGTCTATTCCAAGGACGGCCGAGCCGAGGACCTGGCACGCGAATTCGGCGCCAAGGCGGTCGGCTCCCTGGACGACGCGCTGAACGGCGTGGACGCCGTGGACATCTGTTCCCCGACCGGTACGCACCACGAAATAGCCATGGCCGCGATCGCCGCGGGCGTGGGGGTGGTGTGCGAGAAGCCGCTGTCGGCCGACGTCGCGGAGGCCGAGGAGATCGTAGCCGCGGCGGAGCAGGCCGGAGTGCGGCTCATTCCCGCCCACGACATACGTTTCGCCCCGGCGTTCGCCCGGCTCCACGAGCTGGTGGCGGCAGGTGACCTGGGCACGGGCGCGGTCGCCCGGTTCGCGGTGGCCGGCTACCATCCGCGGCCCTGGACCGGTCACGCGTCCGCGCGGTCGGGCGGGATCCTGACCGATCAGATGCTGCACGCCGTCGACATCGCCTACTGGATCTTCGGGGATGTCGTGCGGGTCCACGCCTGCTACCAGGGCGAGATCGCGGCACCGGCCCCGCAAGGGGCTGTCGCGGTCGGAACCGCCGTTCTCACCCACGCCAGTGGCGCGCTCAGCCAGATCGTGAGTCGGTGGACGGCGACGCCCCACCCACCCATTCGCGTCGCCTTCCAGGTCTCGGGCACCTGCGGAACGGTCCTCCACGACTCCGAGTGGCCCCAGGAGATCCAGACATACGGTGGCGAGGCCGGGGGCCGCGGGTACTTCGGGGAGACACCGTTCGCCTCCGAGATCCGTGAGTTCGCCCAGGCGTTCCTGGGCGGTCCGGAGCCGCGCCTGGGATCCCGGGACGCACTGGCCGCCGTCCGCATCACCCAAGCCGCGGCGGAGTCCGCATGGACGGGTCGTGCCGTGGAACTGTCCGTGGAGGGGGCCGCGTGAAGATCGCTGTGCTGTCGTTCGCCCACGAGAAGGCCGCGGTCTACGCTCGGCTGCTGCGTCACATGCCGGGCGTCGACCTGGTGACCGCGGACCCCGACGCACCGGAAGACCCGGCTCGGGGACAGGCCATGGCCCGGCAGCTCGGCGTACCGTACGCGGGCGGCTGGGACGAGGTGTTCGCGCTGCGCCCCCGGGCCGTGGTGGTCACGAGCGAGATCGCCCGCCGTCGCGAACTGGTCGAGCGCGCGGCCGAGGCCGGGGCCCATGTGCTGTGCGAGCATCCGCCGGCGACCGAGGAAGCGGACGCCCGGGAGATGGTGCGCGTCTGCGAGGACGCGGGCGTCCGGCTGACTTTCGCGTCCCCGGCCTGCTTCGGTCCTGCGTTCGGCGCCGTGCGCCGCAAACTCGCTGACGGCGAGGCCATCGGCACGCTGATGACCATTCAGGGCGCCTACAACAGCCCTCGACCACACCTGCCGCATCCTCGGCGGACGACTCGGGAACCGGCGGACGGCGGAGCGTTGGCGGCCAACGCGGCCGTCCTGCTCGACATGGTGGACGCGGTCCTCGGCGGGGAGCCCGCGCGGCAGGTGTACGCACAGGCGAACAGCGTCCTCGGTGGAGAACCGGGCGTCGAGAGCGCGGCGCTCGTCACCGTGCGCTATGCGAGCGGGACGGTCGCGGCCCTCGACTGCAGCCGGAGCCTGTCCGCGAACCGGCCGGCGGCGGGTGGACCGACCATGACCTTCGTCGGCGGCCGGGGGAGTGTGGAGCTGAACACCGCCCCGCGACTGCTCGGCGGATTCGCCGCCGCCACGGCCGGTGAACGGTGGGAAGCGGGCGGAGCCGACGCGGACGCGGTCATGCTCGGCGAGTTCATCGCCGCGGTCGGCAACGGGCACGGCGCCGGCCCGGACGGTGCCACCGGGGTGCGCACGCTGCGGATCATCCGGGCGGCCTACGAATCGGTGGCCACCGGCCGGCCCGTCGACATGGCGGTGCCGCCGCTCACGTGACCCTGACGGAGCCCCGCGGGGTGCCCCCGGTCCCGACCGCATAGGTTGTGCGTGCCCATGCACCCCCACCCGTCACGCTCGACATGGAGACGCGCATGACCAGAATCGGGATCATCGTCGGCACCACCCGCCCAGGCCGTCTGGGACCCCAGATCGCGCAGTGGGTCGAGACGTCGGCGAAAACACGTACGGAAGCGGACTTCGAAATTGTCGACCTCGCCGACTACGACCTCCCCCTGTTCGACGAGCCGCGAGTCCCGCGGCTGGGCGTCTACGAACACGCCCACACCCGCGCATGGAGCGCCAGGATCGCCGGGCTCGACGGGTTCGTGTTCGTCACCCCCGAATACAACTGGTCGATTCCGGCCGCGCTCAAGAACGCCATCGACTTCATCTACAACGAGTGGAACAACAAAGCCGCCGGATTCATCGGGTACGGCAGCAATGTCGGCGGTGCCCGCGCCGTCGAACACCTGCGGCAGATCGCCGGAGCGGTCCAGCTGGCGACCGTGTACACCCAGGTCAACCTGTCGCTCTGGACCGACTGCGAGAACTTCACCACCTTCACGCCGGCCGAAGGCCACGACGCCGTGCTCCAGCGGATGCTCACCGAAGTGATCGCCCTGACCAACGCGCTCGCACCCCTTCGCCAGGCCTGAACCCCACTCCACGCCCGAAGAAACGCCGTCCCGCAGCCCACCACGGAACAGGATCATCGATGAGTAGTTCGTCCGCGGTGCCCACCACGGAGTCCACCCCACCCGCCGACGAGACCGGGCCGGTGTACCGGCGTCCCTTCCCACCGGGGTTCACCGACCGCGGCAGCTGCCCGTTCGATCCGCCCGCCGTGCTCGCCGAGTACCGCGAGCGGGCCGACGTACAGCGGATCGATCTGGCGGACGGCGACACCGGCTGGCTGGTCACCGGGTACGACGAGGCCCGCAGGCTGCTCGGCGACCCCCGGCTCAGCACCGACCGGCTGCGCAACCCGCGGATCGCGAAACTGCTGCCGGCACTGCGCGACAAGCTCATGAACGAAAGAGCGGTCGCGGGCAATTTCGTCGCCATGGACGAGCCCGAGCACACGCGCTACCGCCAGTTGCTGAACAGAGAGTTCACCCTGCGGCGGATACGGCGGCTGGAACCGCGGATCCTCGACATCGTCACCGCCCGCCTCGACGACATGCCGGCCGACGGCACCGGCGCCGATCTCGTGCGGGACTTCGCCCTGCCGGTGACGTCCCTGGTGATCTGTGAACTGCTCGGAGTCGCCCCCGAGGACCGCGAAGAGCTCCAGGCGCGGGCGAACAAAACACTCGACCTGGACGTCTCCTTCGAGGAGCAACTGGCCGACCTCGACGATCTGCGCGCGTACATGCGCGGCCAGGTGCGGCGGAAACGCATCGCTCCCGCCGACGACATTCTGTCCGGGCTCGTCCATGCCGACACCGAACCGGCACTCACCGACGACGAGGTCGTCGGCATGGCGATCCCGCTACTCGTCGGCGGGCACGAGACGACCGTGAACATGCTGGCGCTGGGCACCTTCGCCCTGCTGGAACACCCCGACCAGCTCGCGAAGCTGCGCGAGCACCCCGAACTGATCGACGGCGCCGTCGAGGAACTGCTGCGCTACCTGACCATCCATCACCTCGGCATCCTGCGCACCACGACCGAGGAAGTGGAGATCGTGGAGCAGGTCATCCCGGCCGGGGCGATGGTCCTCGTCTCGGTGTCCGCGGCCAACCGGGATCCGCGCCGCTACGACAGGCCGGCCGAATTCGACGTGGGCCGCCCGCGACGGGCGCATCTCGCCTTTGGGCACGGCATCCACCAGTGCATCGGCTCGCAGCTGTCCCGGGCCGAGATGACCATCGGGTTCACCGAACTGCTGCGGCGGCTGCCCGGGCTGCGCCTCACGATCCCGGCCGACCAGGTCCCGCTGCGCGACAACATGGCCATCTACGGCGTGCACAGCCTGCCCGTGACCTGGGACGCCACCCCGTAGTCCGTAGCCTGTCGTCGGCCCATTCGCCCGAGCTGCGGAATTCTGTCGCGGCCGAATTCCGGCACGCTGGAATTCGCCGGAAATACGGGAAAACGGAGAGTTACCGAAGGCTTTTGTTCTGCCTTTCGAAACGTGTCGAGGATGAAGAGCTACCAGGTCGAGGGATGCTCAGTCGACCATGTCTGCTCCATCCTGGGAGACGCGAACAGGCAATCGTCGGCGACAGGGACGGATTCGATGGCTGAAATCGACGCATACCAGAACTTCGACGCGACGACCGCGGACTACGAACGCGCATATCAGACCGGCGCCCTGTTCGAAGGGGTGGTGCTGGAGCGTATGCCATGGGACATCGGCCGAGCGCAGCCGGTGCTGGTGGAACTGGAAAAGGCGGGCCTGGTTTCCGGCGATGTTCTCGACATCGGTTCCGGCCTCGGTGACAACGCGATTCATCTGGCCACGTGCGGCTATCGCGTGACCGGTCTGGACATCGCCCCCACCGCCGTGGAGAAGGCACGGGCCAGGGCCGCCGAACAGGACGCCGCGGTGACGTTCGCCGTCGGCAACGCGACAAAGCTGGACGGCTACCGGAACCAGTTCGACACGGTGATCAGCAGCCTGGTGTTCCACTGCTTCGGCCTGACGCAGCGCCGCGAGTACGCGGACGCCCTGGCGCGAGTGATGCGGCCCGGAGCGCGGCTGCTCCAGTGGTGTTCCCGTGGCAACGCGGCCGGCCCGGAGCCCATCACCGAGGAGACCATCCGTGCCGCCTTCAGTGGACCGGGCTGGACGATCAACACACTGCGCGCCGACCACCTCACGACGACCGTCCTGTCGGAGCCGCTCCGCCAGGACTACCAGGGCGGCAAACTCGACACCGACGACACCGGCGCCACACTGGTGCCGATCTGGTTGCTGGACGCGACACACAGCTGATCGCCGCGCGCTCAGCACCCCCGCGACGGACCGGTAGGGCGAGAACCCGGGTCCTCGAGGGCAACCCCGTCAACGGCGGCCGGGGCGTGAGCCCCGCCGGGAACAGGACCATTGATGAGCAGTTCGTCCGCGGTGCCCGCCACGGAGCCCACGCCGCCGGCCGGCAGAACCCCGTCGATGTTCCGGCTGTACTTCCCCACGGGGTTCACCGATCGCGGCAGCTGCCCGTTCGATCTGCCCGCCCTGCTGGACGAGTACCGCGAGCGGGCCGACGTACAGCGGATCGATCTGGCGGACGGCGAGACCGGCTGGCTGGTCACCGGGTACGACGACTGCCGCAGCCTGCTCAACGACCCCCGGCTCAGCACCGACCGGCAGCGCAACCCGCGGGTCGCGAAACTGCCGCCGACACTGCGCGCGAAGCTCATGGACGACACGACACGCGCCGGCGACTTCCTCGCCATGGACGCGCCCGAGCACACCCGCTACCGCCAGCTGCTGAACAGGCAGTTCACCCCGCGGCGGATGCAGCAGCTGGAACCGCGGATCTTCGAGATCGTCACCGCTCGGCTCGACGGGATGCTCGCCAAGGGCAACAGCGCCGACCTCGTACGGGATTTCGCCCTGCCGGTGCCGTCCCTGGTCATCTGTGAACTGCTCGGGGTCGCCCAGGAGGACCGCGAGGACTTCCAGGCGCGCACCAACAAACTGCTCGAGTCGGACGTCTCCTTCGAGGAGCAGATGGCCGGCCTCGACGCACTGCGGCAGAGCATGCACGAACTCGTACGGCAAAAGCGCACCGCACCCGCCGACGACCTGCTGTCCGGGCTCGTCCACGCCGACATCGAACCGGCGTTCACCGAGAACGAGATCGTAGGCATGGCACTTCTGCTGCTCGTCGGCGGGCACGAGACGACCGCGAACATGCTGTCACTGGGCACCTTCGCCCTCCTGGAGCACCCCGACCAGCTCGCCAAGCTGCGCGAGCACCCCGAGCTGATCGACGGAGCGGTCGAGGAACTGCTGCGCTATCTGTCCATCGTGCCCCTCGGCCTGCTGCGCTTCACGATCGAGGAGGTGGAGATCGCGGGCCGGATCATCCCGGCGCGGTCGACGGTCATCATCTCGGTGCCCGCGGCCAACCGGGACCCGCGCCGCTACGACGGCCCGGCCGCGTTCGACGTGAGCCGGCCGCGGCAGACGCACCTGGCCTTCGGGCACGGTATCCACCAGTGCGTCGGCCAGCAGCTGTCCCGGGCCGAGATGACCGTTGGGTTCACTGAACTGCTGCGGAGGCTGCCCGGCCTGCGCCTCACGATCCCGGCCGACCAGGTCCCGCTGCGCGACCAGGCCGCCCACTACGGCCTGCACAGCCTGCCCGTGGCCTGGGACACCACCGCGTAGTCGCGGCCGGTACCGACCCTCCGCGCCCCACATCCTCGGGACACACCCACTGACGGCGGCCGGGACCCGAGTCCCGCCGAGAACAGGACCATCGATGAGCAGCTCGTCCGCAGTGCCCGGCACGGAGCCCACCCCACCGGCCGGCAAGACCCGTTCGGTATACCTGCTGCCCTACCCACCGGGCTTCACCGACCGCGGCAGCTGCCCGTTCGATCCGCCCACCATGCTCGCCGAGTACCGCGAGCGGGCCGAGGTCCAGCCGCTCGAACTGACCGACGGCGAAATCGGCTGGCTCGTCACCGGATACGACGAGGCGCGCAGCCTGCTCAACGACCCCCGGCTCAGCGCGAACCGGATGCGCAACCCACGGATCGCGACACTGCCGCCGGAACTGCGCGAGAAACTCCTGAACGAAAAAGCCCGCGCGGGCAATTTCATCGCCATGGACGCCCCCGAGCACACGCGCTACCGCCAGTACCTGAACAAAGAGTTCACCCCGCGGCGGATACGGCAGCTGGAACCGCGGATCCTCGAGATCGTCACCGGGCGCCTCGACGCGATGCTCGCCAACGGCACCAGCGCCGACCTCGTGCCCGCATTCGCCCTGTCGGTGCCGTCCCTGGTGATCTGTGAGCTCCTCGGGATCGCCTACGACGAGCGCGAAGAGTTCCAGAAACGGGCCAACAAAATGCTCGACCTGGAAGTCTCCTACGAGGAACAGCTGTCCGATCTCGACGAGCTGCGGGAGTACATCCGCAGGCAGGTGGGGCGGAAACGCGAGGCTCCCGCCGACGACCTGCTGTCCGGGCTCGTCCAGGCCGACATCGAGCCGGCGTTCACTGACGACGAGATCGTCGGCATGGCGGTCCCGCTGCTCGTCGGCGGGCACGACACCACCGCGAACATGCTGTCACTGGGCACCTTCGCCCTGCTGGAACACCCCGACCAGCTCGCCAAGCTGCGCGAACACCCCGAGCTGATCGACGGGGCGATCGACGAACTGATGCGCTATCTGTCCATCGTGCAGCATGGCCTGCTGCGCCACACGACCGAAGACGTCGAGATCGCGGGGCAGGTCATCCCGGCAGGAGCGCTGGTCATCATCTCGGTGTCCGAGGCGAACCGGGACCCGCGCCACTACGACACCCCGGCCGCGTTCGACGTCAGCCGCTCCCGGCAGACCCATCTCGCCTTCGGGCAGGGCATCCACCAGTGCATCGGCTCCCAGTTGGTCCGGGCCGAGTTGACCATCGGGTTCACCGAACTGCTGCGGCGGCTGCCCGGGCTGCGCCTCACGATCCCGGCCGACCAGGTCCCGCTGCGCGACATGATGGTCATCTACGGCGTGCACAGCTTGCCCGTGGCCTGGGACGCCACCCCATAGCCGACAACCCGGACGACCCGCGCCACGGCGAAGCCGACGTCGAGACACGGCCGTTCATGGTCGCGTCCGGCGCCGGCTTCGTCGCGCACGAGGAGTCGACATCGACAGGGAGTCCGGGGCGTCGACGGGGGGTCCGGGGGGCCGTGAACAAAGTCGGCGCGTGGCCGCGGCCACGCGCCGAGCAGGAGCTCACCCCACCAGCACCGGCGATCACGGCTCCAGCGTCATGCGGCTCAGCAGTTCACGCAGGCAGTCCAGGCGCTTCGACTGCTCCGCATCCTTCTCGGGCCAGGCCAGAGCGATGCTCAGCTGTCCGGCGAAGGTGCTCACCACATAGCCCCGGGCGGCCACGAACTGTGCCGGCGCTTCCCTGATGCGGGAAACCATGTTGAAGTTCGTCAGCCGCAGATCGTCCGGCGTCCGCATGGGTGGCACCAGCCCCAAGTTCGTCATGCTGATCACGGCAGGGCCCGCATCCCGCGGCGCTTCCTGCCGGGTCTTCTGCCGCGTCTCCTGTGGCGTGGCGCCGATCGTGTGCCGGTTGATCATGTCCACGATGTCCGGGAGGCTCCGCTGGATGGATCCGTCGGCCAGCCCCGCCCGCAGCTGCTCACCGAACGCGCGACCGATCGCGACGGCATGGGGTTCGATGCCGTCGGTGACCCGGAACCGCACCTCGCCCACCACGTTCGCACCCTCGGTCGGCCTGATCTGAGGAGTGAGGCGTTGGCGGAGGTCCACCGGGAACCTCAGCACCAGGTCGGTCACCGGTACGTCGCGGAACTCGGCCTCGACGAGCAGGAGAGCACCCGACAACAAGCCGCTCACCGTGACGTGTTCGCGGCGGCAGAGTTCCGTCAGCGCGGTTGTCTCGGCCGGGGCGAAGCGGCATTGGGCCACGTGCCGGACGAGTGGGACCAACCCGGGCGCGGGGATGTCCGTCACAGCCGGCGTCCCCGATGCCCCCGCCTCGGCGGGGCCGACGCTCCGGAAGCCGCGCTCGGCCAACAGGTCCTCCAGCGACCTGGGGAACGGCTGCCGGGGCAGGTCGACGGGCACGCCCTGGACCACGTCGGTGTAGCAGGACCACAGTGCCGCGAGCACGCTCATGGAGTGGTGGCCGTCGGCGATGCTGTGATGGGTCAGCAGTGTCACGCTCGCCACGTCGCCGTCACGCACCACGTTGAGCATGCTCAGTGCCTGACGCTGGTCTAACTCCACGCCGGTCAACGGGTGTTCCAGGTCACCGTCGCAGAATCGGACTTCGGGTCGGGTGTCGGATTCCACGACGAGAAGTCCCTCGTCGCCGGTTTCCAGTCGGCCCGCGAGCTGGGGGTAGGCGCGGCACACCGCCTCATAGGCAGTCCTCAGGGCATCAGGATCCAGTCGGCCGGCGGCGTGCACCATGTACCCCGCGTAGATCTCCTTGTCGGCGTAGATTTTCTCGGTGGGTGTCAGCGCGCGCCACATTCCGGCTGTTGTCATGAATCGCCCTCCCCGTGTGTGTGCGAGGTCCCGTCAGGCTAGGACGAGCCACAACCATGCGACATCCCTCGGCCTGGTAGGGCCGGATCCGTAAGCGGAGTTGCCGGTCCGGGGCCGTGGTCAGGGGCAACGTCGCTTCGCTGGCTCACGTTGTGGCCAGGCCTACCAGGTTGAGGGATTCCGTGCCGTCATGGCTCGTCTAGCCTGACTCCAGAGAGTGGGAGGATTTCATGAGTGACGCAATTCCTTTCGAGGTGCCATGGGCGCGGACCCATCAATTCGATCCTCCTGCGATATTCGATTCTCTGCGCGAGGAACGCCCGCTCGCGAAAATGACTTACCCGGACGGACATGTCGGCTGGATCGCCACCAGCCACGAGATGGTGCGTAAGGTCCTCGGCGACCCGAGATTCAGCCACAGCACGGAAATCGGTCACTTTCCCGTGACGCATCAAGGGGAACTCGTACCGAACCATCCGCAGATACCGGGGATGTTCATTCATATGGACCCGCCCGATCACACCCGGTACCGGCGTCGGCTGATGGCCGAGTTCACCGCCCGCCGGGCGAGCCGGCTGGCCTCGCGTGTCGAGGTCGTCGCCGCCGAGCAGATCGACGTCATGCGTGAGCACGGGGCACCTGCGGATCTGGTGCGGCACTTCGCCGGACCGTTGGTCCTGAGGATGCTGTCCGAGCTGGTCGGTCTGCCCTACGAGGAACGTGACGAGTACGCCCACGCGCCGACCCTCCTGCACGACCCGGACGCGAAGCCGGACGAGGTCGCGGCCGCCTACGAACGGGCGAGTTCCTTCTTCGTCGAGGTCGTCGAAAGAAAGCGGAAGGATCCCGGAGACGACCTTCTCGGTCGCCTCGTCGCCGATGGAGAGCTGACCACCGAAGAGCTGTGCAACATCGTCACTCTTCTGCTGTTCGCGGGTTACGAGACCACGGAGAGCGCCTTGTCCGTCGGTGTTTTCGCGCTGCTGCACCATGCGGATCAATGGGCGGCGATCCGCGCGGACCCGTCGAAAATCGACAGCGCGGTCGAGGAACTCCTCCGCTATCTCACCGTCAACCAGTACCACACGTACCGCACCGCGTCGGAGGACATCGAACTGCACGGTGAGACGGTGAAGAAGGGGGACACCGTCACCGTGTCCCTGCCCGCGGCCAATCGCGACCCGGCGAAATTCGAATGTCCGGCGGAGCTGAACATCGATCGCGACACCTCGGGTCATGTGGCATTCGGTTTCGGTATCCATCAGTGCCTGGGCCAAAACCTGGCGCGCGTCGAACTGCGGGCCGGCCTCTCGGCTCTCCTCCGGGCCTTTCCCGACCTTCGGCTGGCCGTCCCGACCGACGAGGTACCGCTGCGGCTCAAAGGGTCCGTCTTCGCGGTGAAAAGCCTGCCCGTCTCCTGGTGAGATTCCCCCTCCCCGAAAGGATTTGCGGCACCGTGCGCACCGACCTCATCAAGCCACTTCCCGTCGCACTCCTGGAGAACGCCAACCGCTTTCCCGACAAGGTGGCTTTCGAGGACGACCGGCGGGCGGTCACCTACGGAGACCTGGCGGCACGGACGCGCAGGCTGGCCGGACAGCTGGCGGACCTCGGCGTTCGGCGCGGCGACCGAGTGGCCATCTGCCTCGGCAACACGGTGTCGACGGTGGAGAGTTACCTGGCGATCGTCCGCGCGGCAGCCATCGGCGTGCCGCTCAACCTCGCCTCGTCGCCCGCTGAGTTGCGGTACCTGCTGGCCGACAGCGGCGCCGCGGTCGTCATCACCGACCCCGCGCAGGCGGAGCGGCTCCGGCGCTCATCGGCCATGGCGCCCGACACCACACTGCTGGTGACGGGCGACCTCCCCGTGCCTGCGGGAGCCCACTCGTACGACGAGCTCGCCGTGACCGAGCCGGCCGGTCCCGCCAGGGACGACCTCGGTCTCGACGATGTCGCCTGGATGTTCTACACGTCGGGGACGACCGGTCGGCCCAAGGGTGTCCTGTCGACACAGCGCAACTGCCTCTGGTCCGTCGCCTCCTCCTACGTGCCGATTCCGGGACTGACGGACCAGGACCGGGTGCTCTGGCCGCTCCCGCTGTTCCACAGCCTCTCGCACATCGCGTGTGTGCTCTCCGTCACCGTGGTCGGCGCCACCGCCCGGATCATGGACGGCAGTTCCGCGGAGGACGTGATCAGGACACTCCGCGAGGAGGGTTCGACCTTTCTGGCAGGTGTTCCCACCACATACCACCACCTGGTGACGGCCGCTCGGCAGAACGGATTCTCCGCGCCCGCCCTGCGGATCGGTCTGGTCGGTGGAGCGGTCACCGGGTCCGGGCTGCGCCGGGACTTCGAGGAGATCTTCGGGGTCCCGTTGGTCGATGCCTACGGCAGCACCGAGACCTGCGGGGCCATCACCATGAACCCGCCGGACGGCCCCCGGGTCGACGGATCCTGCGGCCTGCCCGTGCCCGGCGTCGGAGTCCGCGTCGTCCATCCCACCACCGGGCTCGACGTACCCGTCGGACAGGAGGGGGAGGTGTGGGTCAGCGGACCGAACGTCATGGTCGGCTACCACAACAGCCCGGAGACGACCGCCGAGGCGATGCGGGACGGCTGGTACCGGACCGGTGACCTGGCCCGGCGTGACGACGCCGGCTACTTCACCATCTGCGGCCGGATCAAGGAACTCGTCATCCGGGGAGGGGAGAACATCCACCCCGAGGAGGTCGAGGCGGTCCTGCGCACCGTCGAGGGCGTCGCCGACGTGGCGGTCGCCGGCGCACCACACGACACGCTCGGGGAGATACCGGTCGCCTACGTGGTCCCCGGCCCCTCCGGGTTCGACACCGCGACGCTGCTCGACCGGTGCCGCGAGCGGCTCTCCGCCTACAAGGTGCCGGAACAGGTCCACGAAGTCGCCTGCATCCCCCGGACCGCGTCCGGCAAGACCAAGCGGCGCCTCCTGGCCGACCGGCCGAGCCGGCTGCGGTACGCGGCAAGCGGACACCATGACGCGCTGCTGACCGTGAACTGGGTTCCTGTGACAGCACCGGCCAACTCATCTTCTTCAAAGGGAAGTTGGGCGGTGGTGGGCCCTGCCGCGACAGGACTTGCCGCCGCCCTGGAAGCGGTCGGCACCGAGGTACGGCGCTATCCGGACCTGGCAGCGGCACGTACCGCGGTGGCCGACGGCGAGACGGTTCCCGATGTGACGGTCCTCGTCCCACCGGTGGGGCCCACGGACGCGCGGGATCCGATCACCGCGGGACGCGACAACGCCCGGCTCCTGGCGGAACACGTGCGGGCCTGGTCGGCGCCACAGGAGTCGGCGGCTTCACGGTTGGTGATCCTCACTCGCGGCGCGGTCGCGGCCACCGCGCAGGACAGCGCCCAGAACCTGGCCGAATCGCCGATCTGGGCCGTCGCCCGGTCCCTCCAGGAGGACCGCCCGGCAGCACTCACCGTCCTTGATCTCGACACGGACACAGAAGCAGACACGGACACAGAAGCAGACACGGACACAGAAGCAGACACGGACCCAGGCGCAAGCGCAGGCTCAGGCATGTGCGTGAGTAGCCTGCTGTCCGCGATCGCGTCCGAGGAGCCGCAGGTCGCGGTGCGGTCGGGCGCGCTGTTGGTTCCCCGGCTGACCCGCCTCCCCGTCGTCGCCGGCCCGCAGGCGGCGCCCTGGCCCGGAGCGACCGGCACAGTGGTCGTCACCGGAGCGGACACGGCGCACGGCGCGGCGATGACACGCCGCCTGGCCACCGTCCACAAGGCGGAGAACCTGCTGCTCGTCAGTGCCCCGGGCGGCACCGGCACCGCAGCCGATGAGGAACTGGCCTGCGCCGGGACAAGCATCATCCGGGTGACCGCTGACGGAGCTGATCCGGAGCCACTGCGGGCCGCGCTGACCGACCTGCGGCGCCCGGTGACCGCGGTGGTGCACGCCGCCGATGATCCCGAACTGGCCCTGCGACTGGACGACATGACCGCCGAGGACGATCTCTCGGCCTTCCTCGTGGTGTCCGACAGCGCGGGGCTGCTGGGCGCGCCCGACAACCCGGACAGGGCCGTCAACGGGGTCCTGTCCGACGCGGTGGTACGCAACCGTCGGCTGCGGAACCTGCCCGGCTCCTTCCTCGCGTGGGGCGGACGGCCGCGCGACCACGGCTCGGCGGCGGACGAGGACACCGGCCGACTGCGCAACCTGCTCCTCTCCGCGTTCGACCTCGCTATCACGACGAACCCTGCGTCGCTGCTGGCCCTGAGGCCGGGCACACCGGCCGAGGGCACCCGGGTCCCCCCGATGCTGCGAGCTTTGACGGAGGAGAAGCAGACCCGGCAGTCCCGGCCCGACGAGGCCGTCACCGCGGCCCTGCGTGACGGGCTGTCCGGCCTGGAGGAGCGCGAGCAACTGGCGCTGCTCGAAGACCTGGTCCGTGAGCGGGCCGCCGCCGTGCTGCAACAGCCGGGATCGGAGCCGATCCCGGCCGACCGGGCCTTCCGAGACCTGGGCTTCACCTCGATGGCCATCGTCGAGCTGCGCGATCGGCTGACGGAGGCGACCGGCCTGCGGCTGCCCACCACCGTCGTCTTCGACCACCCCACCCCGGCAGCGCTGGCCGCCCACCTACGGGACGAGGTTCTGGGAATCACCGGCCCGGTGATCGAGCCGGTCATGGCGGCTGACCTCGGTGAACCGCTCGCGATCGTCGGTATGGCGTGTCGGCTGCCGGGTGGGGTGGCAGGGCCGGCGGATCTGTGGCGGTTGGTGGTTGAGGGTCGGGATGCGGTGTCGTCGTTTCCGGACGATCGAGGTTGGGATCTGGAGGGTTTGTTCGACCCGGATCCCGATCGTGCGGGTACTTCGTACACCAGTCAGGGTGGCTTCCTGCGCGGGGCGGGGCTTTTCGATGCGGGGTTCTTCGGGATTTCGCCGCGTGAGGCGTTGGCGATGGATCCGCAGCAGCGGTTGCTGTTGGAGACCTCCTGGGAGGCGTTGGAGGGTGCCGGTGTCGACCCGTTGTCGTTGAAGGGCACCGATGTCGGGGTGTTCTCCGGGGTGTTCGGCCAGGGCTACGGGGCCGGTGCCGGTGCCGTCGCGCCGGAGGTGGAGGGCTTCGCGAGCACGGGGTCCGCGGGAAGCGTGGCGTCGGGCCGGGTCTCGTATGTGCTCGGTCTCGAGGGGCCGGCGGTGTCGGTGGACACGGCGTGTTCGTCGTCGTTGGTGGCGATGCATCTGGCCGCGCAGGCGCTGCGGCAGGGTGAGTGCTCGATGGCGTTGGCCGGCGGCGCGACGGTGATGGCGACGCCCGGCACGTTCGTGGAGTTCTCGCGCAAACGGGCACTGGCCCCCGACGGGCGCTGCAAGGCGTTCGCCTCGGCGGCCGACGGTACCGGTTGGGCCGAGGGTGTGGGTGTGGTGGTGCTGGAGCGGTTGTCGGTGGCGCGGGAGCGTGGGCACCGGGTGCTGGCGGTGCTGCGGGGCAGTGCGATCAACCAGGACGGTGCCTCGAACGGCTTGACGGCGCCGAACGGTCTGTCGCAGCAGCGGGTGATCCGCAAGGCGCTGGCGAATGCGGGACTCTCCTCGTCCGAAGTGGATGTGGTGGAGGGGCACGGGACCGGGACGGCTCTGGGCGATCCGATCGAGGCGCAGGCGCTGTTGGCCACCTACGGGCGGGACCGGGACCCGGAGCGCCCGTTGTGGTTGGGGTCGTTGAAGTCGAATGTCGGTCATACGCAGGCGGCTGCGGGTGTGGCGGGCGTGATCAAGATGGTGCAGGCGCTGCGGCACGGTGTGCTGCCGTCGACCCTGCATGTGGACGCGCCTACGACTCAGGTGGACTGGTCGGCGGGTGCGGTGGAGTTGTTGACCGAGGCGCGGGAGTGGCCGCGCAACGGCCGTCCCCGTCGGGCCGGGGTGTCGTCGTTCGGGGTGAGTGGGACGAACGCTCATCTGATCCTGGAGGAAGCGCCCGCCGTCGATCTGGAAGTGGTGCGGCAGTCGCCGGTGCCGGGTGGGGTGGTGCCGTTGGTGGTGTCGGCGCGGAGTGCCGGTTCACTGGCGGGTCAGGCCGGTCGGCTTGCGGCATTCGTCGAGGGCGCCGGTGAAGTGCCGTTGGCGGGCGTTGCAGGGGCGTTGGTGTCGAAGCGTGCGGTGTTGAGCGAGCGCGCTGTTGTCGTGGTCGGCTCGCGTGAGGAGGCGCTGGCTGGGTTGCGGGCGCTGGCGCGTGGTGAGACCGCGTCTGGTGTGGTGGCTGGTAGCGCGTTCGGCTCGGGTGCCCCGGGCAAGGTGGTGTGGGTGTTCCCGGGGCAGGGTTCGCAGTGGGTGGGGATGGGCCGGGAGTTGCTGGACTCCTCGCCGGTCTTTGCCGAGCGGATCGCGGAGTGCGCTGCTGCGTTGGATCGGTGGGTCGACTGGTCGTTGGTTGATGTGCTCCGGGGTGATGTGGAACCCGCATTCCTGGAGCGGGTGGATGTGGTGCAGCCCGCCAGCTTCGCGGTGATGGTGGGCTTGGCGGCGGTGTGGGCGT
>NZ_JBQQCG010000046.1:0-88692 GCF_052245575.1 Streptomyces sp. 2A115 | reverse complement strand
CGCACGCCTGGTGCGGCTCGGTGCGAACGCGCTCAGACGTGCCGCACGGGGATGGTCCGGGTGCCCGCATTAGGGCCTGTCTGTGGTTGTGATCAATGGGCTTTCAGGAGGCTGCGGATCCAGACGGTCGTTGCGCGGAGATGGAGTCCGGCGAGGTAGCTCTCGGGCGACTTGTCATAGCGGGTGGCGATGCCTCGCCAGTCCTTCATCTTGTTGATGGCGGAGCTTGCCCTCTTCCCGCATCAGCCGGACGGATTCGGGGGTGAGGACGGTCTCGCCGTCGGCGGTCTTTCCCGATCGGAGCTGGAGCGATGCGAAGGCCGCCAGGTCGCTCAGGTCACCACGCGGCGCGCCTGCTGCAGAACACCCGGCCCCAGATCGCCCTGATGCGCCCCGACCCGCAGACGAGGGCGCTGTGGGAGATGTTCTCCGACCTGATGGACCTCGACGACGCCCACCGGTACGTCGCCGACATGCTCGCCGGCATGGACGTCCGGTACGACCTGGGCGACGACCACCGGCTCGTCGGCACCCTGTGCCCGGACATGAAGTTGACGCTGGAGCGGCCCGACCCGGACGTCGTCACCGCGGTGACCCGGTCGGCGGACCTGCTGCGTGAGGGTCGTGGGCTCCTGCCCGACCTCGTCGACCGCGCGCAGGTCCGCGACGCCGCGGCCGCGTGGACCGGACGGGTCAACACCGTCACCGCCCGCACGGACCGGGTGGACGTCGACGCGTTGCTCATCCGGCCCGACGGCTGTGTCGCCTGGGCCTTGCCTACCGGGCAGGACCTCGACGCCACCACGCTGGTGCGTGCGCTGGGCACCTGGTTCGGCCAACCGGCCTGAGCACCGTACTAACAGTCGTCTCAGGTTCGCTCGGTAGGAAGTAGGCATCCAGATAAGCGATGCAACCCGTATGTAGGAGGCTAGTGATGGCAGTCAACGCAGCGCCGTCCGGGGAAGCGCCGGCCGGTCGGTTGGCAGGCCGGTGGGTGCCATGGTTGGTGATTGGCTTGTGGCTGGTGCTGGCGGCGGGCATGGTGCCGCTGAGCGGAAAGTTGAGCTCGGTCACCACCGACAGCGCCGTGGACACCCTGCCGGCCAGCGCCGAGTCCACCAAGGTGGCGGTGCTGGACGACAGTCTCCCCGGCGGTGACAACAACACGTTCATCTTCGTGTACCACCGCGCCGGCGGCATGACCGCCGCCGACCGCGCGGCGGTCGAGCGCCACTACGACACCCTTGCCAAGCGGTACCCGCCGAAGGCGACGGCGGCGGCCGACGAGGACGACGAGGGCTCACCGACGAGCCTCTCCACCGACCGCAAGGCGATGATGTTCACCCTCGAGGTGAGCACGGACTACGGCGCACCGGAGGACGTCGTCGGCCCGTTACGTGACGCCGCGAAGGGCCGCCCCTCCGGCCTGGAACTCGACGTGACCGGCCCGGGCGCGATCGACGGCGACATGGATGCCGTCTTCGACGGCATCGACGTGCAGGTCCTCCTTACCACCATCGTCGTCGTCACGCTCCTGCTCATCCTCACCTACCGCAGCCCGGTGTTGTGGATCATCCCGCTGGTGGCCGTTGGCGCGGCCGCACTGACCTCGATGGGGACCGTCTACCTGCTCGTCAAGGGCTTCGGCATCGTGGTCAACGACCAGAACTCGGCGCTGCTGACGATCCTGGTATTCGGCGTCGGCACGGACTACGCGCTGTTGCTCATCGCTCGATATCGGGAGGCACTGCACCACCATGAGAACGTCCGGGTCGCGATGGTCCACGCGCTACGCGGCGCGGCGCCGGCCATCGTCGCGTCCGCGGCCACCGTGGTCGCCGGCCTGCTCTGCCTGCTCGTCGCGGACCTGAACAGCACCAGCGGGTTGGGCCCGATCGGTGCGGCCGGCATCCTGTGCGCGCTGGTGGCCATGCTGACGCTGTTCCCGGCGGTGCTCGTGGTGCTCGGCAGGCGGATCTTCTGGCCGGCCATCCCGCGGTTCAGCACGGCCGTGGAGGAGAAGCCGGGGCTGTGGGGACGGCTCGGCACCGCCATCAGCCGCCGCCGGTGGGTGGCGACGCTCGGCTCGCTCGGAGTCCTCGGCGTGCTCGCCCTCGGGCTGGCGGGCAACACCGGCGCCCTGCGGGAGCAGGACCAGTTCCTGTCCGCGCCGGAGTCGGTCACCGGCTTCACTGTCCTCCGCCAGCACTTCCCGGAGCTCGGCGGCCAGCCGATGACGATCTTCACGCGGCCGGCGCACCAGGAGCGGGTGCTCGACATCGTCAAGGACACTCGCGGTGTGGCCCTGGCCATCCCGGAGCAGACCAGCCGTGGCTGGGCCAACATCTCCGTGTTCCCGAAGGACGCACCGGACACCGTCGCAGAGTACGACACGATCAAGCGGGTGCGCATGGCCATGCACGCGGTGAGCGGGGCGGAGGCGATCGTCGGCGGGCCGAGTGCGGAGAACCTCGACACCGAGGTGACCACCAAGCGCGACGAGAAGCTGGTGATCCCGCTGGTGCTCGCCGTCGTCCTGATCGTCCTCGGGCTGCTGCTGCGCGCGATCCTGGCCCCGCTGGTCCTGATGGCCACCGTGATCGTCTCATTCGCCGCAGCCTTCGGCGGCAGCGTGTTCGTCTTCGACACGATCCTCGGGTTCAAGGGGATCGACTATTCGGTGCCGCTGCTGGCATTCCTGTTCCTGGTGGCGCTCGGCGTCGACTACAACATCTTCCTGGCCAGCCGGGCCCGGGAGGAGACCGTGCGTCTCGGCACCAGAGAGGGCATGCTCAAAGCCCTCTCGGCCACCGGTGGCGTCATCACCTCGGCAGGCCTGGTCCTGGCGGCCACGTTCGCGGTCCTCGCCACACTTCCGCTGGTGATGCTGATCGAGGTCGGGTTCCTGGTCGCCTTCGGCGTGCTGCTCGACGCCCTGCTGGTGCGGTCGGTCCTGGTGCCCGCCCTCACCTTGCTGATCGGCCGGCGGATGTGGTGGCCGAGCCGGCTGTCCCGTCCAGCGGCGGAGCTGCCGGACGGTCAACAGCCGCTCGCCGACGACGAGGAGCCCGCGCTGCAACGGTGAGCGCGGCGGCACGGACGAGATCCGGGACGGGCACCCAGGCCCGTCCCGGATTTTTTTCATGGGCCCGACGGTCGCCGCCCTTTGGTCCCGCGCCACGCGCCGGGGCTGGGGTCGGCGCACCGTGTCCTGCCCGGTGGCGGGCCGCGCGGGCCATTGCCCGAGGGCCGCCGTCCCTTGGTCCTGCGCCGTGCGGCCGGGGCTGGGGTCGGCGCACCGTGTCCTGCCCGGTGGCGGGCCGCGCGGGCCATTGCCCGAGGGCCGCCGTCCCTTGGTCCTGCGCCGTGCGGCCGGGGCTGGGGTCGGCGCACCGTGTCCTGCCCGGTGGCGGGCCGCGCGGGCCATTGCCCGAGGGCCGCCGTCCCTTGTCCCGCGCCGCGCCGCCGGGGCGGGTCAGCGCACCGCGGTGTCCTCCCCGGCGGTGAGCCGCGCGATCGCGGGCGGGGCCGCGGCCGGAAGGTCGACCCGAAGCAGCGCACCACCGCGTGCGGAGCGGGCGACGGCGGCCCGGCCGCCGTGGGCGTCGACGACCCGCTGCACGATCGACAGCCCCAGACCGGATCCCGGCAACGCCCGGGCGCTGTCGGCACGGTAGAACCGGTCGAACACCCGCGGTACGTCGGCGGCGTCGATGCCCGGCCCTGCGTCGTCGACCTCGAGCACGACCGACGCGCCCTCGGCACGGAGCCGGACCTGGACCGGCTGGTCCGCGGGGGACCACTTGCCGGCGTTGTCGATGAGGTTGAGCACCGCCCGCTCGAGCGCAGCGGGACGCCCGCTCACCCACACAGAGGTCACGTCGAGCGCGACCTCGATGTCGGGCACGCGGGAACCCGCCCGGGTCGCGGCGGCCACCACCACGTCGGCGAGGTCGAGCACCTCGGTGCTCTCGTCGCTGACGTCACCGCGCGCCAGGTCGGTCAGCTCGGCGGCAAGGGTGCTCAACTCGTCCACCTGGGCGCCGAGATCGTTGAGCAGCCGGGTCCGGCTCTCCGCCGGCAGTGCGCTGTCCAGGGTGCCGCGCCGATCGAGCCGGATCAGCAGCTCGACGTTGAGGCGCAGGCTGGTGAGCGGGGTCTTGAGCTCGTGGGCGGCGTCCTCGGCGAGCAGCCGCTGAGCCCGCCGGGAGTCCCGGAGCGCGGCGAGCATGTCGTTGATCGACTGGATCAGCCGCCGGATCTCCCCACCGCCCTCATCCGGGATGTCGGCGTCGAGATCCCGGGTGTGCGCGACACGTACCGCGGCGGCGGTCAGCCGGTCGATCGGTGCCAGCCCGGTCCGCGCCACGGTCCGCCCGACAAGGGCGCCGCCGACCACGCAGAGCAGCCCGATCAGCAGCATGCCCAACCCGAACCGGTTGATCGGGCTGTCGTCGACGACGCGGGCCACCTGGACCGCGCCGTCGCCCGCCCGCAGCGTGTAGATGACGTAGCCGTCCTCGTCGCTGTCGTTCGACTCCATCAGGTCGGCCGACGCGCCCTGCGCCACGCGCCCGGCGTCCGCGCTGACCGGGGGCAGCGCGGGTTGGCCGGCCGACGTCCGGATCGAGCCGTCGGGCAGGATGACCCGCACCAGCCGACCGGATCCGGGATACGGCGGTAGCTGGACCTGCGCCAGACCGGCGCGCTCCGCGTTCGTCGCCAGGACGCGGGAGTCGGCGCGCAGCTGATTCTCGGCGGTGTCCTGCAGCTCCCAGTCCAGTAGCTCGCTGGCCACCTGGAAGGCCACGAACACGCTGACCGCGATGGCCGTCGCCGCGATCACCGTCAGCCTGGCCCGCAGGGACCACCGGCGCCACCATCGGGTCAGCCGGCGCGGTTCCCGGCCGGCGGACCTGCTCACGGAGGAGTCTCCCGCAACGTGTATCCCAGGCCGCGCAGCGTGTAGATCAATCGCGGCTCACCCTCGGCCTCCATCTTGCGGCGCAGGTAGCTCACGTATACCTGGAGGTTGTTGGCGGTGGCGCTCATGTCGAAGCCCCAGATCGCCTCGAACAGCGCGTCGCGGGTCAGGACCCGGGTCGCGTTGCTCATGAGGACCTGCAGGAGGGAGAACTCGGTCCGGGTCAGGCGCAGCGGCCGCGCGCCCCGCCACGCCTCGAACCTGTCGGGATCGAGCCGGACGTCGGCGAACGACAGGATCTGCGACTCCTCGTCGGTCGGCGTGCGCCGGCGCAGCAGGGCCCGCACCCGGGCCAGCAACTCCTCGGTGGCGAACGGCTTGGGCAGGTAGTCGTCGGCGCCCGCGTCCAGCCCCGCGACCCGGTCGGAGACCTGGTCACGGGCGGTCAGCATCAGCACCGGCAGATCCCGACCCGCGGCCCGCAACCGCCGGCAGGTCTCCAACCCGCCGAGGCGGGGCATCATCACGTCGAGGAGCAGCAGATCCGGCGCGTCGCCACCGACCCCGTCGAGCACGGCGAGACCGTTGGCGACGGTGCTGGTGTCGTAACCCTCGACCTGGAGCACCCGCTCCAGCGAATCCCGGATGGCCGCTTCATCATCCGCGATCATGATCCGCACGCCGGCCCGCCCCCCTCCAGTCGATGCTTTTGCCGCTCATTGTCCCCGATCAACCTGAGGCCAGGATTAGAGCGTCGCTGGGGACCGCGCTCTTACGGATACCTAAGAAATAGAACCTACCGTCGGCTCATGAGCAGGGGAGGACCAGATGACCGGCATCGCACCCGGCAACCAGACAGTAGATCCTCCGCGCCGGTCACGGGCGCTCGGCGTCCCCAGGTGGCTCCCGCGCCCAACCCTCATCATCCTGCGGCTGCTGCCATTGATCCCGGTGCTCCTGGTGACCATGCTGCTGGCCGCTGCGCTCACCGGCGACGACGGCGCCGTGGCCACGCTGAAGCAGAACGCCGCCGGCATACTCGGAAACGCCGCGTTGCTGAGTCTCGCCGTGACGTTCGCGATCACGCCGGTCACCACGGTCACCGGCTGGCGATGGCACCAGATCCTGGCGCGGGACCTCGGATTGTGGACCTTCGCCCTCGCCGCCCTGGACCTGGTCCTCGCCGCCACGATGTCCACCGACGGCTGGCGCGCCGGGGTGGCCGGCCAGGCGTTCCTCGCCGCCGGTACCCTCGCCACCCTGCTGCTTGTCCCCCTCGCCATCACCTCCAACCGGTGGTCGATGCGCCGGTTCGGCAGCGACTGGAAGTGACTGCACCGGCTCGTCTACGTCGTGCTGGCGCTCGTCACGCTCCACCTGCTCCTGCTGCCGGGTTGCCCCGAGGAATCCGGGCAGTTGATGGTGTTCGTCCCGTCCCTGCTGCTGCGGATCCCACCGGTGCGCGCCGGGTGATCCGGGCCCGCGAATCCTTCCTCCGCTGGCGCGCCGGCGGACACCCGGAGGTCTGAGAGGGAGGAATAGGAGTACATAGGAGTTTTGTCGTCGCCTGAACATGTGGCGGTGCGGCATCCCGGCCGTTTGGCGGCCATGGGCATGTTGGGCTGGGCACCGTGAGCGAGCGCAAGCCCTACAAGACCGATCTGTCCGACGAGCAGTGGTCGCTAGTCGAGCCGGTGATCGCTGCGTGGAAGGCCGCGCATCCCTCGGTCAGCGGCCATCGGGGCCGGTACGAGATGCGGGAGATCGTCAACGCGCTGCTCTACCAGGGCCGGACCGGTTGTCAGTGGGAGCTGCTCCCGCACGACTTTCCGCCGCCCGGCGCGGTGAAGTACTACTTCTACACCTGGCGTGACGACGGCATCGATCAGACCATTCACGATCTGCTGCGCTGGCAAGTGCGGGAAATGGCGCGTCGGAAGGCGGACCCGAGCCTGGTGGTGCTCGGCGCCCAGAGCGTGCACGCGGCGGCCGGAGTGCCCGCTGAGTCGACGGGGCGTGATGCGGCAAAAAAGTACCGGGCCGCAAGCGCGGCCTGGCCGTTGACGTTCTGGGGTTGGTGGTTGCGGTGCCGCCGTCGGGATCGCGCTGCTGGACAAGCTCGCCGCCGACACCGACGCCGTGGAGAAGGCCCTGGTCGACCAGGGCTTCAAGAACGCCGTCGTCTCGCACGAGGAGAAGGTGGGCATCGGGGTGGAGGTTGTGGAGCGCAATTCCGCGCAGACCGGGTTCGTTCCCCAGGCCAAGAGGTGGGCCGTGGAGCGTGCCTATGGAGTTACTAAGCCGCTACTAAGCCCCGCGCAGCAACCATCCAGTTGGCGTGACGCCGTGCCCTCCACGTGCCTTGGTCGGCGGCGATGAGCCAGAAACAGCCGACCGACAGGCACTGCAGGCCGCACCGCCCCGGTCTCCGCACGGCCTGCAGTGTCCCTAGCGGGGCACAGCGTGGAGCCCGTTTGCGACTTCCGATGCGCTTCCTGCGCGTAGGACGGCGACCAGTGCGCGGGATCGTGCGGCGCCGATATGCAGGCGCTTACGGAGCGTCTCGGCGGAGATCGGCCGCCGGTGGGTCTGCCAGTGCCGGGCATCTTCCGCTCGGGCGCGCTCGAGAAGATCCTGACCGTCGTCGGCCCGGACGGCAGGCTCGTCCGCCTGCACACTGCACAGCCGCCCGCCTGCGGGACCAGGCCCTCCCGATGGTGCTCTCGGCGCATCGGTGGCGACAGCGCGGATACCGCTGATGGCCTGTAGCAGGCCGGGGCCGACCCCTGCCCAGCCGATCAGCAGGAGCGGGCCGACCGCGTCGAAGCCCGCCCGCCCGTACGCACCGACGAGCAGCGGTTCGGTGACGTTCAGGGCGAGGGTAAGCAGGCTGGACAGGAGCAGCAGCCTGCGGGCAGGGCGCAGGGCCGTGGCAGGGGCGCCGTAGAGGGCGAGGTAGCGGATCGCCAGCAGCAGTGCCAGGACGGACAGGTCCACGGCCGGCGCGACGAGCGGGGCCACCCAGGCGGACACGCCCAAGCGCAGGGCCAGCGTCCACACATTGCCGAAGCCGAAGAGGAAGGCCAGGCCCACCACCGTCCCCGCAATCACGGTGACAGCGCGGAAGGCCAGCTGCTGCTCGCGCAGGCCGGCCCGCCGGACCGTCATCGCACCGGGCTCAGACATGATCACCAACCCCGATCCGCTGGTGGGTTTCCTGGGCACGTTCGGCGGCCGCGCTGGCACCGTAACGGCGCGGCATCTCCTGCGACGTCCAGCCGAGCAGCAGCATCAGGTCGCCGGTGTCGGCACCGGCGCGCTTCCACTCGTGGGCGAAGGTGTGCCGCCACCGGTGCGCGTGCAACTTGGCCAGTCCGGCGGCAAGGCCCCGCCGCTTGAGCATGATCTTGATGCCGTTGGGGGCCAGCGGCCGCGTCCCCCGCTCGGCCAGCCACAGCTCCGGCTGGTCGGCCGCCTTGTGCTTGGCGCGGGCCCGCAGATAGCGGCTGATGGCTCGCGCGGTCTTCGGCCCGAACCACACACGCCGATCCTTGCTGCCCTTGCCGTGGTAGTGCACGGACTCGGTGGTCAGGTCGATGTCCTCGAGTGCCAGGTTGCCAACCTCGGAGAGCCGCGCCCCTGTATTGCAGTACAGCCGGATGATCGCCTCGTCCCGCAACTGCACGAAATCCCTGCCCTTGCAGGTGCCCGAGGACCTTCGTGGTCTCCTCGTCACGGATGACCGGGACCAGCTTCTGCGGCATCTTCGGCTGCCGGACCCGCTCCATCGGCGACCGGTCGATCTCGCCCTCATCCAGCATCAGCCACTTGAAGAACTGCCGCAGCGCCTTGTGCTTGTGCACCGCGGTCGACGCCGACCGCGTCTCGATCATCCACGCCTGGAACGCCTCCACATGCGCCCGCGTAACGTCGACCGGATCCTCGGCCGCCGCGTCGGCATCCGGATCCGGCGAGTATTCCCCCGGATAGCGGCCCAACTGAGCGGCCGCCAGCAGATAGTTGTACCGGGTGGTCTCCGGATAGTTCCCCGACCGCAGCGAGCGGTCCCAGTCCCGCAGAAACCCCGACCAGGTCGTCGACAGCTCCGCAGTCATCTTGTCCAGGTCCAGCAGCGGCATCCTCGCAAACCTCCGAGTAAAGGCGCCGATGAGCGGCGTGCTCAACCTCGAAGATCGGAAACGACCCATACGAAAAGGGCCCTCACAGGCTTTCACCTGCGAAGACCCTTCACACTGTCGGGACGACAGGATTTGAACCTGCGACCCCTTGACCCCCAGTCAAGTGCGCTACCAAGCTGCGCCACGTCCCGATGCGCCCCGCCGCGGAGTTCCATGAGTGTCATGGAGTTCCGCGTGATCACGCAAACAGCACTTTACCCCACGCCACGGGCTGCTTCGAAGGGGGCCGTGAACGAGGGACAATCGGGGTATGAGCAGCACTTCTGGCGACGGACGGGACCGGGACACCGAGGGGCGGGCGCGTAACGCGCGGCCGCGGGACGGGCTCGGGCGACCCCTGCCGTACGGGACCGATGGGGTGGAGCGGCAGCCCGAAGGGGTCGTGCGTACGCCCGAGGAGACGGTCGTCGAGGCGCAGGCGTTGCTGGAGGCGGGGAAACCGTTCCACGCGCACGAGGTCTTCGAGGATGCGTGGAAGTCGGGGCCGACGGAGGAGCGGGCGTTGTGGCGGGGGCTGGCGCAGCTCGCGGTGGGGCTCACCCATGCGGCTCGGGGGAACCTGACGGGCGGGGCGCGGTTGCTCCGGCGGGGGGCCGGGGCGGTCGAGGAATGGGGAGCGGCCTCCGGGCGGTCGCGTCCGTACGGGTTGGAGCTGCCTGAACTCGCCTCCTGGGCACGGAAGTTGGCGGAGGTCGTGGAGCAGGACGAGAGGGCTGTGGACGCGGAGGCGTGGGCTCCGCGGTTGCGTGGGGGCAAGGCCTAGCGCAGGAGCAGGCACCCTGTCGCGGGGCGGCCTGCCGGGTGCGGTGGCGTGGCTGTCAGTGGGGTGCGGCACACTCGGGGTGTGCGAAAGATTCATGTCATCGGCATCGGGGCGGGCGATCCCGACCAACTGACCCTCCAGGCGGTCAAAGCGCTGAGGAGCACGGACGTGTTCTTCATCCTGGACAAGGGCGAGGTGAAGTCGGACCTCGTCCAGTTGCGCCGTGACATTCTCGACGCGCACATACCGGACGAGGAGTACCGGCTGGTGGAGGCGCGCGATCCGGAGCGGGACCGGGCCGCCGGAGGCGCGGGCTACTCCCCCGCGGTCGGGGACTGGCGCAGTGCCCGCGCCGACATCTACGAGCGGCTGATCACCGAGGAGCTGGGCGAGGACGAGAGCGGGGCGTTCCTCGTGTGGGGCGATCCCTCGTTGTACGACAGCACGCTCGGCATCCTGGAGGAGATCCTCGACCGGGGCGCGGTGGCCTTCGACTACGACGTCGTACCGGGCATCAGCAGCGTCTCGGCCCTGGTCGCCCGACATCGTACGGGGCTCAACCGCGTCGCCCGCCCTGTCCAGATCACCACGGGCCGGCGTCTCGCCGAGGGCTTCCCCGACGGTGTCGACGACGTGGTGGTCATGCTGGACGCCCACCAGACGTTCCAGCGGTACGCAGACGCCGACCAGGACATCGACATCTACTGGGGCGCGTACATAGGCACCCCAGACGAGATCCTGGCCTCCGGCCCCCTCGCGGAGACCGCCCCCCGTATCGCCGAGCTCCGCGCGCGGGCCCGGGAGCGCAAGGGCTGGATCATGGACACATACTTGCTGCGCAGGCGGCCACGGGGATAGGGCCACCCCCGGAGGGGCCAGGGGTCCCCCGGCCCCGAGTTGAGGCCTACAGGGTGTTGAGGCTCACCGCGCGTCGAGGTCCAGTCGAGCCAGCACCGCCGCCACGTCCGGCTCGGCACTAACCCCCTCGGGCAGCGGAGGGCGGCGTACGACCACCACCGGCAGGCCGAGTTCACGGGCTGCTGTCAGCTTGGCCGACGTCGACGAGCCGCCGCTGTCCTTGGTGACCAGGGCATCGATGCGGTGCTCGCGCAGGAGAGACCTCTCGGACTCCACCGTGAACGGACCGCGGGCCAGGAGGACTTCCGTGCGGGGCGGCATCGGTGGTTCGGGGGGCTCAACCGAGCGTACGAGGAAGTGGAGTTCGGGCAGGTGGGCGAAGGACGCGAGACCGAGGCGGCCCGTGGTGAGGAAGATGCGGCGGCCCAGGGGCGGGAGCAGGGCGGCGGCTTCGGCGAGGGACGCCGCCGGGTGCCAGCGGTCGCCGGGACCCGGCTGCCAGCCGGGTCGGCGCAGGACGACGGCCGGGACACCGGTGGCCGCCGCGGCCTGCGCGGCGTTCGCGGTGATGCCGGCCGCGAAGGGGTGCGTGGCGTCGACGACGGCGTCCACGTGCTCGGCGCGCAGCCACTCGGCGAGGCCCTCCGCCCCGCCGAACCCCCCGACGCGTACGTCCCCGTCGAGCTCCCCGGGCCGGGATACGCGGCCCGCGAGTGACGTGGTCACGCGCACGCCAGGCCGGGCGGCGAGGGTCGCGGCGAGTTCGCGGGCCTCGGCGGTGCCACCGAGGAGCAGGACGTGCGGGGACATGGCGTCGAGCGTACGGGGCGGGTCCGGCACATCCCCCGGCCGGGCCCGCCGGCCCGTCACCCCAGGGCCCGGTCGAGGTTGAACGCGGCGCTGATCAGCGCGAGATGGGTGAAGGCCTGCGGGAAGTTGCCCTGCTGTTCGCCGGTGTGGCTGATCTCCTCGGCGTACAAGCCGAGGTGGTTGGCGTAGGTGAGCATCTTCTCGAAGGCCAGCCGTGCCTCGTCGAGCCGTCCGGCCCGCGTCAGCGCCTCGACGTACCAGAAGGAGCAGATCGAGAACGTGCCCTCCTCGCCGCGCAGGCCGTCGGGGCTCACGGTCGGGTCGTAGCGATAGACCAGCGAGTCGGACACCAGCTCCTCGGTGAGCGCGTCGAGCGTCGACAGCCATTTCGGATCGGTGGGCGAGATGAACTTGGTCAGGGGCATCATCAGCACGGCGGCGTCGAGGAGGTCACCGTCCTCCTGCTGGACGAACGCCTGTCGTGCGGGCGACCAGCAGCGCTTCATGATCCGTCGGTAGATCGTGTCGCGGGCCTGCAGCCAGCGCGGGAGATCCGCCGGAAGCCCGCGGCGGTTGGCCAGCCTGATGGCCCGCTCGATCGCCACCCAGCACATCAGCCTCGAATAGAGGAAGTTCTTACGACCGCCGCGGGTCTCCCAGACGCCCTCGTCGGGCTGGTCCCAGTGGTCGCAGACCCAGTCCACCAGCGCGCAGATGTCGTCCCATTGGTCGCTGGAGATCGGCTGGGCCCATTTGTCGTAGAGGTAGACCGAGTCGATGAGCGCCCCGTAGATGTCGAGTTGGAGCTGGTCGGCCGCCGCGTTTCCGACGCGGACCGGGGCGGATCCTTGATACCCCTCCAGGTGGGCGAGTTCACGTTCCGGCAGGTCGGTGCGCCCGTCGATGCCGTACATGATCTGCAGCGGGCCCGAGGGGCGGCCGTCACCCGGGCTGATGTGCTTGGCCAGGAAGGCCATGAACGACTCGGCCTCGCTCGTGAAGCCCAGCCGCAGCAGGGCGTACACGGCGAAGGCGGCGTCACGCACCCATACGTACCGGTAGTCCCAGTTGCGCTCGCCGCCGAGCTGCTCCGGGAGGCTGGTCGTCGCCGCGGCCACGATGGCGCCGGTCGGCGCGTAGGTGAGCAGCTTGAGGGTCAGCGCGGAGCGGTGCACCATCTCCCGCCAGCGGCCGCGGTAGTGGGAGGAGGTCAGCCATCGCCGCCAGTAGGCCACCGTGGCGGCGAACGACTCCTCGGCCTCGGCGCGTGGACACCGGCGTGGTGCGATGTCGCCGCTGACCTGGTCGAGGGCGAACACCGCCGACTCGCCCTCCGAGAGTTTGAAGTCCACCTTCGCGTCCAGGTCGTCGCACTCCAGCGGCACCGTGGCGGTCAGCGCGAGCGACAGTTCCACGGACTCGAAGATCGCCATGCCGTCGTGCAGCCGTACGGTGTGCGGCTGGGCTCCGTACTCGAACCGGGGGGCCACGCGCGCGGTGAAGGGGATCGTTCCGCGTACGCACACCACGCGCCGGATCAGCCGGTGCCGGTCGGCCTCCGCGCCGTCGTCGTCCACCGGCATGAAGTCCTGGACCTCCCCCACCCCGTCCTCGGTGAAGAAGCGGGTGACCAGCACATTGGTGTCGGGGAAGTAGAACTGCTTGGTCTTGGCCGGTACGGCGGCCGCCAGCTCGAACGATCCGCCCCGGTCCGCGTCGAGGATCGAGGCGAAGACGCTGGGCGCGTCGAAGGACGGGCAGCAGTACCAGTCGATCGTGCCGTTGGTGCCCACCAGGGCCACACTGCGCAGATCGCCGATCAGGCCGTGCTCGGCGATCGGCAGATAGCGGGGGGATCCCGGCGGATCCTGGTGAGCGGACGCCTCGGACATGGCAACAGCCTCTCTGCCCCGTGAACACGCTTCCGGCGCCTCCCAGACTAGGCGCGGCCGGGCACGGGCGCGGTGAAGACGGCATTCCGAGCACAGCGCGGGAGGGTGCGGAGGTCGCCCGGTCGAGGATCAGCGCAGCAGGAGCTGTGCCCCGCCCACCACTGTCGCCCCGATCACGAGTTGCTCGAAGAGGCGCTGGTTGATGCGGTTCACGGCGTACTTGCCGATGATGGCGCCCGGCACGACGAAGGCGGCGAGGGCCGCGTCGAGGAGCAGCGAGTGGCCGTCGATCAGGCCGAGGCCGACGCTGAAGGGGACTTTGGAGACGTTGACGATCAGGAAGAAGAAGGCCGAGGTCCCCAGGAAGCCGAGCTTGCGGAAGCCCGCGGAGAGGAGATACATCGACATCACCGGGCCGCCCGCGTTGGCGACCATCGTGGTGAAGCCGCCCATCACTCCGTACGAACGGGCCTTGATCCGGCCGGTCCGCGTGACCACCGCGTCGGGATCCTCCTCCGCCGTGGCCTTGCGCCGGCGCCACACCGTGACTCCGGCCATCAGCAGCAGGATCGCGCCGATCGACGTCCGTACGATCTCGTCGTCGGCCCACATCAGGAACACCGTGCCGACGACCACACCGGCGGCGACCGCGGGGAACAGCCGCCACAGCGTGGGCCAGTGGGCGTGCCGCCGGTAGGTGAGCACGGCGAGCACGTCCCCGACGATCAGGATCGGCAGCAGCACGCCGGTCGACGCCCGGGCCGGCAGCACGGCCGCGAAGATCGCGAGACTGACCGTGTTGGCCCCGCTCACGGCGGTCTTCGAGAAGCCGACGAGCATGGCCGCGGCGGCGAGTGCGGCGAACTGCCAGCCGGAGATGTTCCAGAGCGTCATTGTGTTCATGCGGGGACCGATGCTATGCCCACGTATCCGGCTGTGTCAGGACCGTCTCGACAGGTGGCCCCTGCCAGGCCGCCCCCTGCCGAGACGGTGGACCGCCGCCCGGCTCCCTGGGAAGATCCCCTCGAATCTTCGCCCACCCCGATGGAGGAGCCATGGCCGACTCTCGCGAGCACACCCTCACGGGCACCCGGGGCGGCATCACCGCACGCGAGTGGCCACGGGAGCGGCCGCGGTACCTCGCGTTGCTGGTACACGGCTACGGGGAGCACATCGGCCGGTACGAGTACGTGGCGGACGTACTGAACTCGCACGGCGCGGCGGTGTTCGGGCCCGACCACATGGGCCACGGCAGGTCGGCCGGCGAGCGGGTGCTGATCGAGGACTTCGAGGACGTGGTGACCGATGTCCACTCGGTGGAGCGGCTGGCCCGGGCGACCCACCCGGGCGTGCCGGTCGTCCTGATCGGCCACTCCATGGGCGGCCTCATCGCGGCACGCCACGCCCAGCGCTACGGCAACGACCTCACCGCCCTTGTCCTGTCCGGTCCGGTGATCGGCAGCTGGCGACTGCTAGATCAGCTGCTGCCACTCGACCCGCTGCCCGACCTCCCGATCGACCCGACCACGCTCTCGCGCGATCCGTCGGTCGGCGAGGCGTACGCGGCGGATCCCCTCGTCTGGCACGGCCCGTTCAAGCGTCCGACGCTGGAGGCGTTCGTACGCACCCTGGAGACGATCTCCAAGAGCGGCAACGTGGGCGCGCTCCCCCTGCTGTGGGTGCACGGCGACGACGACCGGATCGTGCCGCTGCCCGCCAGCCGCGCCGGAGTCGAGGAGCTGCGCGGCGCCGACTGGACCGAGCGCGTGTACGCGGGAGCCCAGCACGAGGTGTTCAACGAGACGGACAAGGACGTGGTCCTCGCGGACGTGACCGGATTCGTGGACCGCGTGCTCGGGAGCTGAACCGCGTGCTCGCGAGCTGAGACGGGAGTTGAGGCAGGGGCTGGGACAGGGGGTGTTTTCGCTGATCCACCCTGGGCACTCGGGCCCGCATGGAGTGGTTGCGGAGTGCGGCCTGCGTGGGTGAGGACCCCGAACTGTTCTTCCCCGTGGGCACGACAGGCCCGGCCCTGCGGGACATCGCCGCCGCCAAGCGGATCTGTGCCCGCTGTCCGGTGGCCGCCCCGTGTCTGGACTGGGCGCTCGACACCGGGCAGACCTCGGGCGTGTGGGGCGGTACGGGCGAGGAAGAGCGCGCCGCGCTGCTCCGTATCCTCCGCCGTCCTCAAGCCTCAAGGAGAAGCGCGCCATGACTGTGGTGAAGAGCACGCTCCCCGACGCCGCGCGTCAGGTGGTCGGGGACGCCCTGCAGGGCACCCTCGTGGACCTGCTGGGACTCTCACTCATCGGCAAGCAGGCCCACTGGAACATCGTGGGTCCGCGGTTCCGCACGATCCACCTGCAGCTCGACGAGATCGTCGGCACGGCCCGTTCGTACGCCGACACCGTGGCCGAACGCGCCGCGGCGCTCGGCATCGCGCCCGACGGCCGGCCCGAGACCATCGCGACGACCTGTGCGCTGCAGGGTCCGAAGGAGGGCTGGGTCGAGGACACCGAGGTCGTCGGCCTGCTCGTCGAAGCACTGGAGACGATCATCGGGCAGCTGCGGGAGCGGATCGGCGCGACGCAGGATGCCGATCTCGTCACCCAGGATCTGCTGATCGGCCTCACGGCCGAGCTCGAGAAGCACCGCTGGATGTTCCAGGCCGAGGACCGGCCGCGCGGCTGACTCCCTCGCGAGCCCAGCGAGCCTCGCGAGGGAGCCGACGCACGCGCGGCGCACGAACGAGCGCACGAACGAAAGGGGTACGCCATGGCCGACGCTCTCGAACTCGACACGCTGTGGGACGAGTTCCACCGCGTGGTGAACATGACCTCGCAGGAGCTGGCCGCCTGGCTGCGGGTGCGTGACGCGGGTGAGGAGACGGAACCGCTGCCGGAGGAGATGAGTTCGTCCACCGGTCAGCATGTGCTGGCCATCCTGCAGAAGCGCCGCACGGACCTCACCGAGGACGACATCAAGGTGATGTACGAGGTGGTGGACACGGTGACCTCCGAGGCGGACCTGGAGAACGAGCCCGAGGCCGAAGAGACCAAGCGACGTCACCGGCTGATGACGCTGGGCCACGATCCACTCAAGCCGTCGCCATGACCGGCCGGGAGGAACGGGTCCTCGAGACGCTGGTCGCCGAGCACGGCCGTACGTTCGCCGACGAGGCCGGCATCAAGCTGCGGAACACGCCGCAGCCGCTGTACCGCACCCTGGTCATGGCGTGTCTGCTGAGCGCACGGATCCGCGGTTCCGTCGCGCTCGCGACCACCCGCGCCCTGTACGAGGCCGGGATGCGCGATCCGCGCCGCATGGCCGACGCGACCTGGCAGCAGCGGGTCGACGCGCTGGGCGAGGGCGGCTACCGGCGCTACGACGAGCGCACGGCGACCCAACTCGGCGACGGCGCCGAGCTGTTGCTGGAGCGCTGGGGCGGTGATCTGCGGCGGATGCGGGACGCGGCGGACGGCGACCTGGACGAACTGCGGGACCTGCTCCAGGAGGTACCGGGGCTCGGTCCCGCGGGCGCGGACATCTTCCTGCGCGAGGTGCAGCGGGTATGGCCCGAGGCCGCTCCCCATCTCGACGCGAAGGCGCTGCAGGGCGCGGGCAGGCTCGGGCTGCCCGAGGACCCGGACCAACTGGTGAAGCTCGCCGGACACACCGAACCGGCCGTGCTGGCAGCCGCGTTGGTGCGGGCCGCACTCGACAAGAAGATCGTGAAGGAGTGTCTGCGACAGGCCGAGAATCAGGACTCGAAGACCGGATAACGGTGTCAGACTGCTCGCACGCCATGACGAGCAGAGGAGTACCGCATGACCGGGACCGAGTCCCCCCTCCAGCGGATCGACACCAGCAAGCCGCATCCCGCGCGCGTGTACGACTGGCTGCTGGGCGGCAAGGACAACTACCCGGTCGACGAGGAACTGGGCCTCCAGCTCATGGCGTCCGACGGGACCGCCCAGCAGGTGGCCCGCAGCAACCGCTCGTGGATGCATCGCGTCACGCGCTGGCTGACCCAGGAAGCGGGCATCCGCCAGTACCTCGACATCGGCACGGGCATCCCGACCGAGCCCAACCTCCACCAGATCGCCCAGGCGACTGCGCGCGACACACGGATCGTGTACGTCGACAACGACCCCATCGTGCTGGCCCACGCCGGCGCGTTGCTGCGCGGCACGCCCGAGGGTGTGACGGAGTACATCCAGGCGGATGCGCGCGACACCGACACCATCCTGGAACAGGCTGCCCGCGTCCTCGACTTCGACCGGCCCATCGCGCTGTCGCTGGTCGCGCTGCTGCACTTCATCCCCGACGACGACGGGGCGTACGAGCTGGTGGGCACCCTCGTCGACGCGCTGCCGGCCGGGAGTTATGTGGCGCTGTCGATGATGACCGCGGACTACAACCGGGAGAACGTGGAGCGGGGCGTGCGGATGTACGCGGCGGGCGGCCTCACGCTCGTGCCGCGTCCGCACGCCGATGCCGCCCGTTTCTTCAAGGGACTCGAACTGGTCGAACCGGGAGTCGTCTCACTGTCGGAGTGGCATCCGGAGCCGACGGACAGCGGGACCTCGCCGGGTGACGGTCCGGTGCCGCTGTACGGGGGCGTGGCTCTCAAGGCTTCCTGAGGAACAGGTCTCCTGAGGAATTCCACCGTCGTGCTCAAGTCCCGGTCGGCGAAGCCCTGTTCGGCCGCCGACCGGGCGGGCCGCCGACCGGACGAGCCGCCGACCGAGCGGGCCGTCGGCCGTCTGCACCGCCGGCCGTCAGCGCGGCCGGCCCTCAGCGCCAGCGGCTCCCGTGCTCATCGCAGCAACCATCCGCCGTCCACGCTGAGATTGACGCCGTTGACCGCGCTGTTGCGCAGCAGGAAGTCCACCGCGTCCACGACGTCCCGCATGCGGGCCAGTCGGCCCGTGGGCGTCTGCGCACGGTAGTTCTCCAGCACTTCCGCGGGTTTGTCCGCCCAGAACGGGCTGTCGCCGACGATGCCCGGGTGGACGGCGTTGACGCGGATCGGGGCGAGTTCGCTCGCGAGGGTGCGCACGAGGCCCGTCACTCCCGCGTTCACCGTCGCGACGGTCGTCGCGCCCGGGTAGGGCCGCTCCTTGGCCTGCCCGCCGAAGATCACGACGGCGCTCTCCTCGTTCATCCGCGGCAGCAGCGTGTGCACCACCTCGGTGTAGCCGACGAGCTTGAGGGTGACGAGGTGCAGCGCGGCATCGATGTCGTACTCCGCGACGCGGTTCTGGTCGCGGGAGATGCCCACGAGGACGAGATGATCGACGCGCTCGACACCTGCCAGTGCCTGAGCGATCTCCTTCGGCCGGGAGAGGTCCAGGGCGAGCCCGCGTGCGCCGGTCTCCTTGGCGACCGTGTCGGCGCGGTGGGCGTCGCGGCCGGTGAGTACGACCTCGTCGCCGCGTTCCGCGGAGCACCGGGCGATCTCGTGGCCGATGCCGGCGGTTCCCCCGATGACGACCACGCTGCTCATGACCTCTCCTCCAGTACCTCGCGCAGGTAGTCCCAGTCCCGGGCGAACCGGTAGGAGTGGCGGGACGGCGGCTGCGGTGCCTGTGTCTCCAGCCAACGCACCGGCCCCGCACCGGCGTTGGTGAAGCTGTGCACGCAACCCGCGCCCGCCCAGGCGGCGTCGCCCACACCGAGCCGGTGCCGTTCGCCGTCGAAGGTGGCGTCCACGGTGCCCTCGACGATCAGATACGTCTCCTCGAAGGGGTGGTCGTGCGCTCCCGCGACACCGTCGGCCGCGTACTGCACCATGAACATCGTCGAGGCCACCGCGCCCAGATCCGCGTCCACGATCATCTTCACGGTGATCCCGCTGTAGACGAGCAGCGCGGTGCGCATGCTGGCCGACACGGAGAGGAGATCCTGGGACTGTTTGCCGGGATCCATCTGGGCGGCCTCGAAGTGCCCGAACGAGCGGGTGCGCGGGTCGCGTACGTCGATCCGGGACGGCTCGCGGGCCGGCAGCGCGGGCACCGCCCGGGTGTCGTACTGGTAGCGCGCCCTCGGTACCGGCGCGAGCATGTCCGCCCAGCGCGCGACGGTGTCCCCGGCACCGCGCCAGGCGTGCGGCACGCCCGTGGGGAGCAGCCCGTAGTCGCCTTCTTCGAGAAGGTACGAGCCTTCGGGCGTATCGAGGATCACCGTCCCGGCCACCATGTGGAAGGACTCCTCGTACGAGTGGACGTGGGCGCCGATCGCTCCGTCCGGCGCCAGCTCGCACACGCCGAAGCCGGTGTGCACGGTACCGTCCGCCTCACCGACCACTGATCGACGCCGGAACCCCGTGCTCCCGTGCGGCAGTTGAGGCGGGGCGGCGAACGTGGCGTCCGCCGCCCGCTGGACCACGTAGTGCGTCATGCCCGCTGCTTCCTACGTGCCTCGACCGCCGCCGTGAGGCGGTCACGGGACTCCTCGACCAGACGCCGCGCGCGCCCGGTGTCGCCGAGCAGCCTGCCGTCGCGCTTGCGGACGACACCGTCGACGATGACCGTCTCGACGTTGGACACGTCGGCGCTCAGCGTCACGGCGGCCACCGGGTCGATCAGCGGTGCGACGTTGAGGGCGGTCGCGTCGATCGCGACGATGTCGGCGCGCTTGCCGGGGGTCAGTGAACCGGTGCGGTGCTCAAGTCCCGCGACAAGCGCGCCGTTGACCGTCGCGATCTCCAGCATCTGACGCGCCGTCAGCATCGCTTCGGGTACGGGTGTGTCGGCCTGCCAGCAGTCGGCGTTCACCCTCGCCCGCTCGGCGGCGAAGGCCGCGCGGATCTGGGTGAACATGTCGCCGGGCACGGTGGTGACCACGTCGATGCTCAGACTCGGCCGCAGCCCGTACTCGATCGCCTTCATCACGGGCGGCCAGCCGTGCCCCATCTGCGTCTCCACCTGCGGCGCGATGGATACCGTGCCGCCGCTGTCGGCGACCATCCGCCACTCCTCCTCGCTGAAGTAGCAGCAGTGGATGTACGTGGTGTCGGGGCCGAGCAGCCCCAGGCCGTGCAGTTGCTTGACCATGCCGAAGCGACCGGCCAGCCGGCCCATGCCGACGTGCACGGTGAGCGGGATGTCCAGCTCACGCGCGAGCCGCCACTCGGCCTCGACGACGTCGTTGATGCAGAAGCCGGGCCCGCGAGTGGCCAGGCCCATGGTCAACAACCCGTCCTCCGACGAGAAGTGACGCTCTCTCACCCGACGTACATCGTCCTCGGGAATGGCGATCTTGCTCTCGAACCAGTAGTCGGCGAGCGAGGTGTTGGCGCTGCCGTACGCGTACTGGGCGCGGATGCCGGTCTCGCCGAGCGCCTGTATCGCGGCGTCGGGATGCTCGGGTGTGTTGTTGATGTGCGACCAGTCGACGAGGGTGGTGATCCCGGCGTTCAGGCACTCCAGCGAGCCGGCCAGGTTGCCCGCGTACACGTCCTCGGGACCGTAGGCGGGCGCGAAGGTGTCGAGGACCTCGACGAAGTAGTCGTCGAGGGTGGCGTTGGGCGCGCAGCCGCGGATGGGCGCCTCCCAGGTGTGGCGGTGGGTGTCGACGAAGCCGGGAATGACGATGCGGCCCGTCATGTCGAGCACTTCCGCGTCCGCGCTGATCTCGCGGTCGACCGCCGCGATCTTCCCGTCCTCGATGAGGATGTCGCCGTGGGGCAGGTCCCCGATCGCGGGGTCCATCGAGACGACATGGCCCGAGCGCAGGAGCATCCGATTGGTCATGGCCCTTCCTCCCATGGGGTGTTCAGTACGCGGCGAGGTTCCGCACGGTCGCCACGACCTTGTCGACGGTGGGGATGACCTGTTCCTCGAGCGCGTCCGCGAAGGGCAGCGGCACGCACTCGGCCGCGACCCGGCGTACGGGCGCGTCGAGCAGGCCGAATCCCTCGTCGGCGACGATCGATACGAGCGTGCCGCCCCAGCCGCCCTGGTACGGGTTCTCCTCGACGGTCACCAGTCGCGAGGTCCTGGCGAGGGAGTCGAGCACGGTCCGCACGTCCAGGGGCACCAGGCAGCGCAGGTCGATCACCTCGGCGTCGATCCCTTCCTGGGCCAGCCGTTCCCCGGCTGTGAGCGCCACGGGCACCATCGAGGCGAGCGCCACGAGCGTGATGTCGGCGCCTTCGCGTACGACGGCGGCGCGTCCCAGTTCGACGACATGGTCCGGCGGCGCGGGCGCCCCCTTGGCCGCGAGAAGTCCCTTGTGCTCGAAGAAGACCACGGGGTCGTCGCTGCGGATGGCGGCCGCCATCATGCCGACCACGTCGGCGGGCGTGGCCGGTGCCGCGATCTTCAGTCCCGGGATGGTCAGGGCCCAGTTCTCGGTCGCCTGTGAGTGCTGCGCGCCGAAGCCGAGCCCTCCGCCGTTGGCCGTACGCACCACCAGCGGCACGGTGACCTGGCCACCCGTCATGTACCGCACTTTGGGTATCTCGTTGGCCAGGTAGTCCCAGCAGCAGGCCAGGAAATCCGAGAACATGACCTCCGCGACGGGGCGCATCCCGGTCATCGCGGCGCCCATCGCCGCCCCGACGATGGCCTGTTCGGAGATCGGCGTGTCCCAGACCCGTTCGGACCCGAACTCCTCGTGCAGCCCGACGGTCGTCTTGAACACCCCGCCTGCCTTGCCGATGTCCTCGCCCAGGCACACCACCGCCGGATCGCGCCGCATCTCGCGCGCGATGCCCTCGGCGACCGCCTGACGGTAGGTGATCACGTCCGCCACGCCGCACCTCCGTCGGCCCATACGTCGGTCAGCGCCTCCCGCGGATCGGGCGCGGGCGCGTTCTTCGCGGCTTCAACTGCCTCCTGTATGAGGCCTGTTGCCCGGTCGTCGGCCTCGGTGACCGCCTCGGCCGGAACCCCGAGTTCGGCCAGGCGACCGCGCGCCACGTCGAGCGGGTCGTGCTTGAGCCAGCGCTCGACCTCCTCCGCCGGCCGGTACGTCGCCGGGTCGGAGCGGCTGTGGCCGAAGTGCCGGTAGGTCTGCGCCTCCAGCAGGCTGGGCCCGTCTCCCGCACGGGCCCTGTCCGCGAGCCGCGCCACCGCCTCCTGGACGACGACCACGTCGTTGCCGTCGACGATCTCGCCGGGGATGCCGTAGGCGGGCGCCCGGTCGGCCGCGGGGTTGGGTACGGCGGTCACGTCGGCGATCGGCGTGTACTCCATGTACAGGTTGTTCTCGCAGACGAACAGCACGGGCAGCTTCCACACGGCGGCCAGGTTGAGCGCCTCGTGGAACGCGCCGATGTTGGTCGCGCCGTCGCCGAAGAAGGCCACGGCGATCTGCTCGGTGCCGCGCAGCCGGGCCGACCAGGCGGCTCCGACCGCCATGGGGAGATGCGCGCCGACGATCGCGTACGAGCCGAGCATGTTGCCCGCGGCCTTGGTGAGGTGCATCGAGCCGCCCTTGGCCTTGCACAGTCCGGTGGCGCGGCTCATCAGTTCGGCGAGGCATTCCTCGGGGGTCGCGCCGCGGGCCAGCGCGTGGTGGTGGCCCCGGTAGGTGGCGAACACGTAGTCGTCGTCGCGCAGGGCCGCACTCGCGCCGACGGCGATGGCCTCCTGCCCGGCGGCGAGGTGGGTGGTGCCCTTGACCAGGCCGGACAGGAAAAGGTCGTGGGCGGCCTTCTCCGTACGGCGGATCACGGCCATCTGCTCGTAGAGCGCGAGGAGTTGGGTTCCGCTGGTCATTTCTCACCCCTCCCCTCGCGGGTGTTGAGGTGGGACTGGGCCTCGCGCCGGGTGTTGAGTTCGCCGCCGACGGTCCAGTACTTGCGGCCCGCCACGAGGAGTTCCTCGGCCGGGAACTTGGTGATCACCTCGCACCCGTCCGCGGTGACGACGACCTCCTCCTCGATGCGCGCCGCCGACCAGCCGTCGGCCGCAGGCCAGTACGTCTCCAGGGCGAACACCATGCCCTCTTCGAGGACTTCGGGGTGGTCGAGCGAGACGAGACGGCTGAAGATGGGCTTCTCCCAGATGGACAGGCCGACCCCGTGCCCGTACTGGAGCGCGAACGCGGCCGTCTCGTCGGGGAAGCCGAACTCCTCGGCGCGCGGCCACACTTGGACGATGTCGGCGGTGGTGGCGCCGGGCCGGACCAGGGCGATGGCCTCGTCCATGTAGGCGCGGCAGCGGACGTACGCGTCGCGCTGCGCGGGTGAGGCGCTGCCCACGGCGAATGTGCGGTAGTAGCAGGTGCGGTAGCCGAGGTGGCTGTGCAGGATGTCGAAGAAGGCGGGGTCGCCGGGGCGGATCAGGCGGTCGCTGTAGACGTGCGGGTGCGGTGAACAGCGCTCCCCCGAGATGGCGTTGACGCCCTCGACGTACTCGCTGCCCAGGTCGTAGAGGACCTTGCTGACGAGCCCGACGCACTCGTTCTCCCGCACACCCGGCCGCAGATAGCCGTACAGCTCCTCGTACGCCGCATCGACCATCGAGCAGGCCTGGGCGAGGAGGGAGATCTCGTCGGGGGTCTTGACGCGGCGGGCCTCCAGGAAGATCTGCTGGCCGTCGACGACGTCGATGCCCTGTTCCTTCAGGGCGTGGAGTACGGGCATCTCGGCGAGGTCGACGCCCAACGGCTCGCCCGCCAGGCCGTGTTCGCGCAGCTGCACGGCGATCTTCGCCGCCACGTCCTCGGCGATCCCGGCGTCCGGATGGAAGGCGCCGCGGAGGGTGGAGATGCCCGCGCGGGCGCCGGTGGGCGGGCCTTCCTTGCCGTCGCTGTAGTCGAGCCACGGGTTGTAGAGCTGGTGGTGGCGGGCGGCGGAGCCGAAGTCCCAGACGATCGGTTCGCCGCCGCGGACGAGCAGCGCGAAGCGGATCAGCTTGTCCATCGCCCAGGTGCCGATGTGGGTGGACGACATATAGCGGATGTTGGCGAAGTCGAAGCTGAGCAGGGCACCCAGCTCGGAACGGTTCAGCGCGGCGTTCAGCCGGGCGAGCCGTTCCTTGCGCAGCCTGTCCAGGTCGACGCGCTGTTCCCAGTCGACGGCGTTGGGGCCGAATGTGCGGATCGCCATGGCGAACCTCCCCTTCGAGTGAACGACCGCCCGAGGAGAGTGTCAAGGCAAGTGTCAAGGCATACTGAACACGAACCACACGCCGACGGCCGGTTCGTCCCCGTCGTTGCGATAGCGGTGCGGCGTCGTCGACTCGAAGGACACCGCGTCGCCGGGCCGCAGCGTGTACTCCTCGAAGCCGAGGGTGAGAACCAGCTCACCCGAGGTGAGGTAGCCGTACTCCGTTCCCGGGTGCCGCATCAGCCCGCCCGTGCTGGAGGAGGCGCCGCCGGGGCGGTAGGTCACCAGCAGAAAGTCGACGTCCGTGCCCGGCACCTGTCCGAGACGTTCCCATACGACACCCGAGTCGAGCTCCAGCACCTCCCGCTCATCGGCCCTGACCAGCGGGCCTATCCTGCGGCCCGGCTCGGCGGCGAAGGCGGCGAGCGCCTGCAGGACGGTGCCGGGGGGACCGGCGCCGATCGAGGCCGGGATGGGGGTGGGGGTGGAAAGCGGCGCGGTCTCCTCCCCGTCGAAGAGCGACTCGACGGGGATGGAGAGCGCGGTGGTGATCGCGTACAGCGTGCTGACCGACGGCTGGCTCTTACCGGTCTCGATCTGCGAGATGAGGCTCGCGGACACCCCGATCTCCCGGGCAAGGCCGCGCAGGCTCATGCCCCGCGCCGTGCGCGCATGCCGTATGCGCGCACCGACGGGCGGCACGACCAGAGGGGACACGACGGCTCCTCTCGCAGAGGCGTTCATCTCCATTGAACAGTGCGGCCGCATGGCGCGGGGGGCGTTGCCCGGAAAAGGATTCCGGGGCGAGAGCGCCAGAGCTGGGGCCCGGGAAGCGCTGGGGACCAGGAAGCGCTGGGGCCTAGGAAGCGCTGGGCGTCCAGTCGCCCAGCCAGTCGGCGATCTCCTGGCCGGTGGCCTGGGCGTCGGTCAGCTGCGGGCGGTCACTGCTCGCCGCGCCGGAGCCGGGGCCGGTGTTCTTGTACTCGGCGAAGCGGTCGTCCTTCCAGGAGAAGCCGCTCATGTCGGTCCACGGAGCGGTCCTGATCGCGTTGCTCAGGGACGTGTTGCGGACGGTGGCCTGCGGGTCGAGGGCCGCGTCGCCGCCGGCGTGCCAGGGGCGGCCGAGGTAGAAGGAGGACGCGGAGACATCGCCGTTGACCGTGCTGTTGATGATCAGGAAGCCCTTGCGGTCGGCGGCCGTGCTGGGCGCCGTGACGTACCCCGCCGAGGTGCCGTTCCAGCGCTTCTTCAGCGTGATCACCGACTTGTTGATCACGGCGCTGGCCCGGCCGAAGATGAAGTCGACGTTCCCGACGATGTAGGAGTTGTTGACGTAGACGCGGCCGAGCTTGTCCTTGGCGGCCGTGTCGAGGAGCAGGGTGTCCTGGTCGCCGGTGACGATGACGCTGTCGAGGACGACCTTGTCGGCGGCGGTGCGCAGGGCGACGGCCTGGTGTCCGCTCAGGTTCTGGTTGTTCGCCTCGTCGAAGTCGTTGTCGATGGTGAGGTTGCGGGCCTGGAAGTTGTCCCCTTCGACAGCGACGGTGGCGCTGCCTCCGGTGCCGTAGGTGCCGCCTCCGGGCTTCGGTGTTCCGGACGCGTTGTTGAAGACGATGACGGTGTCCTTGCGGCTGGCCCCCGTGCCCTGGAAGGTCACATGCGGCTTGTCACGCGGGACCTTGACCAACTCTCGGTAGGTGCCGGGCTTGATGGAGATGACAACCCGTGAAGTGTTGTTCGTCGGCACGGCGTTGACCGCCGCCTGGACGCTGGAGAACTGGCCGGAGCCGTCCTTCGCCACCGTGAGGGTGGTCGCGGCCGCCGCCTTGGGACTCGCGGTGGTACTCGCCTTGGCACCGATCGAAGCGCGGGGCCCGGCACCGGACTTGAGCAGCGCGGGGACATCGGCCGCCTTGTCGAGGGTGTAGCTGTAGTACGTCTTCGGGTCGAACGCCGTGCCGCCGCTCTCGTTGCGTCCGCTGGTGCCGGAGAAGACGTTGCCGCGCTGGACCAGGGCGGCAGTGCTGTCCTTGGTGACCGGGTTCTTCATGCCCTGGAAGTAGCTGTTCTCCAGGACCATCTTCGTGTTGCCGCGCGCGTAGTTGCCGTAGGAGGTGGTGATGTCCGTGCCCGGATCGTCCTGGAGGTAGTTGTTGTAGAGGTGCGCGTGGGCCACGTTGTCGGTGGACGGGTTGCGCTGCTCTGTCTCTCGGAACCAGTTGTGGTGGATCGTCAGGTTCGCGGTGGTGTTCTCGGTCCAGCCGATGCCGAAGGTCTTGTTGTTGGTGCTCAGCTTGTTCCAGGACACCGTCACATAGGTGGTGTCCTTGCGGCTGTCGATCAGACCGTCGGCCATGTGGCGCAGATCGTTGTGGTCGATCCACACGTGGTGGGCGCCGTCCATCTGGATCGCGTCGAAGTCGTGGTCCTTGTCGTTCCAGACGCCCTGGTAGGAGTCACGGATCGTCAGGTTGCGAAGGATGACGTTGTGCACGCCCTGGCCGAGGAAGAAGCCGCCGCCGACGATCTGACCCGAGGTCCCCGAGCCCACGATCGTCTTGTCCGAGGCGACCTTGATCTCCTTGCCGACCGGGTTCATGGTGATCGTCGCGGCCACGACGATGACGTACGGCTCCGGCGCGGTCGCGTACTTCTCGAGGTCGGCGAGCGTCTTCACGGTGACGGTCTTGCCGTCCCGCCCGCCGTAAGTCCCGTTCTGTCCCAGCGCGTTGACCGAGGCGAACCCGTCAGCGACGTCGGCGGCCGCCGTAGTTGCCGTCGCCGCCGACGCCTTCGGCTGCGCGTCCTCGCCGAACATCCCGAACGACGTGCCGTACTCCATACCGGCCGCGACGACCACCGCCATGGGGATCCCGACCGTCAGGCCGAGCCTGCGCCTCCGGTGCCGCGCCTTGTGCTGGATCGTTTCCATCGTCATGCCCGCCTCGGTGACTGATATCCGAACATTGCGCCAGGCAGTCGCCACCGCGGGTGGAAAGGGTTGCCGACTTCTATCTTCTCGAAAAGATTTCGGCGACATCGGCGGCGGGTGCCGCGCCGGCGGAGCCATCGGCCCAGTCGGCCGCGTACCGCTCGCCACTGTCCGCACTCCTCAGAACTCATCAGGACTCGGCACCACTCGGCAGCGGCAGGACTCGGCCGAGCTCCTGGCGTGTGGCCGAACCGAGCACTCGAACAACCACCCATCAAGTTAGCTTAGGCTAAGCTAACTTCTCCGTATCGGGCTCGGCGCGCACGCCATCAGTGAGGAGTCCGCCCATGGGCTTACCGGTCATCAACTCCTACCCCATGCCCGACCGTTCCGCGGTCCCTCCGTCGGGCCCGCCCTGGACGATCGATCCGGCACGGGCCGCGCTGCTGGTGCATGACATGCAGAACCACTTCGTCCAGGCCTTCCCGCCGGACCGCTCCCCCGTGCTGGAGCTCATCGACAACACCGCGACCCTGCGCGAACTCGCGGGCACCCTGGGCATGCCGGTCGTGTTCAGCGCCGAACCGGCCGCCCAACGCCCCGGCCAGCGAGGCCTGATGACCGACATATGGGGTCCGGGGATCGGCCAGGAGCCCAACGACGACGCGGCGATCGTCGCGCGGCTCACGCCCCGGGTGGGCGAACACCTGCTGGTCAACGTCCGCCACAACGCCTTCCTCCGCAGCCACCTCGGCAGGCTGCTGCGCTCCGCGGGGAGGGACCAGCTGATCCTCTGCGGGGTACGGGCACATCTGGGCATCCTGCTGACCGCGGCGGACGCGTTCATGCACGACATCCAGCCCTTCGTCGTGGCCGACGCGGTGGCCGACTTCTCCGCCGAGGACCACTCCATGGCCCTGCGCTGGATAGCACGCACCAGCGTCGTGTGCACCACCAATCAGCTACTGCGCCAGCTCCTGCACGGCAAGGCCGCACAGAGCATGTGACACCTCTGCCGGCCGACCCGCCGACCGACGCGGTGGCTCAAGCGCAGGGGCGTCCCGGGTAGTCGCCACTTTCCGGCACACCCGCCGCACGCATCCTGCGCAGCACCTCCCGCAGGATCACCTCGTCGTCGATGTCCACAGGGCAGTTGACTTCCCGGTCGAACACCAGGATGTCCCCGGCGATGTCCCAGATGACCCACCGGTGAGGGTACGGCGACCCCTCCCACAAGGGCGCGTACCGCTCAACGCCGCCCGTCCGCGTACTCGTACTCGTACTCACAGTGCGGTCTCCTCGGTTTCTCGGCCGTCGACGGACGTCGCGACCACATCGATGTCGCCGATGCGCGAGGCGTCGACGCTCCGCCCACGGTGGACGCGTGCGGGGCCGCGTGGACCGCAGGTCATACTAAGGTAAGGGTTACCTAATCGAAAGACCTGCGTCTCGGCGGACCTCGCGCACGGCACCATGTTCAAGACCTGCCTGACGCCGCCGGGCTGACCGGGGCGCTGGTGGTCCTGGGCGGGGACCTCATCGCCCGTACGCTCGTCTCCGGCACGGAACTGCCGGTCGGAATCGTCACCGGCGTGCTCGGCGATCCCGTCCTGCTCTGGTTGCTCGTCCGCGCCAATCGCGCGGGTTCAGGAGGTTGATCCCATGTCGGCTGATCCGCTGTCGACCGGCCTCGAGTCGGCCGACTCCTTGCCACCGACTCGTCGACCGAGTCGTCGTCGGATCGCGTGTCGGCCCCCGACCCGGACCTGCGGGCGAGCGGTCTGCGGCTGGCGTACGACAGCCGCGTCGTCGTGGACGGCCTCGACCTGGCCGTCCCGCCCGGCCGGATCACGGCCATCGTCGGCGCCAACGCGTGCGGCAAGTCGACCCTGTTGCGTGCCCTCGCCCGGCTGCTCGCGCCCCGCGAGGGCGCCGTCCACCTCGACGGACGGGCGCTGCACTCCATACCGAGCAGGGAGCCGGCCCAGCGCCTGGGGATCCTGCCGCAGAGCCCGGTCGCGCCCGAGGGCCTGACGGTCATCGACCTGGTCAACCGCGGCCGTTCACCGCACCAGACCTGGTGGCGGCAGTGGTCGAAGGCCGACGAGCGGGCCGTGCACGAGGCGCTGGACGCCACCAACATGAGCGACCTCGCGGACCGGCCGGTGGACGAGCTCTCGGGCGGGCAGCGCCAGCGTGCCTGGACCGCCATGGCGGTCGCGCAGGGCACCCCCGTACTGCTGCTGGACGAGCCGACGACGTATCTGGACCTTGCGCACCAGATCGACGTCCTGGACCTGATCACCGACCTCAACCGGCGGGAGAACCGCAGCGTCGTGATGGTGCTCCACGACCTCAACCAGGCCTGCCGGTACGCCGATCCCGTCGTCGCCATGAAGTCGGGGAAGATCGTCGCCGAGGGGAACCCGGCCGAGGTCATCACCGCCGAGACGGTCGAGGACGTCTTCGACCTGAGCTGCCAGATCACCATGGACCCGGTCAGCGGTACGCCCCTGGTCATTCCGGTGGGGCGCCGTCACGGACCACCGTCCCTGGAGGCGGCGCGGGCGGCCGACTGAGAACGCCGCGCGAACGACGCTGCAGGACCAGGGGTGGGTGGTGGCGGGAATGGGACATTTTCTGGAAGGGTTCCACGTCCCCGCGGCCAGTGACCTGTTACCCGGCGGCATCGGGCACGATCGTCGTCCCCGTTCCGACGGCACCGCACAGCCCGTCGAGCAACGCGTGCGGTGCGCGTCCATCGAGCACGCGGGCCGCCCCCACTCCGGCCCTGACGGCCCTCAGGCATGCCTCCATCTTGGGCCCCATACCGCCGTTCAGCCCCGGCAGCAGCCGCTCCAACTCCCCCGCGCCGATCCGGTCGACGACCCGGTCGCTGTCCGGCCAGTCCGCGTACAGCCCGGGAACGTCGGTGAGGACGACCAGGGCCCGCGTCCCCAGCGCGGCGGCCAACGCCCCCGCCGCCGTGTCCGCGTTGACGTTGTAGACCTGTCCGTCCTCGCCCCGGCCGACGGAGGAGACCACCGGGATGTGGCCGCTGTCCAGCAGTATCCGCAGGACCGCGGTGTTCACCCGTGCCACGTCTCCGACCAGCCCGATGTCCACCGGCTCCCCTGCCACCTCGGCGTACCGCTTGACGGCGGTCAGGGTGTGCCCGTCCTCGCCGCTGAGGCCGACGGCGTACGGACCGTGCTCGTTCAGCAGCCCGACCAGTTCCTTCTGGACCTTGCCGGAGAGCACCATCCGTACGACCTCCATGGTCTCCGGTGTGGTGACCCGAAGTCCGTTCAGGAAGGCCGACTTGAGCCCCAGCCGGTCCAGATGGGCGCCGATCTGCGGGCCGCCGCCGTGCACCACGACCGGTCTGACGTCTGCACGCCGCAGTGTGAGCACGTCCTGGGCGAAGGCCCGGCGGAGCGTGTCGTCGGTCATCGCGTGGCCGCCGTACTTGACGACGACCGTGCACCCGCGCAGGTGCTGCAGCGACGCGAGACGATCAGCGAGATCCGCGCGATCGGTGAGCGCGACCACCCCGCTCACGGACGAGCCGTCAGATAGCCGCCCATCGTGCGGAAATAGTCGGTCGCCGCGCGCTCGGTGCCGTCCTCGGTGCGTACCCGCCTGACGAGCAGCCCGCGCAACCGCCCGTTCCTCGCCTCCGCACCCGCGACGATGACCACTCCGCCGCCCTCTCGGATGAAGATCCGCCCCGGAGTGCCGCCGTAGCAGCCCTGCGATACCGCGGCCTCGACGATCCGGATGCGCTCCCCGCGGTGGTGGGTGAAGGCGTTGGGGTACGGGTCGCACTGGGCGCGTACGAGCCGTTCGATGTCCTCGGCCGGCCAGGTCCAGTCGATCCGGCTGTCCTCGAGGGACCGCTTGTGGAAGAAGCTCGCCCTGCTGCGGTCCTGCGGTATCCAGCGCGCCCGGCCGGAGGCGATCAGGTCGAGCGACTCGGTGACGACCGGCGCGATCAGGTCGACCGTGCGGTGGAACAGGTCGGTGACGGTGTCGGTCGGGCCCACCGGGACGGCGCGCTGCAACAGGACGTCGCCCGCGTCGAGTTCGGCGTTCATCCGGTGCGCGGTGACGCCGACTTCGCGCTCGCCGTTGATGAGCGCCCAGATCAGCGGGGAGAAGCCCGCGTAGGCCGGCAGCAGCGAGTCGTGCACGTTGAGGGTGCCGTGCGGCGGGAGGTCGAAGACCTCCGGGGGCAGCACGGTCCGCCAGTTGTTGGCGACGATGATGTCCGGTGCCGCATCCCTGAGGGCGGCGAGGAGTTCGGGGTCGTCGGGCCGGTTGCGCAGCAGGACCGGGATGTCGTGCTTCTCGGCCAGCTCGGCCACCGAGTCGTCCCAGATCTTCTCGTATACGTGGTCGCTCTTGGGGTGGGTCACGGCCATGACCACCTCGTGGTCGGACTCCAGCAGAGCCTGGAGGGTGCGGTGCCCCCAGGTCTGATAGCCGAACATGACGACCCGCATTGTCGATCCTCTCCTAGGACACACCATTGCAAGGTAAGGCTAACCTTATTTAACATCAGGGGCGCCTAGGGGAAGGAAAGTTGCGGTGAACGCACTGCACGACGAACCGGACGCCGTCCTTGATGTGCTCGGTATAGGTTTCGGGCCGTCAAATCTCGCACTGGCCATCGCGGTTGAGGAACACAACGCCGGGGCCGCTCCGGAGAACCGGATCCGCGCCGGATTCCTGGAGCGCCAGCCGTCGTTCGGCTGGCACCGTGGAATGCTCATCGAAGACGCGACGATGCAGGTCTCCTTTCTCAAGGACCTGGTCACCATGCGCAACCCGACCAGCGACTTCAGCTTCCTGTGCTTCCTGCGGGAGCGGGGCAGGATGGTGGACTTCCTCAACGCGAAGACGCTCTTCCCGCTGCGGATCGAGTTCCACGAGTACTTCGAGTGGGCGGCCGCCCGGGTCGCGCACCTGGTCGACTACTCCGACGAGGTCGTCTCGGTGGAACCGGTGACGGGACCCGACGGGGAGGTCCGCTGGCTGGACGTCGTCAGCCGCGTGCCCGGCGCACCGGAGCGGACCGTCACCCGAAGGGCCCGCAACATCTCGGTGGCCGTCGGCCTGGAGCCCCACCTGCCGCCGGACGCAGCGCTGTCCGACCGCATCTGGCACAACAGCCAACTCGTCCCGCGCGTCAGGGAGTTGAACGGCTCCGGCTCCTCAGTGGGCCGAGTCCTGGTGCTCGGCGCCGGCCAGAGCGCCGCCGAAGCGGTCGACTACCTGCACCAGTCCTTCCCCGAGGCGGAGATCTGCGCGATCTTCGCCAAGTACGGGTACACGCCCGCCGACGACAGCCCGTTCGCCAACCGGATCTTCGACCCCGAGGCCGTGGACATCTACTTCGAGTCGAAACCGGAGGTGAAACAGTCCCTGGTCGACTACCACCGCAGCACCAACTACTCGGTGGTCGACATGGATCTGATCGAGTCGCTGTACGCGACCATGTACCGCGAGAAGGTCCAGGGCCGGGAGCGACTGATCCTGCGCAACGTGTCCCGCATCCGGGACGTCCGCAGCCTGGACGACAAACTCGAGGTAACCGTCGAGTATCTCCCCACGGGAGAGCGGGAGGTGCTCTCCGCCGACCTGCTCGTCCACGCGACCGGCTACCGGCCGAGAGACCTCGACTCGCTCCTGGGCAGGACCGCGAAACTCTGTCTGCGGGACGACAAGGACGCGGTGCGCGTAGGGCGCGACCATCGCGTCGAGCTCTCACCCGAGGTCACGGCCGGCATCTATCTGCAGGGCGCGACCGAGCACACGCACGGTCTCACCTCGACTCTGCTGTCCACCACGGCCGTTCGTTCCGGCGAGATCCTCGACTCCCTGCTCACCCATCGCGCGGGCGACATGGCCGCGCACACCCGCTGAGGGGCTCCCACGGTCGGGCGTGACGGCACGTTTCCGCGCGCCGTCACGCCCGTACGAGAGGCGACTCCTGCCGGCGTCGGCGGACCCGCCGGCGGCCGTGCCGGACGAGACGCCCAGGCACGATCACAGTCCTGACACCACCCCACCCTGAAGGACCACTGATGCTCGGCTCTTCCAGAGGCACACGCCTCGCCGCGGCGCTCGCCTCCGTGCTGCTCCTCCTCGGCATCGCCGCCTGCGGTTCCGACGACGATTCCGCGGCAGGCGCGGGCCCGTCCGCGCCTGCGAACAGCGCCTTTCCGGTGACGCTCACCCACAAGTACGGCAGCGCCACCGTCAAGTCCGAGCCGAAGCGGATCGTCACGGTCGGGCTGACCGACCAGGACGCCGTACTCGCCCTGGGCAAGGCGCCGTCGGAACCACCGAGTGGCTCGGCGGCTAGCAGGGCGCCATCGGCCCCTGGGCAACCGACGAGCTCGGCAGCGCGAAGACCCCGACCGTTCTGAAGGAGACGGGCACCGGGCCCCAGACGGAGAAGATCGCCGCGCTCCGGCCGGACCTGATCCTCGCGGTCTACGGGGGCTGACGAAAGCCCAGTACGACACCCTGTCGAAGTTCGCCCCGTGGTGGCCCAGCCCAAGCAATACAACGACTTCGGGGTCCCGTGGCAGCAGCAGACCGGGATCATCGGCAAGGCGCTCGGCCAGGAGGCCAAGGCGCGGGACCTCGTCAAGGGGGTCGAGGGCGGCTTCAAGGCCGCGTCCGACAAGAACCCGGACTTCGCCAGGTCCACCGCGGTGATGGCCACCCCGTACGACGGCATCTTCGTCTTCGGCAGCCAGGATCCGCGCTCGCGTGTCCTCACCGACCTCGGCTTCAAACTGCCGACCGACCTGGACAAGGTCATCGGGGACGAGTTCGGGGCCAACATCAGCAAGGAGCGCACCGACCTGCTGGACACCGACGCGATCGTGTGGATCGTCGCCGACACGGCCCAGGACCAGGCCAAGCTCCACAAGAGCGCCCTCTACGCCGACCTGAACGTGGCGAAGCAGCAGCGTGAGGTCTACGTCAAGGAGGCCGGCGACTACGGAAACTCCGTCTCCTTCGTGTCGGTGCTGAGCCTGCCGTACATGCTCGACCGCCTGGTCCCGCAACTGACCGCGGCCGTCGACGGCGACACCGGGACGAAGGTGGCTCAGCCGACGTCCTGAGGACTTCCCGGCCTCCCGAGGGGTGACCCAGGCCTCACCGTCGCGCGCGCGAATCGGGACACCTTGAAAGTATGATCACCCAATGTCTGACACGACTGAACTCACGCCCGGCTGGCTGACTCCCGACGAGCTCGAGTCGGCGCGCGAACGCATGCCGATCCTCTACGTCGAGGCCGTACCGGTGCGAGTCGACGACAACGGCGAGGTCGTCAGCATCGGACTGCTGCTGCGCATCGGGCCGGACGGGACGGTCAGCCGCTCCCTCGTCTCGGGCCGGGTGCTGCACCACGAGCGGGTCCGGGACGCCCTCCTGCGCAATCTGGAGAAGGACCTCGGTCCGGTGGCGCTGCCCCGGGTCCCGACCTCCCTGCAGCCCTTCACCGTCGCCGAGTACTTCCCGACGCAGGGGGTCACGCCGTTCCACGACCCCCGCCAGCACGCGGTGTCCCTCGCCTACATCGTCCCGGTGACCGGCGACTGCCGCCCCCGGCAGGACGCTCTCGACCTGGTCTGGTTCAGTCCGGAGGAAGCCCTGTCGCCCATGGTCCAGAACGAGATGCCGGGCGGACACGGCGTTCTGCTCAAGCAGGCCCTCGCGTATGTGGGCTGTCTGTCCTGAACCGTCCCGCAACGGGCACCGACAGGCCTTGACGTCCGGGAGCAATAGGCGGAGAGTCGTACATATACGCCGTAAACGTACGACGTCCTCGACAGAAGAGCCCGGGCCCATGAACGCACCGTCGACGGTCCTCGTAACCGGCGGAGCCGGTTTCATCGGCAGTCACGCCTGCGTCGAACTGCTCGACCACGGCTTCGAGGTCATCGCGGTCGACAACTACTCCAACAGCACCCCGCAGGTCTACGCCCGCGTGGAACGTATCGCCGGCCGTTTCGTCGGTGCCGTCTATGAGCTGGACATCCGTGATCGACCTACCCTGTCGGCCGTCTTCGACCGACACTCCGTGGACGCCGTCGTGCACTTTGCCGCGCACAAGGCCACGGGCGAGTCGACACGGATGCCCGTCGAGTACTACGACACCAACGTCGGCGGCACGACCGCCCTGCTCCGGACCATGCACGAGCACGGCGTGCACCAGCTCGTGTTCTCCTCCTCCTGCACGGTCTACGGCGACGCCGGACACGGGCCGCTGGACGAGACCACTCCGCCCCGGCCGACCAGTCCGTACGCGGCCTCCAAGTGGATCTGCGAACAGATCCTCGCCGACGTGTGCCACCGGCACCCCGAGTACACCGTGCTCTGTCTGCGGTACTTCAACCCGGCCGGCGCCCACCCCAGCGGCCTGCTCGGCGAGGACCCCCGCGGCACCCCCGAGAACCTGATGCCGTACGTGGCCCAGGTGGCCGTCGGCCGACGGGAGCAGCTCAGGGTGTTCGGCACCGACTACCCCACGCCCGACGGGACCGCGATCCGCGACTATCTGCACGTCATGGACACCGTCGAGGCACACCGCGTCGCACTCGACCACCTCGACGACGGACCCGGCATGCGCGTGTACAACCTGGGCACTGGGAAGGGCAGTTCCGTCCTCGACGTCGTGGCCGCGTTCTCCGACGCGTGCGGAAGACCCCTCCCCTCCGAGGTCGCGCCCCGCCGTCCCGGTGACGTGGCCGAGCTCGTCGCGGACGCGAGCGCCGTGACGCGCGTCTGGGGCTGGCGCCCGACCCGGGACCTCACCGACATGTGCCGGGACGCCTGGCGGTTCCAGCGGCTCCATCCCCGCGGCTACGAGGGCTCCGCACGGCGGCCTCACACGAAACACTGATGCCGAGCGGGTGACGACGAGATGCAGCCGGGCAACCACCGTGCCTACGATTTGTACATAAACCGCCCGGTTGACGCCTTGATCGCGGTCCGGTGTCCTCCAACTCGGGGAGGCGCTTGTCATTGCTGCTGGCTCACCGGCTGATGGCCGCGTACATCGCGCTGGTCGCCGCCTTCACCACCCTGTACATGACCATCCCGGAGACGCGTACACCGCTCTGGGCCGTGATCGGGCTGGGTGGTGCGGCCGCCGTACTCACCGGCGTGCGCGTCCACCGGCCCGCGCACCGCTGGCCCTGGTGGCTGCTCGCCGCCGGACTGCTGACCTTCGCCACGGGTGACACGTACTACAACGTGCTCGAAGAGTACTTCGACGCGTCCAATCCGTTCCCCTCTCCGGCGGACGCCTGCTATCTCGCCACTTACCCGCTCTTCGCCGCGGGCCTGTTCGGCCTGGTCCGGTACCGCTGGGTGGACCGTGATCTGCCCAGCCTGCTGGACGCGCTGATCATCACCGCCGGACTCGCCCTGCCTGTCTGGGTCTATCTGGTGCAGCCACTCGCCCGGCTGGAGGGCCTGACCTGGCAGCAGCGCGCCATCAGCATCGCGTACCCGCTGGGCGACGTACTGGTGCTGGCGTTGCTGGTCCGGCTGCTCGCCCCCAGCCCCATGTCCGGCCGCAACCGCGCCGTGCAGCTGCTCGTCCTCGGTACCCTCACGCTGCTCTGTTTCGACGTCGCTTACGGCATCCTCCAGCTCAGCGGGACATGGCAGGCCGGCACGGTCCTGGACTCCGGCTGGATCGTCTTCTACACGGCCTGGGGACTGGCGGCGCTGCACCCCTCCATGGCGGAGCTGACCGCGTCGCAGTCCCAGTCCCAGTCCTTGCTCCTGCCCTGGCGCCGCCTCCTGCTGCTCACCGTGGCCACACTGATCGCGCCCGGGATCCTGCTCTACGAGGAGATCGAGGGCGGGGTCCACGCCGGGATGGTGTTCGCCGTCTTCTCGAGTGTCCTGTTCATGCTCGTGATCTTCCGTCTCGCGGGCATGATCGTGGCACACCGCAAGGCCGTAACGCGTGAACAGGCCCTGCGAGTGGCGACCGCCTCACTGGTCGCGGCGGTAACGCCGCAGGAGATCGCGCAGTCCTGCGACACGGCGGTCACCGCGCTGTTCGGTACGAAGCTCCGGCACGCCGCCACGCTGCTGTCGGCCGAACATGCCCAGGACCTGTACACGCTCTTGGCGCGGTCCTCCGACCCGCTCGACGACGGGCACGTCGCGGGCACCGGTGGGGTCCCGCGGAACGAACCGGCCGGTCTTGCCCTCCACCGCACGCTCATGGTGCCTGTGGCCCAGCTCGGACCGGCCACCGCCGCCGGACTGGCAAACCTGCCGACCGCTCTGGTGTGCCCCATGACCCAACCCGACCGCCCCGACAGCGGCGAGCTGCCCGGCGTGCTGCTGGTGGCGGGACCGGAGCGTCGTCTCACCGAGATGCGCGGCTCGCTGGAGATCCTCGCCTCGCACGCGGGACTGGCGACGGAGCGCATAGCGCTCCGGCAGGAGATCAGCCGGAAGGAGAGCGAGGCGTACTTCCGCACCCTGGTGCGCAACGCCTCCGACGTCATCCTCATCGTCGACGACGCCACGACCGTTCGCTACGCCAGCCCGTCCGCGGAAGCTGTCTTCGGCAGGGCGCAGCTCATCGGTACGGCGCTGCAGGAGCTGGTGGATCCAGCCGATCGCGACCGGGTGAACCGCACGCTGACAGCCCTGCGGACCACCGGGCGGCAGGAGGCCCATGACCACTGGTGGGTGCTGCGCGAATCCGGTCGCATCGAAGTCGAGGTGCGCTGCCGTGACCTGCGACAGGACAAGACCGTGGGCGGGCTGGTCGTCACTCTGCGGGACGTCACCGAACAGCGTCAGCTGGAGCACGAGCTCACTCAGCGGGCCTTTCACGATTCCCTGACCGGTCTCCCCAACCGGACGCTGCTGCTGGAGCGGACCGAGCGCGCGCTGCTGCGCGGCCGCCGCGAGTCGACCGTCACCTGTCTGCTCTTCATCGACCTGGACGACTTCAAAGTCGTCAACGACACTTTGGGCCACTCGGTCGGCGACCAGCTCCTTCGCGCCGTGGGAGAGCGCCTGGCGGAGACGCTGCGCCGCTCGGACACCGCGGCTCGGCTCGGCGGTGACGAGTTCGCGGTGCTGATGGAGGACGCGAAGCAGCCCCTCGACGCCGAGCTGCTGGCCGCGCAGGTGATCCAGACACTCAACCGGCCCTTCCAGCTGCCCGACGACTCGGTGAGCGTCTCCGCCAGCGTGGGCGTGGCCACGGCCATGGACAGCACGGACGCCGAAGAGCTGCTGACCCATGCCGATCTGGCCCTGTACGCGGCCAAGGCCGCCGGGAAGCGCCAGTGGCGCCGCTTCCGGCCCCAGCTGCGCGTCCGCATGGTGGAGCGGCACGACCTGCTGGCGAACCTGGACAGCGCGATCGTCAAGGAGGAGTTCGCCCTGCGCTATCAGCCGGTCGTGGACATCACCGTGGGCGAGGTCGTCGGCTTCGAGGCACTGGCCCGCTGGCCGCACATCCGACGCGGTCTGGTCCCACCGCGGCAGTTCATCCCGCTCGCCGAGGAGACCGGGCACATCACGTCGCTGGGCGCCTGGGTCCTGCGAAACGCCGCGGCCGACATCACCCGGTTGCAACACCAGGCGGGGCGGTCGCCGCCCCCATACATCAGCGTCAACGTGTCCGCCCGCCAGTGGCGGGACATGGGCTTTCTGAACGAGGTGTGCCAGGCCCTCGACACCCCCGGCCTCCTCCCGGGCTCGCTGCAGCTGGAGCTCACCGAGTCGGTGCTGATGCATCGGGACGAGCAGTTCGACACGCTGATACGGGCGCTGAAGGATCTCGGCGTACGCATCGCGATCGACGACTTCGGTACCGGATTCTCCTCACTGCGCTATCTGCGGGAATTCCCCATCGACGTACTCAAGATCGACAAGACGTTCATCGACGACATCCCGCGGGATCCCCAACAGGTCGCGCTCGTCGAGGGCATCGTCCGCATCGCGGACACGCTCGGTCTCCAGGTGATCGCCGAGGGCATCGAGCAGCCGGCTCAGCGAGAGCTGCTGGCCGGTATCGGCTGCCGGTTCGGGCAGGGGTACCTGTTCGCACGGCCACTGACGGTGGAGCAGGGGGAGGTCGTCCTGCGGGAGCGCGACGCGGACCGGCCGGCGCCGCGGGACAGCGGCGCGGCGGCGCGGCCGGACAGCGGCGCGGCGGCGCGGCGGCGCGGCGGTCTCCAGCTGAGGGCGGCGAGGGGCGGACCCCGGGCCGTCGTAGGCGGGACGGCCGCGGACAAGGAGCACACCACCATGCGCGAAACCACTGCCGAACCCGTGGGGGTACGGCGTGATCCACGCTGGGGCGACCTCGAACACCTCCGGCGGACGAGCCCGATGAGCGACGCGGTCCTGGACGAGGTGCGCGGTCGGCACATCCGCAGCGGAGACCACTGGCTGATCGACTTCGCCTCCTGCAACTACCTGGGCTTCGACTACGACCCCGAGATCATCGACGCGATCGAGCCCGCCGTCCGGCAGTGGGGAACGCACCCCAGCTGGTCGCGGCTGCTCGGCAGCCCGCGGCTGTACCCCGAGATCGAGGAGAGGCTCACCGCTCTCCTCGACGCGCCGGACACACTGCTCCTGCCGACCGCCACCCTGATCCACCACTCGGTGATCCCTGTCCTCGCCGGCGAGGGGCACGTCTTCGTCGAGGCCAGAGCGCACCGCACGGTGTACGAGGGTTGTGTAGCTGCCCGGGGCCAGGGCGCGACCCTGCGGCGGTTCCGCGCCGACCGGCCCGACGAGCTCGACACCCTGCTGGGTGCTGTGTCGTCCGGCAAGCCCCGGCTCGTCTGTCTGGACGGCGTCGACAGCATGAGCGGAAACATTCCCGACCTCCCCGAACTGGTCGGTATCTGCCGGGACCGGGACGCCACGCTGTACATCGACGACACGCACGGTTTCGGCGTCATCGGGGAGCGGACGGCGGACGAGCTGTGCCCGTACGGCTCTCGTGGCAACGGTGTCGTCCGGCACACGGGCGAGACCTACGACGGCATCGTGCTCGTCGGTGGCTTCTCCAAGGCGTACTCGTCGCTGCTGGCCTTCATCGCCCTGCCTTCCCGGCTCAAGGACCATCTGAAGATCGCCGCGGGGCCCTATCTCTACTCGGGCCCCTCGCCCACGGCCTCCCTGGCCACGGCGCTCACCGGTCTGGAGGTGAACGACCGCCGGGGGGACGCGATCCGCGCCGATCTGCACCGCAAGACCGTCCGGATGTTCGACCACGTTCAAGGTCTCGGCCTCGAGGCGCCGGGGATCCGTCAGCTGCCGATCGTGGAGATCCCGCTCGTCAACGCCTCGGACCTCGAAGCGGTCGCGGATTTCCTCTGGGACCACGGCATCTATGTGACCCTCGCGGCCTACCCTCTCGTCCCGCGCGACCGTGTCGGCTTCCGCATCCAGATCACGGCGCTCAACTCCGACGAGGACATCGACCGGCTCAACGACACACTGAGCCGGCTCTCCGAACGTTTCGCCCTGCGGCAGAGGAGCTGAGCCGGGCATGCCCGAATCCGCGAGAGCCGGTACGGCGCCGACCCGCAACGACGATGTGGACTGGGACAGCTGGCCCGTCGAGGACTACCTCGCCGAGAACTACCGCGAGCTGCACCCGTCCGACGCGGCGGTCATCGCCCACCACTCCGCGTTCTACCGCGGGTTCGCGCCGGGGAGCATCGCACGGTCGGTGGAATTCGGGGCCGGCCCCAATCTGTATCCGCTCATGCTCGCCGCCTCCGCGAGTCGCCATGTCGACGCCGTGGAGGCGGGCGCGGCAAACGTCGCCTACCTGACCGGGCAGCTCCGGCGCGGCCCCGATGACAGCTGGGAGCCGTTCTACTCGCTGTGCCGACGGCTGGACCCGAGCCTTCCGGAGACCCTGTCGGCGGCGCTCACGCGCGTGCGCGTCATCCACGGCGACGTCCGGACCATCCGGCCGGGCAGTTACGGCCTCGCGTCGATGCACTTCGTGGCCGAGGGCGTGACCGAGGACTTCGAGGAATTCACGGACTTCTGCGGCCACTTCGCGCGCTCCGTCGTCCCGGGCGGGCATCTGGTCGCGGCGTTCATGGAGAACATGCCGACGTACCGCATCGGTCCCGCCTCCCGGTGGCCCGGCTGCCCCGTGGACCCGGGCGTCATCAGGGAGGTGTTCGCGCCGCTGACCGACCGGCTCGCGGTGACGCGGATCAATGCCGATCCGACGCTTCCGGACTACGGCGACTCGGGGATGGTGCTCATGACAGGGCGAACGCCGTCTCCACCAGGGCGATATGGCTGAACGCCTGCGGGGCGTTGCCCAGTTGGCGGCCCGCGTCCGGATCCCACTGCTCCGAGAGCAGACCGACGTCGTTACGGACGGCGAGGACTCTCTCGAAGGCCTCCCGTGCCTGTTCCCTGTGGCCGGTCTCGGCGAGGGCGTCGGCGTACCACAGGGAACATGACACGAACGCGCCCTCGGAACCGTGCATACCGTCCACACGGTGCGCACCTCGGCCGTCCAGCGCGTACCTCCGCACGAATCCGCCGTGCTCCAGCTCCCGCATCGCGCGGACAGTACCGCGCACCCTCTCGTCCTGAGCCGGCAGAAAACCGAGCCGGGGAATCAACAGAGCCGAAGCGTCCAGGGCCGACGAGCCGTAGGACTGTACGAAGGTTCCCTGCTCCGTATCCCACCCCTCCCGGCACACCTCACCGTGCACCTCGTCCCGCATGGCCCGCCACTTCCCCGAGGACCCGTTCCTGCCGAGCAGCTTCCCCATGCGCAGGGCGCGGTCCGCGGCCACCCACGCCATGACCTTGGAGTGGACGAACTGCCGACGCGGCCCGCGCACCTGCCACAGTCCCTGGTCCGACCCCCGCCAGTGCCGCCGCAGGTGGCCCATCAGTGCCTCCACCAGACTCCACATGTGCGCGGGCATGGGGATGCCCGCACGCAGCGACAGATGAAGCGCGTCCATGACCTCGCCGTACACCTCCAGCTGGAACTGGCTCACCGCGGAGTTCCCGAACCGGACCGGCCGTGAACCTTCGTAGCCGGCCAGCCACGGCGCCTCGGTCTCCGGCAGGAGCCGCTGTCCCCCGACGCCGTACACGGTCTGCAGATCGGCGGGGGCGCCGGCGATGGCCCGCACCAGCCAGTCCAGCCATGCCGTCGCCTCGTCCCGGTAGCCGCTGCGCAGCAGGCAGGACAGGGTCCGGGTGGAGTCGCGCAGCCAGCAGAACCGGTAGTCCCAGTTGCGTTCGCCTCCGAGGCACCCGGGGAGCGACGTGGTGGGCGCGGCGACGATGCCGCCCGTGGGCGCGTACGTGAGTGCCTTCAGGGTGATCAGGGAACGCACCACGGCATCCCGCCACGGGCCCTGATAGCGGCACTGGCCGGCCCAGTGCCGCCAGAAGTCGCCGGTCTCTTTGAGAACCGTCTCCGCCGGGACGCACAGGGGTGCGGGCAGTTCGGGGAGGTGCGACGGTGACCACGCCAGTCTCAGAGCCAGCCGGTGGCCGGCCGTGACGGTGAAGTCGAAAATGGTGGAGTCCTCAGGGTCGAGCGTCCGCACCGGGCCGTCCGCACTCAGCCAGACGGCGTCCGGCCCGGCGACCGCGACCGTGCAGCTGTCGGTGTCCCGGATCCACGGGACGACACGGCCGTGGTGGAACCGCAGCCGCAGTTCGCTGCGCATGGAAACGGAACCCGACAGTCCGTCGACCACGCGGACGATGCACGGCACCTCGGTTCGCGGCGGCATGAAATCCGTGACCCGTGCCGTACCGGTGTCGGACTCCCACTGCGTTTCCAGAACCAACGTGTCCGGGCGGTACGCCCGACTCGCACAGGGGCCGCGGGCGACGGGAGAGACTCGCCAGAATCCGTTGTCCTCCGTGCCCAGTAGCGCGGCCAGACAGGCCGGCGAATCGAATCGGGGCAGACACAGCCAGTCGATGGACCCGTTCCTGCCGACCATTGCGGCGGTTTCCAGGTCACTGATGAGGGCGTAATCCTCGATGGGGAGATTCATGATCGGAATTACGCCGCCGTACGCTTTGCCGCCCTTCAAGAATACGCCGACCGCGGCGGAATAGCAGGCCCCGCTCCACGGCCCGCTGCCCCGAAGGGACTTCGGGAGAAGGACTTCGGGCCGGTCCGCACCCGCCTGAAACGGACGCAGGCGTCGGAAGCCCAGCCGACGGTGCGCCTGATCCGTGCTGCCAAATGTTTACTATGTACACGTATAGCTTTCGAAAGGGACATACCGTCAAGGTGAGGCAACGAACCAGTCAGAGACGAGGGAGGCAGCTCGCTCGCAGGCTGTCGCCCCCATGAGACCTGCGCGATCGAGCGGCGAGGAGACGCGGAATGGCGAATCGCTCAGGGACCGGCCCGACACGTCGGGCCAGCGACCGCGGGCGCTACGGCAGGCTGAACCGGGAGCGTGTGCTGGCCAGCGCCCTCGACCTCGTGGACCGGGAGGGCCTCTCGGCGCTGAGCATGCGTCGCCTGGGCACCGAGCTCGGCGTGGAGGCGATGGCGCTTTACCGGTACGCCGCGAGCAAGGACGCCCTCCTCGACGGCCTGGTCGAAGCCCTGTATCTCGAACTCGAGGAACGCCTGGGCGCAGAGCCTGTCCTCGGGGCGGAGGCCGCCGCACCCGCCTGGCGCACCGAGCTGCACCGGATCGCCAGCGCGACGTACGACATCTGCCTCGCCCACCCCCGGGCCGTCCCGCTGCTGGCCACTCGCATGCTGGCGGTCCCGCTGGCCCAGCGGCCACTGGCCGTGTTGCGAGACCACGAGAGAGTGCTGGCTCTGCTACGAGAGGCCGGGCTCGACGACGTCCGCGCCTCAGCCGTCTTCCGGGCGTTCACCGCCTGGCTCCTCGGCTACGTGTCCACGGAGCTGCGGCCCATGGTCGACAACCCGGACGAGCCCGACCCGGCGTTCCGTCTCGGCCTGCACCGCATGCCGTCGCAGGAACTGCCCCTGCTCCGGGAAACCGCCGCCGCGCTCGCCGAAAGAGGTGGGCCGGAGGGGCTGGCAGCGGGCCTCGACGCGCTGCTCGACCGGTTCCTCGCGGCAGAGTGACTGGTCGGGGAGCCACCGGATTCACGCTGCAAAGCTCGTCGAACCACAGTCCAGTCGAAGGACGGCGTACCGTACCGGGACGCCCCGCGGACCGCCACACCCCGCGCCTCCAACAGCCGCACCGCACTACGGCCGGACCGGCGCCGACCGGCACGCATCCCCTGGCTGATCCGCGCCGCCCCTTCCTCACCGAGCTCCCCGCCGCGGCGCACGGCGGCGGCTTCGGCCTCGTCGGCCTGAGTGAGCGTGTCGCCGCGCTGGGCGGCGAACTGCACGCGGCACCCAACGCAGGCAACGGTTGGGAGCTCCGGGCCCTGTTCCCGACAAGGGCACTCTGAACCCTGCGCACCGAGCGCACCGAGCGGCAGAAGGTCGCTGTACGCGCTCACCCGTGGCCTGCGGCCCGTGCCCAGAGGTGAGTTCGCGAGGCGAGGCCCGTGGAGGAGGCGTCGACAGGTCAGACGGCCTCGAGGTCGTCGGCGAAGTGCCGGAATCCGTGCCGGTCCTGGTGCATGCCCCACAGGGTGTCCGCGAGCACGGCGGGGTCCTTCCTCCGGTGTCCTGGAGTGATCGCACCGGGAATGACCAGCTGCGCGACGTGGATGCCTTCGCCCGAGAGCGTGTCGTGCAGCAGATGGCCGTACGCGCTCTCGGCGGCGAAGGCGATCGAGGTGCCGGCGCGGTCGGGGTGGGGGACGACGGCAGTGCCGCCGTTGACGAAGAGGATGGTGCCGCGGCCGAGGTCACGCATGCCGGGCAGCACCTGTTGCACGGCGGCGACGGGACCGTACACCGAGAACTCGATCGGGCCGGCGAGATCGGCGGGGGTGGTCTCCAGGACCGGTCGCATGAAGTCCCGGTGCGGGACCGGGCTGTACTGCAGCACCTCGACCGGGCCCAGGGTCGCGGTCGCCGCGTCGAGAGCGGTCGCGAGGGCTTTCGTGTCGCGTACGTCGGCGGCGAAACCGCGCGCCGTGATGCCCTCACCGGCCAGGTGGGCGGCGAGGCCGTTGACACGCTCGTGGCTGCGCGAGATGAGCGCGACGTCGAAGCCCGCACGGCCGAACTGCCGCGCGACGGCGGCTCCGAGGCCGGGGCCCGCTCCGATGATGGCGATGGTGGTCATGGCTCCTCCGTAAGTTGTTGGGCGCCCAGGAGGGCCGGGTGGGTCCCGGGTCCAGGTCCTGCACCCTGGGACCTGGGACCTGGGACCTGGGTCGGCTGAAGCATGTATGCCCCGCAGCGGCACCTCGTACGAGGGGGTGTCCGGGTGCTGGGGAGCTCGCCACGGCCGGACGAGACCTCGGACCGCCCGGGGGCCGCGGACGGCGGGGTGATCCCCGTCGGCTGCCAGCTGCTGCGCACCGGCACAGACAGGGCGGCCGTTTCCGGCGGCGGTGACGTACTGCCGCTGAACTGCCGGCTGCGGCACGGATCCGGTTCCGGTGTGAGCGCCGAGGACGACAGCAAGGCCGTCCTGGCAGCCAGTCAGGTGGACCGGCCCACCGCTCCTGCCTGGTGGCGCGGGGCAACGGCCGGCTGTCCGCCGACTGGCCGGACGGCCGGCGCGCTGACGTCGCCCCCGGCAGCCGGGTTCAGGGCCGCGGAACGTTGCGGAGGTTGGCCCTGGCCAGGTCGAGCATCTTCCCCACACCCCCGTTGAGTACCGTCCTCCCCGCCGAGAAGGCGAATCCCTTCACCTGTTCGCCGGAGATGTGCGGCGGGATCGACAGTGCGTTGGGGTCGGTGACCACATCCACCAGGCAGGGTCCGTCGTACGCCAGCGCCTCCCGCAGGCCTTCGTGGAGCTGTCCGGGCTTCTCGATGCGGATCGCGTGGATTCCGACGCCCTTGGCGATGGCGGCGTAGTCCACCGGCTCGTGGTCGGTCTGGTAGTCGGGCAGGCCGTCGACCATCATCTCCAGCTTGACCATGCCGAGGGAGGAGTTGTTGAAGACGATGGTCTTCACCGGCAGCTTGTGCAGTTTGACGGTGAGCAGCTCGCCCATGAGCATGCCGAGTCCGCCGTCTCCCGACATCGAGATCACCTGGCGGCCCGGGTAGGCGAACTGGGCCCCGATGGCGTGCGGCAGCGCGTTGGCCATGGTGCCGTGCAGGAACGAACCGATCACGCGGCGGCGGCCGTTGGGCGTGATGTAGCGGGCCGCCCACACGTTGCACATGCCGGTGTCGACGGTGAACACCGCGTCGTCGTCGGCGAGTTCGTCGAGGATCGACGCCGGGTATTCGGGGTGGATCGGCACGTGGTGCTCGACGTTGCGGGTGTAGGCGGAGACGACGTTCTCCAAGGACCTGGCGTGATGGCGCAGTGTCCGGTCCAGGTAGGAGCGATCGCGCTTCGCCTCGACCAGCGGCAGCACGGCGCGCAGCGTCTCGCCCACGTCGCCGTGCACGCCCAGCTCCAGCGCGGTCCGCCGCCCGATCCGGCCCGCGTCGTGATCGATCTGCACGCTACGGGCCTGCGGCAGGAAGTCGTCGTACGGGAAGTCGGTGCCCAGCAGCACCACAAGGTCCGCCTCGTGCATGGCGTCGTAGCAGGCGCCGTAGCCGAGCAGTCCGCTCATGCCGACGTCGTACGGGTTGTCGTGCTGGATCCACTCCTTGCCGCGCAGCGTGTGCCCGACGGGCGCGTGCACCCGGCCGGCGAGTTCCATCACCTCGCCATGCGCGTCCCGTACACCGGCGCCGCAGAAGAACATCACCTTCTCGGCGGCGTTGAGCTTCCCCGCGAGGTCCTGAACCTGGTCGGCCGGCGGTACGACCCGGCCGCGGGCGGTGACGAAGCTGCTCGATCCGGTGGGGTTCGCGGCGGGCGCGTGGGACAGGTCGCCGGGCATGACGAGCACCGACACGCCGTTGTCGGACAGCGCGCGCTGTACGGCGATCCGCACCATGCGGGGCATCTGCGCCGGTTGGCTCACCATTTCGCAGTACTGGCTGCACTCGGTGAACAGCCGCTCCGGGTGCGTCTCCTGGAAGAACCCGGTTCCGATCTGCTTCGAGGGGATGTGAGAGGCGATCGCGAGCACCGGGGCCCCGGTGCGGTTCGCGTCGTACAGGCCCTGGATCAGGTGGGTATTGCCCGGGCCGCAACTGCCCGCGCACACCGCGAGCCGCCCGGTCAGCTGCGCCTCGGCCGCAGCGGCCAACGCCGCCGCCTCCTCGTTGCGCACATGGACCCAGTCGATGCCGTCGGTACGCCGGATCGCGTCCACGACCGGATTGAGACTGTCGCCGACGACGCCGTAGATCCGTTCCACTCCCGCCTGTCGCAGGACATCGATCAACTGCTGTGCCACGGTCGGATTACGCACCTGAGTCCTCCTTGAACGGGCTTCTCGACAGCTCTGATTCCATCGGATCGCGGAAGCGGGAGTGCCACCGACCCGCTCGATGGGCGAACGTCACACAGCCGCCCGTCCGTCACCCGCACGGCACCCTCGGCCCTCTCGAACAGAAGCAACACCGACGCCGGCCGGACGACAACCGTCAGGTGATGCGTCAACAAGTCGCTACGCTGGCACGTATGACTGAGACACGGCGCCGGCTCACCGAGACGGAGCAACACGCCTGGCGCAGCTTCGTGCGGCTGTGGGAAAAGCTCGTCGGCCGACCGGGCCGCCAGGCGCAGGCCGAATCCGGCCTGTCCACCGCCGACTACGGGGTACTCGTCCACCTCAGCGAAGTACCCGAGGGACGGTTGCGCGTCCTGGAACTGGCCAAGGCGGTGGAGTGGGAGAAGAGCCGGATGTCCCACCACATCAACCGAATGACCAAGTGCGGCCTGGTTGTCCGGGAGGACCGCCCCACCGACGCACGCGTGGCGTTCGTCGTCGCCACTCCCGCCGGCCATGAGGCGCTCGCAACGGCGGCCCCCCGCCATGTCGAGGCAGTCCGCCGCCTGTTCATCGATCCGCTCAGCCCGGCAGAGCTCGCCATGCTCGCCCGGATCGCCAACCGCGTTCTCGAAGAGCTGGAGAAGGACAGCTCCCCGTTCGCCTGAACCGAGCACCAGAATGTTCCTACATCGCCAAGGTGAGAGTGACGGCGGCAGCGACTGCGAGCAGGACGAGGACGAAGGGAGCCATCGCGCTGCCACGAGTCTCGGGGTTGGCGTAGTCACCGACCTTGGCGTGGAAGCCGATCGCCCCGATCATCGTGACGGCGAAGCCGACAGCGGCAGCGATGCCCAGGGGCTGCCAGAAGAGTCCTACGACCAGACCGACGGCGGCGGCCGACTCGGCGAGCCCGATGAACCGGACGAACGCGGCGCTCAGCCCCATGTGCGACTGCAGCCCGGCGGAAACATCCCCCTTGAGCAGGACCTTGGGTGCCCCGGCAGCGAGTGCCACCAGAGCCAGGAGCACGCTGAGAACGGCGGCGGCGATGTACATCGGATGGATTTCCTTCCGGCTCGGTGCATGGCCCGGACGGGAACACGCACCATTGATTGACTGATCAACCGGGAGCTTAGGACGCAAAGGTTGACGCGTCAATCACGCTCGGGACACGGTCACCCCACCCCGGAATAGTTGCGCCGGCCCCGACGTTCCCTGGGCAGTTGATTCGTCAACAGAATGGAAGAGGATGAGCACGATGCAGTTCGGGATCTTCACCGTCGGCGATGTCACCACCGACCCGACCACGGGCCGGACGCCGACCGAGCACGAGCGGATCAAGGCGATGGTCACCATCGCGCAGAAGACCGAGGAAGTCGGCCTGGACGTCTTCGCGACCGGCGAGCACCACAACCGGCCGTTCGTGCCCTCCTCCCCCACCACCATGCTGGGCTGGATCGCCGCCCGCACCGAGAAGCTGATCCTCTCCACGGCCACCACGCTGATCACCACCAACGACCCGGTGAAGATCGCCGAGGACTACGCGATGCTCCAGCACCTGGCCGATGGCCGCGTCGACCTGGTGATGGGGCGCGGCAACACCGGACCGGTCTATCCGTGGTTCGGCAAGGACATCCGCGAGGGCATCAACCTCGCCATCGAGAACTACGCGCTGCTGCACAAGCTGTGGCGCCAGGACGTGGTCGACTGGGAGGGCCGGTTCCGCACGCCGCTGCAGGGCTTCACCTCCACGCCGCGTCCGCTGGACGGAGTACCGCCGTTCGTCTGGCACGGCTCCATCCGTTCCCCGGAGATCGCGGAGCAGGCCGCGTACTACGGCGACGGCTTCTTCGCCAACAACATCTTCTGGCCCAAGGAGCACTTCCAGCGGCTGATCAACCTGTACCGGGAGCGGTACGCGTACTACGGCCACGGCAGCCCCGAGCAGGCCGTCGTCGGCCTCGGCGGGCACGTCTACATGCGCCGCAACTCCCAGGACGCCATCCGCGAGTTCCGCCCGTTCTTCGACCACTCACCGGTGATGGGTGGCGGGATTTCCATGGAGGACTACATGGAGCAGACGCCGCTGACCGTCGGCACCCCTGAGCAGGTCATAGAGAAGACGCTCACCTTCCGTGAGCACTTCGGCGACTACCAGCGCCAGCTCTTCGTGGTGGACGGCGGCGGGGTCCCGCTCAAGTCGGTGCTGGAGCAGATCGAGATGCTCGGAGAGGAGGTCGTGCCCGTCCTGCGCGAGGAGTTCGCCAAGAACCGGCCGGCGAACGTGCCCGACGGCCCCACCCATGCCGCACGGCTCGCCACTCGCGACACCGAGGACGTCAAGGCCTGAGGACGCGCAGACCCCCGGACTTCAAGGAAGGGAACGGAAGGGAATCATGAACGCCCTGAAACTCGTGGTCGTCTCGGCGGGGCTGAGCCTGCCCTCGTCCAGCCGGCTGCTGGCCGACCGGCTCACCGAGGCCACCCGGCAAAGCCTGGCGGACTCCGGACGCCCGGTGGACATCCGCGTGGTCGAACTGCGCGACGTCGCCGCCGACATCGCCCACAACATGGTGACCGGATTCCCGAGTCCCGCCCTGAGCGAGATGCTGGAAGCGGTCACGGAAGCGGACGCCGTCATCGCGGTGACACCCGTCTTCAGCGCCTCCTACAGCGGACTGTTCAAGTCGTTCTTCGACGTCATCGACAACGAGGCCCTCATCGCGACACCCGTCCTCATCGCCGCCACCGGCGGCAGCGCCCGCCACTCACTCGCCCTCGAGCACGCCCTGCGCCCACTGTTCACCTACCTGCGCGCAATCGTCGTACCCACCGCCGTCTACGCCGCCTCCGAGGACTGGGGCTCATCCGGGGACGACCACACCGACGGACTCGCCTCCCGGATCAGCCGCGCCGCCGGGGAACTGGCCGACCTGATGAGCGCACGCCCGACGACCACCACCGGCTCCGCGGGAACCGTCGTCCCGTTCGCGCAGCAACTGGCCGCGCTCCGGCCGGCGTAAATGGCGTCGCGGGAGCGCCGGGAACAAGGGGCGATGGAGGTGGCGCGCACCCGAGAGTTGACACATCAACCTATGCTATTTTCATCAATGTGCCAGCAAGGCTCCTCGTGTACGGCGGCTCCCCGTCGGAACGGGCCGGGTTTCAAGGAGGAAATATGACGGTCAAGGTCATCGACGCACCCGAGGCACGCCGCTACGAGGCACGGGTGGACGGGGAGTCCGCGGTCGCGGGCTATGCGCAGTACATCCGAACGGCGGAACTGATCGCGTTCGTCCACACCGAGGTGGCGCCCGAGTACGAGGGCCGGGGAATCGGTTCGGCGTTGGCGCGGACCTCCCTCGACGAGGCACGTGCCGCGGGGCTGCGCGTGCTGGCCACCTGCCCCTTCTACGCCGGCTGGATCGCCCGTCACCCCGAGTACGCCGACCTGCTGTACCAGGCCCGGAGCAAGGTCAGCGACTGACCCGGCCGCCTGGCCGAGACGCAGCAGTGAGGGAGAAGGCCGGCATGAGCGGCAAACCACAGAAGAAGGCGTATACGGCGCCGGGGATCACCGTGACCTTCGAGGCGAGGCGCTGCCTGCACGCCGCCGAGTGCCTCAACGGCCTGCCCGAGGTCTTCGACGCGGACAGGCGTCCATGGATCCAGCCGGACGCCGCCTCGGCCGACCGCCTCGCCGAAGTGGTACGCCGCTGCCCCTCGGGCGCGCTGCAGTACGAGCTGCGGCACGAACCGTCTGGCGGCGCGACGGAGATCGCGGACCGGCCCACCCGGATCACCCGGACCCCTGCCGGGCAGCTGATCGTGCGCGGCGAACTGTCGCTGGTCACGGCGGAGGGACCGCGCACCGACACCAGGGCCATCCTGTGCGGCTGTGGGCAAAGCCAACTGCAGCCGTACTGCGACCACTCGGGCGCCTGCGGCCATTGAGACCGGCGGCGGCACCCGATACCCCGCCGGGTCGGTGCCGCCGATCCCCAGCTCCGCAAGCCGAAGGTCACAGGTTTCTCGCGAGGATCCGCGCGCCGCGTCGTGGGTCCAGGGACTCCGCCCAGGACGGCGGCGCCAGGCGCGCGGTCGTGGGCGCGAAGCCGTACCGGAGGAACAGGCCGCCACCGCCGGTCGTCGCCGTGAACAGGGCACCGAGCGACTGGGCGCGCGCCCTGGCCAGTACGGCGCGCAGGAGCCCGGCTCCCACTCCGCCGCCCTGCCTGTGCCCGGCCACGCAGAAGTTGTACACAACTCCCGCGGGTCCGCGGCCCTCCCTCGGGTCGGCCGGGTGCGAGCGCAACCCCACGCAGCCCTCGAGGGTGCCGTCGGGGGCCTCCGTCACGAGGAAGTCGGCCGTGTGGGTGGCATAGAGCGAGACAGGCCGCTCCCGCAGCGCCCCCGAGCGCACGAAGGGCCGGGACAGCGCGGCGAGTGCGGCAGCGTCCGCCTGACGGGCGGTGCGGACGGCGGACGTCGGCGAGAGGAGCGCATGCGGGAGCGGGGCAGGGCGCGGCGTAGCCGTGATCAAGGCTTTCCTTCCTCGGTTCCACGGTCGAAAGAACGGCTCGTAGCCGCTTCACTCCGACGAGACAAGCGAGGTAAGGCTAGCCTTGCCTTATTCGGGAGTCCAGCGCGGGGTCCCCGTGCCGCGCGTGCCACCGCGAGCTCGGCGTACTCGCTCACGCGCCCGGTCCACGCTCCGGACAGCCGCCGTCTTGCTGCTCACGACACCGCCTTCCCGGTCTCGCGGCCGTCGACATATGTCGCCACCACCGCGATGTCTCCGATGCGCGATGTATCGACGCTACGGGGGTCGCCGCCGAGCACGACCAGGTCGGCGCGCCTGCCCGGGGTGAGGCTTCCCAGGATGTCCTCCCAGTGGCAGGCGAAGGCGCCGGCGACGGTGTAGGCATGCAGGGCCTGGTCGACGGTGATGCCCTCGTCCGGGCCGATCACCTGGCCGGACTCGGAGGCGCGCTCGGCCATGAACTGGATGGGCGCGCGTTCGTCAGTCTGGCGCAGAGCATCAGTGGCGCCCCTCCGAGGTGTCGGCCGACACGGTGGCGGGCGAATCGGCCGGGCCCGCGGGCACGGGCCGAGGTCCTTGGCGGGGCGGCTCGCCGGGGACGGTCAGACGTCCATGGACGTGGCGAGGGATCGGGGCCGCAGGTCGGTCCAGTGGGCCTCGATGTAGTCCAGGCATGCCTCTCGGGTGTTCTCGTCGAAGACGATCGCCCACCCCCCGGGCACCTCGGCGAAGGACGGCCAGAGCGAGTGCTGGCCCTCGTCGTTCACCAGGACCAGGAAACGGCCTTCGGTGTCGTCGAAGGGGTTGGTGCTCATGTTCGGTGCCTCCTCAGGGATGGAAGGGAACGCCATGATTAGGTTAGGCTCGCCTAATTAGGCTGAGCTGACCTTAGCCTCTCCCCTTCCCTCTCACAAGGAGACCCAGCCGGCCATGACCGAACCTGTCTCCGGCCTCACAGCCGATATGGCCGATATGGAGAACGCCTTCGTCGAGTTCGGGCTGCCCGGCAAACCCGGCACCGACGAGTTCTGGGCAACGGCCGGGACACCCGCGTCGGTACCCGCCGACGACGGCGGTTGGGTGACCTTGTTCCTGTGGCGCGGGTCTCCGGCCAGCATCGGCTTCGAGAGCTGGTCAGAGCCGGTACCCCTGCGCCGATGGGGCGACACGGACTGCTGGTACGCCGAGGTGCGCATGCCCGCGCGGCTGCGGGTGACCTACCAGTTCCTCGCGGGCGACGCGGCGTACGCCGACCCGTTCAATCCGGTCGGTGCGGGCGGTGACCGGTCCATCGCCGCGACCCCGGACGCCCCGGCCCAGCCGCACTGGCCCGTCATCGGCGCCGGCACCGACGTCGTACTGCCCCTCCCCCGCACCCGGATCCGCTGGGCCGGCGAACGGCTCGGCGGGCGGCGCACCGTGCGCGTCCACCCGGCGGGCGGCGGCGGGCCGGTGGTCCTGCTGCTCGACGGGGACGACTGGCTGTACCTGCACCCGGCCATGACCGCGTTCGATTCGGCCGTCGCCAGTGGCGAGATGCCCCCGGTCACCCTCGTCTTCCTTCCGACCAAGGACAGGGCGGCCGAGTTCGGGTGCAGGCCCGAGCTGTGGGAGGCGGTCCGGGACGAACTGCTACCGCTGGTGGCGGAGAGCGGCGTACCCGCTGACCTGGACCGGCTGGTGGTCGCCGGGCAGAGCCTCGGCGGGCTGAGCGCGGTGTACGCGGCGCTGGAGTTCCCGGAGCTGGTGTCCCGTGTCGCCTGCCAGTCGGGGTCGTTCTGGTGGACGCCCGACGCGATGGGTCTGGCCGACCCGTTGGGCGGGCCGGTCGGGGGCTCCATCGCGGCGCGCCTGCGGGCCCGTAGGCCCGAACTGTCCGGGCTACGGGTCGCGTTCGACGTGGGGGAACACGAGACGCGGATGTTGCCCCACTGTGAGCCGGTGGAGGCCCTGGCCGAGGAGGCCGGTGCGGCCGTGCGCGTCTCGCGGTCGGCGTCCGGCCACGACCGGGCGGGGTGGCGGCAGGCCCTGCTCAGGGATGTGGCCTGGACCCTCGCGTGAGCGCTCCGCTGGGAGCACGGTGATTGTCTGCGGGTCCGGTGGGGGCTGGTCGCGCAGTTCCCCGCGCCCCTCAAAGATTGCGCAGTTCCCCGCGCCCCTCAAAGATTGCGCAGTTCCCCGCGCCCCTCAAAGATTGCGCAGTTCCCCGCGCCCCGCGCCCCTGACGGGGCGCGTTACCGCGCCACCGCCAAGCAGTAGTCCTCGTCCGTGGCGAGGAGGTTTCGGTGGGTGTCCTCGGCTGTGATCACGCCCTCGTCCAGGACGAGGACACGGTCGGCGGCGTCCAGGAGGGCCGGGCTGCTGGTGATCACGATGGTGGTGCGGCCGCGCCGCAGTTCGGCGACGTTGCGCGCGATGAGCTGTTCGGTGACCGCGTCGACGGCTGTTGTCGGGTTGTGCAGGACAAGGACGTCGGTGTCGGCGGCGAGGGCACGGGCCAGGGACAGCCGTTGGCGCTGCCCCCCGGAAAGGTTCGCGCCGCGGTCGCGGACGGCGTAGTCGAGCCCTTCGCGGTGGAGGGCGACGACGTCGGTCAGCATGGACGCCTCGACGGCCTCGGGGATCATCCGGCTGGTGCCCGACGGGTCGATGTTCGTGCGGAGGGTGCCCGCGAAGATCTCCCCGTCGTACGGGTTCACCAGTATGTGCTCGCGGACCGCCTCGATCGACAGGTCCGCGAGTTCCTGCCCGCTGACCCGTACCACTCCCTCGTACGCGTCGGGCGGGACGTTCACCGCCAGGATCGACGCGAGGTCGGCCGCCGCCCGCGGCTGGTAGACGGCGATCGCCACGAACTCGCCGGCGGGCACCTGGAACTTCAGCTTGCGCAGGGTTCCGTATCGGACGCAGTCGATCTCGAGGTCTCCGCCCGCGGCCGGGCGCTCCGGCCCCGGGGTCGTCACCGGCGGCGCGGTCAGCACCAGCGCCATCCGCTCGGCCGACGCGCGCGCGATCATCACGTACTTGGGCATCTCCGAGAACAGTTTGAGCGGTTCCATGATGAACTGCGCGAGACCCACGGCCATGACGAGTTCCCCGATGGTGATCTGGCCGCCGAACGCCAGCCAGCCCGCCGTCAGGGTCACGGCGGCGGCGAGGACCGCGTTGAGGGCGAGCGCGGTGCCCGCGTACACGCCGTTCACCCTGGCGACGGTGATCGCCTGGTGCTTCGCCTCCGTGCTGACCTTCCGGTAGGACCGGAACGCCGCGTGGTTGCCGCCGAAGCCGTGCAGCGGGCGCAGGCCGATGATGAGGTCGGCGACCTTCGCGCCCGCCCGCGCCACCCGGGCCTGCTGTTCCCGGGTACTGGAGCCGATCCGCTTGGACATCACGCTCAGGATCGACAGGATCGCGACGGTTCCCACCATCACCAGCAGGCCGAGCCGGATGTCGGCCAGGCCCAGCGCGACCGCCGCGATCACCACGGCGACCAGGGAGCTGATCAGCAGCGGCACCACCTCGATGATGTCGGCGGTCTGGTCGGCGTCCTCGGTGGCGATGGTCAGCACCTCGCCGGACTTGAGGTCGACGTCCCTGGCCACCGGCTGGAGTCCGCGACCCGCGACCCGCACCCGCCAGCGGTGCGCCTCGGTCGTGTTGGCCTTCTGCAGGACGCGCATCCCGAACCGCCACGACAGCGACACGGTCGTGATGATCACGGCCAACGCGGCGATCGCCAGGCCGAGCGATCCGAGGTTCCGGTCCCCCTTCATCGTGTGTTCGACGATCAGGCCGAGTGCGATGGGGAAGGCCGTCTCACCCGCCTGGTACAGGCCCATGAGGACAGTGCCCCAGACCATGGCGCCGACGTTGCGACGCAGTGCGGTCCGGAGGATGTCGGACCCCGGACGGGGCCGCTGCAGGTCAGGAGTTGTCATCGACGTGGTCATCAAGGTGGTCATCGAGGTGGCGGGCAATCGCTTCCGGGGTTCGCAGGGTGAACAGATCACGGATGGTGATCACAGGACCGTACTCCCGGCGGAGCAGCCCGATCAGCCGCACCGCCAGCATGGAGTGCCCTCCGAGGGACACGAAGTCGCTCACCGCGCTCACCTCGTCGTCGTCCAGGTCCAGTGCCTCGGCGAAGAACTCGCACACCGTGGTCTCGGTCTCGGTGTCCGGGCCGCGCTCGACCGCCGTGGTCAACGCGCCCAGCGGCTTGGGCTCCGGCAACGCCTTCGTGTCAGCCTTCCCGTTCACCGTCAGCGGGATGCTGTCGACCTGGGCGTAGTGCGTCGGGCGCAGGAAGTCCGGCAGCCCGGCTCCCACTTCGGCGGCGACCGCCGCCAGGTCGGAACCGTCGAGCACGAGGTACGCGGCCAGCCGGTACGCTCCGTCGACCTGCGGGTCGGGCTGGGCGACCGCGGCGACGAACCGCACCGCCGAGTGCGCCGCGAACACGGCCTCGACCTCGCCGAGTTCGACCCGGTGCCCCCGGATCTTGACCTGCTGGTCGGTGCGGCCCAGGTACGTCAGGTTCCCGTCGGGCCGCCGGTCCACCAGGTCCCCGGTGCGGTACATGCGCTCGCCGGGTTCGCCGAACGGGCACGCGACGAAGCGGTGCGCGGTCTGGGCGGGCTGCCCGAGATAGCCGCGCGCGATGCCGATGCCCGACACGTACAACTCACCGGGAACTCCGTCCGGAAGCGGTCGCAGCCACGGGTCCAGTACGTACACCTCGGTGTTGTCGATGGCCACGCCCACCACCGGGTCCTGGCATTCGAAGGTGCCGACGCCGAGGGTGTTGATGGTGTACTCGGTGGGTCCGTACAGGTTGTAGCCGACCGTGCCCTCGGTCTCGGCGAGCCGCTGCCACAGCGTCGGGGTGACGGCCTCCCCGCCAAGGAGCACCAGTGCGGGGCGTCGTGCCGGGTTGTCCAACAGCCCCTCGGCGACCAGTTGTTGCGCGTAGGTCGGGGTCACGTTGATGACGTCGATACCGTGCTCGAGGCAGTACTCGACCAACCGGGGCGCGTCACGCCGCAGTTCCTCGTCGCAGATGTGCACCTCGTGACCGTCGGCGAGCCACAGCAGCTCCTCCCACGACATGTCGAAGGCGAACGACACGGTGTGCGCGATCCGGAAGACCCGGTGCTCGTGCTCCGCCAACACCGGCTCGAAGATGCGGCGCTGATGGTTGATCAGCATGTTGGTGAGCCCGGCGTACTCGGTCACCACGCCCTTGGGCTTCCCGGTCGACCCGGAGGTGTAGATCGTGTAGGCGGGGTGCCGCAGGCGGTTCGGGTCGTCCGGCGCGAACGTCACGAACGGCTCGGCGTCCGGCAGCGGACGGTCCAGCTCGATCAGGTCGGTCAGGCCGCCGGTCAGCCGGGGCGACACGGCGTTCACGGTGAGGATGACCTCCGGGCGGGCGTCCGCGACGATCGCGGCGATCCGCTCGTCCGGGTGGTCCAGCTCCAGCGGCACGTACGCGGCACCGACGCGCAGCACGGCGAACAGCGCCACGATCGAGTCGAGGGAGCGCGGGATCGCGAGACCCACGGTCGTCTCCGGGCCGATGCCGCGCCCGGCGAGCACACCCGCCACCGCGCGGCTGCGGTCGCGGAGTTGGGCGAAGGTCATGGCCGAGCCGTCGGCGACGAGCGCCACCCGCTCCGGGGCACGGTCCGCCGCCTGGTCGAACCGGTCGACCACGGTGTCCGTGCCGACGTCCGTGCGTTCGGCGGGCACGGGCTCCGGCGCCAGGCCCCGCAGGGCACCGACCGGCCCGGTCGACCGGGCGAGGTCTTCGAGCACGCGCAGGTAGTCGTCGAGGAGACGACGGGCGTTCTCGGTGTCGTCGTCGCGGTGCTCCAGCTTGACCGTGAGCCGTTCGCCGGGCGTGACGACCCAGGTGAACGGGTAGTGCGTGGAGTCGTCCGCCTTGACCGATGTGATGCCGTGCCGGGCGTTCATCTCAGCGAACGCGTCCATGTCCAGGAAGTTCTGGAGCACGAACAGGTTGTCGAAGAGGGCGTCGTGCCCGCTGGCCCGCTGGATCTCGCCGAGGCCGAGGTGCTCGTGCTCCATCGCCTCGACCCTGGCCGCCTGAACGGACGACAGGTACTCGCGGACCGTGTCCTCCGGCCGTGCCCGCGTCCACATGGGCACGGTGTTGAGGAGCACGCCGACGACGTCGCCCAGGCCCTCACCCTCCCGGCCGGAGACCGTCACGCCGAACACGGCGTCACCGCGGCCCGTGTGTGCGCCGAGCAGGAGGCCGAACGCGCCTGTCAGCACCGAGTTCAGCGTGACGCCGTGCACCTTGGCCGCTTCCCGCAGCAGGTCCGACTGTTCGGCGGACATGGTGTGCACGAGCGCGCTCGGCAGATCGTCCGAAAGGGCCGGCGCCGGTCCGGCGAGCAGCGTCGGGCCGGGGAGGCCTGCCAGGTGCTCCGCCCAGAAGCGTTCCGATACGGCGGAGTCCTTGGCGTCGAGCGCCCGGGCGTAGTCCTCGAAGCTTGGCGTGGCCGGGGCCGCGTGCGGTGGCTCGCCCGCGATGACGGCCTGATAGGCGTCGAACAGGTCCCGCAGCACGATCTCGCGGGACCAGCCGTCCCACAGCAGCAGGTGATAGCTCAGCAGCAGGCCGTCGCGGTCGTCCGGCAGACGCACCACGGTCAGCCGGATGAGCGGCGGATCACCCGGGTCGAAGCCTGTGTCGCGGTCCCGGGCGCGCAGGTCGTCGACCTCCGCCTCCGTCGCCAACTCGACTGTACGGACAGTGACTTGCCGACCCGCACTGAGGACCTGGACCGGGTTTCCGTCGTCGTCGGTGGTGAAGCCGGCGCCCACCACCGGGTGCCGCGCGATCACGTACGCCATCGCCTCGGCCAGCGCGTCGGTGTCCAGCCGCCGGTCGAAGGTGAACCAGCTCTGCGCGACATAGTGTCCGGCCGTGCCCGCCATCTGGGCCTGGAAGAACAGGCCCCGCTGGAGCGGGGTGACCGGTGCCGTGCGCTCGGCCGTCGCGGAGGCGTCCGCGATGCTCTCCAGCGCGCTCAGCCAGTGCTCGGTGATCTCGTCGGGGATGCCCTCGGCCAGGGTGAAGGCCGCGTGCAGGCTTCCGGTGGCCGCGTCGATCCACGCGTTGACCTCGACGGCGTACGGGCTGCCCTGATCGCCGCCGGTGACGTGCAGCGCCTGGGACTCGCTGCCCCGGCCGAGGTAGTTGAACAGCACCTGCGGGCGGGCGGTCAGCAGCGGGGCCGTCTGCGGGTTGAGGTACCTGAGCCGGCCGTAGGCGACATGGCCGCGCTCGTCGGGCTGGCGTTCAATGACCTCGCGGGCCGCCGCGACGGGGTCGGTGTGCGCCGTGAGCCGCACGGGCGCGATGGAGGTGAACCAGCCGACCGTGCGGGTGTAGTCGTGGTGTTCGAGGGCCGGGACCCGGCCGTGCCGCTCCAACTCGATCGCGAGATCGGTGGGCGACGGCTGGATGTGGGTCAGCGCGGTGCGCAGCGCGCCGCACAGCAATTCGGTGAGACCGACGCCGAGTGCGGTGGGCGCGGTACGCGTGACGCGGTCGCTCGCTTCGGGGGCGAGTACGACGGTCGTCTCGTGCGACCCGTCGACCGCGGGCCGCCCTTCGACCGCGGGCAGCAGCGCGGGCGCCTGGAGCGTGGTGACCCAGTGGCCGAGGTCGTCGATCAGCTCGGCGGACTGGAGCGTGAGTGCTTCGGCGTATTCGGCGTAGGACGTGGTGGGCGGTGCCAGGGCCTCTTCGCGCATGGCGGTGACCAGGTCGTCCAGCAGGACCAGCCAGGACACCGAGTCGACGGCGAGGTGGTGCACGGTGACCACCAGGGTCCGGCTCGCCTCCAGCCATGAGAACGCGATGACGTCCCCTGACTCGGGATCGAGCCGTCCGGCGGCTTCGTTCGCCGCGGTCGTCGCGTCGGTCGCGCTGGTGGCGCCGGTCGCGTCCGTCCGTACGACGGTGACCTCTCGGGCGGGTTCGGTACGCAGTGCCCACACCCCGTGCTCGACGCGCAGCCGCAGCCGGAGTGCCGGGTGCGCGGCCACGACGGCGTTCGCGGCGCGCTCGACGTCGGCGAACCCGGTGCCGTCGGGGGCCACCAGCGTCCTGGCCTGGGCGAACCGGGCGAGGGAGCCGCCCAGTTCCCGCTGGCGCAGGATGATCGGCGTCGGCGTCAGCGGGCCGTCCTCGCGGCGGGCGGGCGCCGAGGGCGCGGCCTGCGGGGTGCTCGTCGCCAGATGCTCTGCGAGCGCGCGCGGGGTCCTGAACAGGAACACGTCCCGTGGTGCGATCTGGAGGCCGAGCGCCCTGGCCCGGTTGATCACGGTGATGGCGACGATACTGTCGCCTCCGGCCATGAAGAAGTCGGTGTCGGCGTCCACGGCTGCGCCCGGCAGGGTTTGGGTGAAGATGTCGACCAGCGCAGGAAGTGCGACCGTAGGGGCATCTTCGTCTGCGAGTGCGTCGTGGCTGGTCGCGCCGTTCCCCGCGCCCCTGTCGGGCGTAGCCGCCCGCTCGGCAAGTGCCTTCCGGTCCAGCTTGCCGTTGACCGTCAGCGGCAGAGCGTCGACCGGCAACACCCGCCCGGGCACCATGTGCACGGGCAACTTCGCGGAGAGCAGCTCCGTGAAATCACCGGGCACCCTCCCCACCACGTGCGCGACCAGGTGGTCGCCGCTGTCCGCCACGGTGACGGCCACGTCGACCACGCCGTCGAGTTCCCTGATCGCGGACTCCACCTCGCCCAACTCGATCCGGAAACCCTTGAGTTGGACCTGGTCGTCGGCACGCCCAGCGAACTCCAGCTCGCCGTCGAGCGTACGGCGGGCGAGGTCGCCCGTGTGGTACATGCGGGAGCCGTCGCCCGCGAACGGGTTCGCCACGAACCGGCCCGCGGTGAGCCCCGGCCTGCCCAGGTAGCCGAGCGACACCTGGTCGCCGGCGACGTAGATGGCGCCCACCCGGCCCGGTGGCACCGGCCGGAGCCGGTCGTCGAGCAGGTAGGTGACCAGCCCGGGGATCGGGCCGCCGATCGGGCTGACGTCATCGCCGAGGCCGAAGTCCTCTTCGGTCAGCACCCGGTGGGTGACATGGACGGTGGTCTCGGTGATGCCGTACATGTTGACCAGCTCGGGCGAACCGGTGCCGTACCGCTCGACCCAGCCCCGCAGCCGCCCGAGATCCAGCGCCTCACCGCCGAAGATGATCCGGCGCAGTGCGGTGGCCGGCTCGCCGGCATGCCGGTCGGCCTCGATGAACTGGTAGAACGCCGACGGGGTCTGGTTGAGCACGGTCACTCCGCGTTCGCGGACCAGCCGGTGGAAGTCGACCGGGGAGCGGGTCAGCCCGTACTCCGGAACCAGCAGCTCACCGCCGTGCGCCAGCGCGCCCCACAGCTCCCAGACCGCGAAGTCGAAGGAGAAGGAGTGGAACTGGACCCACACGTCCCGCGGGCCGAAGTCCATGTCGGGCTGCGTGTTCGCGAGCAGCGCCACCACACTGGAGTGCGGGACGACGACACCCTTGGGCCGGCCGGTCGATCCGGACGTGTAGATCACGTATGCGGGATCGTGCCAACTCACGTCGGGGACGGGGGCGTTGGCGGCGGACGGCAGCTCGTCCCCCTGCACGAGCACGCGGGCCGACACGCCCGCCCGGGCCAGCAGTTCCGTGAAACGGTCCCGTTGCTCACGGTCCACGAGGACGACCTGCGGAACGGCGTCGGCGAGGATGTACTCCAGCCGTTCGTCCGGGTACGCCATGTCCAGCGGTACGTACGCGCCGCCCGCGCCGACGATCGCGACCAGGGCGACCACCTGCTCAAGGGAACGCGGAACGGCGACGGCGACCCGTTTGCCCGGCCCGACACCGGCCGCGCGCAGCGCCGAGGCCAACTCGTTCTTCGCGTCCGCCAGTTCGCCGTAGGTCAGTGACCTGGTGTCGCCGTCGAGAGCGCACTGGGTGACGGCGGTGGCGGCCGGGTCGCGGTTCGCGGCGGCGTCGAACAGTCCGCCCAAGGTCGTCGGGGTACTGCGTATTCCTGGGGGGCGACCCCCCAGACTGCCACGAAGCGCGGGACGCCGGGCACCGCCGGTGCCTTCGGACGCCAGGTCGCCGACGAGGGCGTCCGGCCGGGTCAACAGACCGGTGAGGGTCGAGCTGAACGTACGCAGGATCTCCTGGGCGCTCGCCTCCCGCAGCAGCTCGCCGTCGTAGATCAGGTTGAAGCGCGGACGACCGTCGAGCGCGCGCTCCACCACCAGCGTCAACGGGTAGTGCGGCGCACCCTCGTTCACGATGTCGGTGATGACCAGCGTGTCATCAGGCCCCCGCAGACCCTCCACATCGGTCGCTACGTCGAACACCACCAGGGTGTCGAACAGGGAGCCCGCGCCCGCCTGGCGACCGATCCTCGCCAGCGAGACATGCTGGTGCGGCTGCACCGCGCTCTGATGTTCCCGCACCGAGGCGAGCAGGTCGCGCGCCGTGGTCGTACCGGCCCAACGGGCGCGTACGGGAATCGTGTTGATGAACAGACCCACCATGTTCTCGATGCCGGGCACATCCGCGTCGCGCCCGGACACCGTGGAACCGAACACCACGTCCCCGCCACTGCCGCCGTGCAGGAGGCCGCCCAGCGTCACCGCCCAGGCGCTGTGCACGGCCACGCTCAGCGGCACACCGGCCGACCGGACGGCCGCGTCGATGTCGTCCTCCGGCTCCACGGCGGTGTCGGTGAACCGGTCGGACGGGGTGTGCCCCTCGGCGACCAGCGACGGGCCGGGCAGCTCGGCGAGTTGCTCGCGCCACACCCGGTCACTCTCGTCGTCGTCACGCTCGGCGAGCCAGCGCACGTAGTCGGGGAAGCCGCCGAGTGCGTACACGGTCCCCGGCGCGTGGTACTCGGCCAGCAGCGCACGGAGCATCGGCGGCACCGACCAGCCGTCGGCGATGATGTGGTGCACGGTCTGCACCAGAACCTTCCGGACGTTCCGGCCGGAGCCCGCGCGGATGAGCGTGTAGCGCATCAGCGGGCCGGTGGCCAGGTCGAACCCGGCGCGGCGGTCGCGCTCGGCGAGGTCGCGTATCTCGTCGTCGGTGATGCCGGGACGGTCCAGTGTGGTGAAGGGCGCCTCCACGCCGCTCTCCAGGACGGAGACCACACGGCCGTCGGCGAGGGCCGTGAACCGCGCGGCCAGGTTCGGGTACAGGGTGAGCAGGCGGGTGGCCGCCGCCGCGAGCCGGTCGGCGTCCACCTCGCCCTCCAGCGTGAGCAGTTGCTGCTCGACGTAGCTGCCCGCCGAGTCGTCGTCGAAGACCGAGTGGAAGTACAGGCCTTCCTGCAACGGGGTCAGCGGCAGGATGTCCCGCAGCGCCGGTCCGTCCAGGGCGTCGACGTCGGCCTGCGTGAGCGGCACCAGGCCGAAGTCGCTGGGAGAGTGGCCGCCCTGGTCCAGCGCGGCGAGCCCGGCCAGTGCCACCCGGAAGTACTCGCCGAGCGTCGCGATGTCCTCGTCGGTGAACATGCCGTCGGGCCAGGAGATGGTGGTGACCAGCTCGTACTCGCCGCCGGTCGAGGCGGGTTCGGCGATCGCGTTGAACTCCAGGGCGCGCGGCAGACGCATCCTCGGGTCACGCTTCTCGCCCAACTGCCCTGTGGCGCCCGCGAGTTGCCAGTCCCCGGAGGCGCCCGCATCGAAGCGGCCCAGGTAGTTGAACAACACCTGCGGTGCGGGCGCGTCGAACTCGGTGTCGGTCAGGTACCGCAGGGCACCGTAGGAAACGCCGTTGTCCGGCACCCGGGCGAGGTCTTCCTTGACCGCCTTGAGTGCGGCGGCCAGGTACTCGGGGGCGGTGGGATCGGCCGCCGCGCCGGGGTCCACGGTCACCGGGAACAGGGTGGTGAACCAGCCCACGGTCCGCGACAGCTCCGGCTCGAAGCCGGCCGTGCCGCCCACGAACTGCCCCTCGCGGCCATGGCCTTCGAGTTCGATGTGCGCGAAGGTCTGGTCCTGCCCGAGGTCGCGGCGCCAGCGGGCGAGAGTGACGGCGAGCGCGGTCAGCAGCACGTCGTTGACGCCCGCGTGGAACTTCGCGGGAATCTCGCCCAGCAGTGCGGCGGTGACCTCGGGTCCGACCGCGACGGTCCGCACCCGCTCTCGCGCGACGGTGTCGGCTTCGGACAGCGCGCGCCTGCCCACCGGTTCGTCCGCTCCCGGCAGGGGACGCCGGAAGTAGGCGCTGTCCGCGTCGAGCGCCGCGCGCTCCAGCAACTGCGTCCAGCGCCGGAACGACGTGCCCACCGGGGGCAACTCGATCGGCGCCCCCGAGGCGAACTGCCGCCACGCCGTGGCCAGGTCCTCCATCAGGACCCGCCAGGACACGCCGTCGATCACCACGTGATGCACGACCACGAGCAACTGCCGCGCCTCGCGACGCCAGACGGCTCGCAGCATCACGCCACCCGCCGGGTCCAATCCCTCGGTGGCGAGCGCCACGCACTCGTCGAGCGGCCGGTCGCTCTCCTGCCACCCCACCACGGCCTGCCCCGCCACGGCCTGCTCCGCCTCCGGACCCGCGACTGCCTGGTCCGCCTGGATGTCGAAGCTCCAGCGGTCGCCGCGCACCAGCTTGGCGCGCAGCATGTCGTGCCGCCCGACCACGGCGGCGAGGATCTGGTCGAGGGCGTCGGAGGTCAGGTCCGCGGGGGTGTTCAGCACCACCGACTGCACGAAGCCGTCGATCGCGTCCGTGGTCTCGCCGAGCCACCGCACGATGGGCGATCCCACGACGGAACCGGTCGCGACGTCGCCGTGGTCCACAGTGGCGACGTCTTCACGGCTTGCCACCGCCGCCAGCGCCCCCACGGTGCTGTTGACGAAGATCTGCCGTGCCGTGACGTAGAGGCCCGCCTCGCGCAGCGCGCTCAGCAGCGAGATCGCCAGCAGGCTGTCTCCGCCGAGCTGGAAGAAGTCCTGGTCGACACCGACCTCGTCCAGTTGCAGCAGCGCGGCGACCGCCGCGCACACCACGCGCTCGTTCTCGGTGGCGGGCGGTGTGAGCGAGCCCGTCCCGATCGCCGGCTCCGGCAGCGCGTTCCGGTCGAGCTTGCCGTTCGCGGTGAGCGGGAACTCCTGCATCACGACGAGGTGGGCGGGCACCATGTACTCCACCATGTGCTCGGTGGCCCACGCCTTGACCTCGTCCGCCCGCAGGTCTTCGCTCCCGGCGGCCGGGATCACGTACCCCACCAGGTAGGTGCCGCCGGCCGCGTTCTTCTTCGCGACGACGCAGGTGTGCCGTACCGCGGGGTGCTCGGCGAGACCGACCTCGACGTCCTCGATCTCCAGCCGCATACCGCGGATCTTGATCTGGTTGTCGGCCCGGCCCAGGAAGTCCAGCGACCCGTCCGGGGCGAACCGCGCGAGGTCACCGGTCCGGTACAGCCGGGACCCGTCCCCGGCGAAGGGGTTCGCCACGAAGCGGGACGCCGTCAGGCCGGGCGCGTTGACGTACCCGCGGCCCAGGAGGAACCCGCCCACGTACAGCTCGCCGCCGACTCCGACCGGGACCGGGCGCAACTCGTCGTCCAGCACGTACAACTGGGTGTTCGGGTTGGCCTTGCCGATCGACGTCGACAGGCGTTCCGCCGCGCCCCGGTAGATGACGTGCGAGACACCGATCGTCGTCTCGGCCGGGCCGTAGCCGTGGTACATGGGGATGTCGAGCCGGGTGCGGAACCGCTCGTACAGCTCCGGGGTCAGCACCTCTCCGCCGCACCACACGTGCCGCAGGCTGTCGAGGCGGCCGGAGTCGCCCGCGATCTCCAGCAGTACGTCCAGCATGGACGACACCAAGTAGGTGAAGGTGACGCGGTGTTCGGCGATCACGCTCAGCAGGTGGTGCGGGTCGCGTTCGCCGCCGGGCCGCAGGACCACCAGCCTGCCGCCGGACACCAGCGGCAGGAAGATCTCGTTGATGGAGATGTCGAAGGACAACGGCGCCTTGAACAGCGACGCGTCGTCGTGGCCGAAGCGCAGGATCTCGTCGACCTGCCACAGCAGGCGCTCGCTGATCGCTTCGTGGCGGATCATCGCACCCTTGGGCCGCCCGGTCGAACCGGACGTGAACATCACGTAGGCCAGGGCGGGGCCGGGAACGGTGACGCCGGTGCCCTCGGCGGGGTAGGACCCGAACCGCCAGTCGCCGAGGTCGACGGCCACGGCTTCCGGTTCACTCGGGTCGTGCTCGCCCGAGTCGTTGAGCTGCGCCACGACCCGGGCGTCGTCGATGACGACGGCTCGGCGCGCGGCGGGCCACTGCGGATCGAGCGGCACGAACGCGCAGCCTGCCTGGAGCACACCGAGCAGCCCGATGACCATGTCGGCGGAGCGGCCCAGCGAGATGCCGACGACCTGTTCGGCGGTGAGTCCGCGTTCGATCAGATGGTGGGCCAACTGGCCTGACAGCTCAGCGGCCTGACGGTACGTCAGCGACCGGTGCTCGTCGACGATGGCGACGGCGTCCGGCCTGGTCCGGGCCTGCTCGCGGAACATCTCCACGACGGTCGGGCGGACCCGGTCGGCCTGGGTGTCGTTCCACTCGGCCAGGGCCTCGAGCCTCGCCGCCACGCTGGACGGGCTGATGGTGCCGATGGGCCGGTCCGGGAAGTCGGCCAGGTCGTCCAGCGCGAGCTGCGCGTCGGCCGGCACCACGCCGTGCGGGACAGCGATGCTCCAGCCGTCCGTGCCGGCCACGCCATCCGCGCCGACCTCCCAACCGCCGGGCCCGTCCCCGCCGTTGTCGACCCACGCGAGGACGTCGGCGAACAGAGTGCCGGGGGCGAGATCGATGCCGTCGGGACTGCGGCCCGTCGCCCAGTACGCCAGCCCGATGGCGCACGCTTCGGCGATGGTCCTGTCGGAGAAGTCACCGGTCCGCCGGCGTACGTCGGCCAGGCGCGCGGGAGAAAGCAGTACGAGACGAGCGCTCGGTTCCATCATCGAAGACTCAACGCCCCTTCAAAGGTATTAAAGTTAGCCTAACCTAAATTAGGGTTGCCTAACTGCCCTCTCGCCAGGCCCGCCACAACCGTGCGTACCGGCCGCCGAGAGCCACCAACTCCTCGTGAGTTCCCTGCTCCACGACGCGGCCCGCGTCCAGCACGGCGATCCGGTCCGCCGCCATCGCCTGGGTCAGCCGGTGCGCCACGAACAACGTGGTCCGGCCCGAGCACGCGGCCACCACTGCCCGCTCCAGCGCGGCGGCGCCCTCACTGCCCGCCTCCGCGGTCGACTCGTCGAGCACCACCACCGGCGACCGGCTCAACACCAGCCGGGCCAGGGCGATCTGGGCGACCTTGGTGACATCCAGGCGCTCGCCGCCCTCGCCGACCATGGTGTTCAGCCCGTCGGGCAGCGCGTCCACCCACCCGTCGGCGCCGACCGTGCGCAACGCGTCCATCAACTCGGCCTCGGTCGCTTCCGGCGCGGCCAGCCGCAGGTCGTCGGCGAGCGCGCCGGAGAACACGTGCGTCTCCTGCGTCAGGATGCTCACCAAGGCCCGCGCCCCGGCCTCGTCCACGCCGGCGAGGTCGGTCGACCCGACGCGCACCGACCCGGCCTGCGGGGTCCCGATGCCCGCGATCAGCGCGGCCAGGGTCGTCTTGCCCGCACCCGTCGCCCCCACCAGCGCGAGCGAACCGCCGGCCGGGATCGTCAGGTGGACATCCCGCAGGACCGGCTCCTCGGTGTCGGGATAGCTGAACGTCAGCCCCTCCACCGTCACCGAGTACGGCGCGGCGTCCGCCGACACGACAGCCTCGTCGCCCACCAGCCGGTCCTCCGCCTCCTCCCCCAGCACCCCGACCAGCCGGGTCAGGCTCGCGCCCGACTTCTGCGCCTCGTCGAAGGTGAACATGATGAGGCCCAGCGGGGTGAACAGCCGGTGGAACATCAGCGGGGCCGCCGACACCTCGCCCAGGCTGGCGGCATCGGCCTCCAACAGGGCGTATCCGACAACGATGATCAGGACGAGCCCGATGAACTCGGCGCGGTTCTCCCTGCCGACGAACCGGCCGAAGAACCGGAACACCTCGATGCCGAGATCGCGCACCCGCCACGACTCGCTGGTGACCTTCTCGCGGAAGGCGCCCTCGAGGCGGTACGCCCGGACCGTGTCGATCCCGTTCAGACCGCTGATCAACGCCTGCGCGCGGTCGGCCTGGGCCACCCGCTGTTTCCGGTAGAGCGGGGCGGACCGGGGGAGATACCAGCGCAGGGCAAGTGCGTACGCGGGCAGCGCGCCGGCGCCCGCCAGGCCGAGCCGCCAGTCGAGGCCGAACATGCCGGCCGTGGCGATGGCGACCAGCACCCCCGCCGAGAACACCGTGGGGACGGCCGTGCGGATGCCGTTGGACAGCACGGCCACGTCGTCGCCGACCCGGGACAACACGTCTCCCCGGCCGACCTGCTCGATCCGTTCGCTCGGCATCCCGAGCACCGCCCGGACGGCGCCTTCACGCAGCCGCGCGAGCAGATCCGCGCCCAGCCGCCCGATCAGGTAGGTCGACACGGCGGTGGCCGCCGCGCCGAGCAGCGCGGCGGCCACCATCAACACACCGACTGTGACCAGGATCGAGCGCGATTCGCCCTCCACCACCCCGTCGACCACCCGGCCGAGCAGGAGCACCGGGAGCACCTGGAGCGCCGCCCCGGCCACTGTGGTGAGCACGGTGGCGACCGTCAGCCAGGGCACCTCGCGGCAGTGCGCCGCGACCCATCGGGTGGCCTCGCGTCCGGTCGCCGTACGCAGGTTCGCCGGGGCGACGCGCGTGTCGGTCGTGCTCACACCGAGACCTGGGCAGGCCGGGGACAGGAAGTGTTGATCGACATCTTTAGCCGGCCGCCGACTTGACGAGCTCGTCGATCGCGTACGGCATGGACAGCAGGGTGCCCTGGGAGATGGCCGCGCCGATCGCCGGGCCCTCGCTGTCCAGCAGGTACTCCACCTTTCCGCCCTTCACGGCGTCCAGGTTGGTGAACAGCTTGAACTTCTTCAGGGCTTCCGTGTCGGCCTTGTCGTTGATGACGAAGACGCGGTCGACGTCGACGAGGTCGGTGCGCTCGGGGGACAGCGCGGTGGAGAAGCTGCCGTCCGCGATCTTGTCGATCTCGGTCTGGTACTGGAAGCCGAGGCCCGTCAGCAGCTGTCCGCGCACGTCGGTGGAGGTGAACGGGTTGATCGCGTCCTTGTACCAGGAGAGCGCGACGGCCTTCTGGTCCGCGAACTCCGGGTGCTCCTTCTTGGCGGTGTCCAGCTGGGCCTGGATGTCCGCCACCATCTTCTCGCCCTCGTCGGCCTTGCCGACCGCCTTGGCGATCTGGAGGGTGTTGTCCTGCCACGGAGCGCTGAACGGCTCCTTCTCGGCCTTGGTACGGCCCACCGTCGGGGCGATCTGGGAGAGCTTGTCGTAGGCGGCCTTGTCGACCTCGGAGTAGACCGCGATGATCAGGTCCGGCCGCAGGGCCGCGATCTTCTCGTAGTTGGGGCCGGCGTCACCGTTCTTCATGATGACCTCGGGCTTGGTGTCGCCCCACTTGTCCTTCACCCAGGGCCACTGGGTGTTGATGTCGGGGCTCTGGCCCGCCGGGTTCGGGTACTGGTCGACCATGCCGACCGGCTTGATGCCGAACGCCAGGACACTCTGGTCGTCCGTGTAGCCGACGGTGACCACCCGCTTGGGAGCTTCGTCGACCTTCGTGGATCCGAACGCGTGCTCCACGGTGACCGGGAATGCGCCGGTGGCGGCAGCGGGGGTCTTGTCGCTCGACTTGTCCGTGTCCGCCGAGTCGTCGGAACCGCATCCCGCGAGGAGGCCGACGCCGAGGGTCGTGACGGAAAAAACCGCCGCCACGCGCCGCCAGGGCTTCATAAGCGTCGTTCTATGGAGGAGCATCCGAGATCCCTTGCTTTCGCGCCATCCGCTACACCCCTGTGTAAGGGCAGGCAAACCTTAACCCGCGGAAGTGAGGTTAGCCTAGCCTTACTTCGGCAACTTTATCGGGATCTGGTCGAGTTGGACCTGGGTGCGGCCGATCGGCACGATGAGCGGCCGGTCCCCCACCGGGTCGTCGATCACCATGGCGCGCAGTCCGAACGCCTCGTGCAGCAGCTCGGCGGTGATCACGTCACTCGGGTGCCCCTGCGCCAGGATCGACCCCTCCCTCATCACGATGAGGTTGTCGCTGTAGCGCGTGGCCAGGTTGAGGTCGTGCAGCACCATGACCACGGTGCACCCCGACTCGTGCAGGTCGTCCACCAGGTCGAGCACGTCGATCGCGTGCGCCAGGTCCAGGTAGGTGGTCGGCTCGTCGAGGAGCAGCAGGTCGGTTCCCTGAGCCAGGGTCATCGAGATCCAGACGCGCTGACGTTGTCCGCCGGACAACGAGTCGACGGGACGGTCGGCGAGGTCGGACACCTCGGTCATGGCCAGCGCGCGCTCCACGACTGCGGCGTCGCCCGACGACCACTGCCGCAACCAGCTCTGGTGCGGATGGCGGCCTCTGGCGACCAGGTCGGACACCGTCAGCCCCTCCGGCGCGACCGGTGCCTGCGGCAGCAGGCCGAGCTTCTTCGCCACGTCCCTGGTCTTGAGCTTGACGATGTCGTCGCCGTCCAGCACGACCGTCCCCCTGGTCGGCTTGAGCAGCCGCGACAGGGTCCGCAACAGGGTCGACTTCCCGCAGCCGTTGGGGCCGATGACCGTGGTGATCACCCCTGGCGGTATCGCCACGTCGAGATCGTCGATGACGATCCGGTCGCCGTACCCGACCGTGACGCCCCTGGCTGCCAGTCGTGAGGCGCCCTTGACCCCGGACTCGATCTCGGTGATGGACTGAGCGACCACGAGGCCCCCTCCGCTTAGGTTTGCCTAACCTTTTGTACCAGCTACCTGAGGTTCGCCCGTACCAACAGGTAGACGAGGAAGGGTCCACCGATCGCGGCGGTGACCACGCCGACCGGCAGAGTGATCGGCAGAGCTGTACGGGCCACCAGGTCCGAGCCGATCAGCAGCAGCGCTCCCACCAGGCCGGAGGCGACCATCGGCGGCGTCGGGTACCTCGCCAGACGCATCGCCACCTGCGGCGCCACCAGCGCGACGAACGGGACCGGGCCCGCCGCGCTCACCGCCACCGCGGCCAGCAGCACCGCGCACAGCAGCAGAACGGCCCGCACCGTCGAGTACCGGACGCCCAGGCCCGCGGCGACCTCGTCACCGAAGTGCATCGGCTTGAACTGGAACGCGACACCCGAGACGACGACCAGGAGGGCGAGCGAGCCCCAGAACGCCACCCAGACCTCGTCCCACGACCGGTTGTCGAGCGAGCCGACCAACCATGCCTGGGCCCGGGCCACGTCCCTGATGTCGGCCGTGACCAGCAGCCAGGTGGTGATCGCCTCCATCACGGCGCTCACCGATATGCCGATGAGGATGAGCCGGAAGCCGTCGATCCCGCGCCGCCACGCCAGGAAGTACACCAGCAGCCCCGTGCCGAGACCGCCCGCGAGCGCCGCCCCGGACAGGCCCACGGAGTTGACGATCGCCGCGGAGGTTCCGCCCGACACGGTCACCAGGAACACCGAGACCGCGCTGGCACCCCCGGTGATCCCCAGAATGTCCGGGCTGGCCAATGGATTGCGCGCGATGGACTGCGTGATCGCCCCGGACACCCCCAGTGCGATCCCCACGATGAGCCCGGCCAGGGCACGCGGCATCCGCAGGTCCATGATCACGAACTCATCGACCCGCTCACCCCCGCCGAAGATCGTGGCGATCACCCGGGACAAGCCGATAGGGAAGTCCCCGACGCCGATGGACACGCAGAACACCAGGAAGGTCGCCGCTGCCAGCAGCAGCGTGACCAGTACGACCCAGGGCCGCCATACGAAAGACACCTGGCCGAGCCGCACGCCCGGCGCCATCGATGGCTTCACGTCTGTCCCGTCCGGCTTCACGTCTGTCCCGTTCATGCGTTCTTGAACTTTCCGCGCCACACCAGAACCGCGAAGAACGGAGCACCGAGGAGCGCGACGACGACACCCGTCTCCAGCTCGCCCGGCCGCACGACCAAACGGCCCACGATGTCGCAGACCAGCAGGACGATGGCGCCGAGCAGGCCCGCGTACGGCACCAGCCAGCGGTAGTCGGGACCGGTCAGATACCGGGCCACGTGGGCCACCATGAGCCCGAGAAACGCGATGGGGCCGCACGCCGCCGTCGCCGCACCCGCCAGCAGGGTGATGGCGGCGATGCCGACGGTCCGGCTCAGCGCGATGTTCACCCCGAGGCCGCGAGCCACGTCGTCGCCCAGGTTGAGCAGGTTGATGGTGGGCAGCGTGGACAGTGCCAGCACCAGCCCGACCGCGATGAACACGGTCACCGGCCAGATGACGTCGAATCCGACACCGGCCACGGAGCCCGCGTTCCAGAACCGCAGCGCGTTCAGCGACGCCTTGTTCGACAGGGCGACCGCCGTGGTCATCGCCATGAGGAACACCGTGATCCCCTGCCCGGCCAGTGCGAGCGTCAGGGGGTTGCCGGCCCCCCTGCCGATGCTCGCGATACCGAACACGACGACACCGGCGACCGCCGCCCCCAGGAAGGCGAACCAGACGTACTGGAACGGGCTGGAGAACCCGAACACGGCGACCACCGACACGACGGCGAACGAGGCGCCGGTGTTCACCCCCAGCAGGCCCGTGTCAGCGATCGGGTTGCGCGTGTACCCCTGGATCAATGCCCCGGCGACCGCGAGGGCGATGCCCGCCACGATCGCGAGCACCGTCCGCGGCACCCGCACGGTCTGCACGATGAGCCTGATCTCGGTGAGCCGCTGGTCGGGGTCCGGCGCCGCGAACAACCCGTGCCACACCTCGGTCGGACTCAACGCGCGCGCACCGACAGCCAACGACACCGCACTCGCGGCCACGAGGACCACCACAAGCGTGCCCAGACCCACAACCCGCCGCCGACGGGCCGCTGTTGTGCCGCCGGGTGCGGGGCGCTCAACCGCAGTCGTGCTCATGTCGATGTACGTTATCCCTTTGATTTCACGGGCTTGCACAGTGCTGCCGCGCCTGTGGCGGCGTGGGGGCCGCGCCCCGCAGGGGCGCGGGGCTGTGGCATTGTGCGGCTCCGCCGCGCGGGCGCGACCAGCCACATCCGGCCCGCAGCCGGACTACCGCACCTCGAGCGGAGCGCCCGCGTCGGCGACTGGCCGGGCCTCGTCCGACGTGGACTTGACGCCCCGGTCGAGGAGCGAGTCCAGGATCTCGCCGACCCTGACCGCGGTGTTGGACAGCAGAGACGACGTGATGCCGTGCGTGTGCTCCGTGCCGCCCTGCAGGTAGATGCCACAGCGCAGGTCGGGGTCCGTCGCGATGCGGTAGTCGCGCTCGACGCGGACGCGGCCCTCGTCGTCGCGCAGGCAGTGGTCCGCGACCTCGCCGAGGAGACCGAGGGGGTCGACGGGGCTGTATCCGGTGGCGCAGACCACGACGTCCGCGTCCAGGGGAGTCTCCTCGCCGGTGACCAGGGACTTCACGGTGGCACGGACCTTGGTCGGCGTCTCCTCCACCTCGGTGAGCCGGGACACGTTGAGGAAGCGCAGCCGCTCGGTACCGAGGACCTTCTCCTGGTACATCTGGCCGTACAGGTCGTCGATCAGGTCGATGTCCACCACGGAGTAGTTGGTGTTGCCGTGGTAGTCCATCAGCCGGCGCTTGACGTCCTCGGGCGCGGCGAAGTACTCGTCGACCGCCGCGGGGTCGAAGATCCGGTTGGCGAAGCTGCTGTCGTCGGCGGGGCTGTAGCCGTAGCGGGAGAAGACCGCGCAGACCTCGGCCCGGGGGAAGCGGCGGTGCAGGTAGGCGACGTTCTCGGCGGCGCTCTGCCCGGCGCCCACGACGACGAACCGAGAGGGCGAGGTGCCCTCCAACTCTTCGACTTTCGCCAGCAGTTCGGAGTTGTGCCAGACGCGGTCGCCGCGCTCCACGCCCTCCGGCATGAGGGGACGCAGTCCGGTGCCGATGACGAGGTTGCGGGCTCGGTGAACCGAGAGCCCCTCCCCCGACCGGACGGTCACCTCCAGGTACTCCACGGCTCCGTCCCGGACGACGGGCGTGACGCCGACGACCTCGTGGCCGTAGGAGACCACGTCGTCGACCTTGGCGGCGGCCCACTCGAAGTAGTCGTGGAACTCCACCCGAAGCGGGAAGAGGTTCTTGTGGTTGAGGAAGTCGATCAGCCGCCCCTTGCTCTTCAGGTAGCAGAGGAAGCTGAACTCGCTGGCCGGGTTCCGGAGCGTCACCAGGTCCTTGAGGAAGGACACCTGCATGGTCGCGTCGTCGATCAGCATGCCGCGGTGCCAGCCGAAACGCGGCTGCTGCTCGAAGAATTGAGCGGTGACCGCCTCCTGCCCGCCGACGCGTGCGTTGTGCTCGCTGAGTGCGATCGCCATGGCCACATTGGACGGCCCGAAGCCGATGCCAATGAGGTCGTGGACCGATGATGCGTCATCAGGAAGAACCTGTGACATGTCACTCCCATCGTGCGGGGCAGCCGCCTGTCAGGCGTGGGGGAAAGTACGAAAGGTGGGCACGCCGACGGAGCGACACACCGTGAAACTTAGGTGAGCCTAAGCTAAACCCGCCAAGGTGTCGACAGGGCAAAACGGACGACCGGGTATCGACGCTCGTCAACTGGGGCACCAAATACCCCCGTTGCAAGCTAAGGTAAGCCTTGCTTTACTTGCCGCCGGTCATTCCCTGCCCTGAGGAGGAACCCCATGCGGGTCGTCATGCTCGGTTACCAAACCTGGGGGCACCGCACCCTGCAAGCCCTTCTGGACTCCGAGCACGACGTGGTGCTGGTCGTGACGCACCCCAAGAGCGAGCACGCGTACGAGAAGATCTGGAGCGACTCCGTCGCCGACCTCGCCGAAGAGCACGGCGTCCCGGTGCTGATCCGCAACCGCCCTGACGACGACGAGCTGTTCGAGCGCCTCAAGGCGGCCGACCCCGACATCATCGTGGCCAACAACTGGCGCACGTGGATCCCCCCGCGCATCTTCGGCCTCCCGCGCCACGGCACGCTGAACGTGCATGACTCGCTGCTGCCGAAGTACGCCGGCTTCTCCCCGCTGATCTGGGCCCTGATCAACGGCGAGCCCGAAGTGGGCGTCACCGCGCACATGATGGACGACGAACTCGACGCCGGTGACATCGTCCGGCAGGAGGCGGTGCCGGTCGGACCGACGGACACGGCCACCGACCTCTTCCACAAGACCGTCGACCTCATCGCCCCTGTCACGATCGGCGCACTCGACCTCATCGCCGCCGGGCAGACGGAGTTCACCAAGCAGGACCGGTCCCGGGCGAGCTTCTTCCACAAGCGGTCCATCGAGGACAGCCGCATCGACTGGACCTGGCCGGCGGCGGACCTCGAACGCCTGGTCCGCGCCCAGTCCGAGCCGTACCCCAGCACCTTCACCTTCCACAAGGGCAAGCGACTCGAGGTCCTCGCCGCCGTGGTGTCCCAGGGTCACTACGGCGGTACGCCCGGCCGGATCTTCTACCGCGAGGGCGACGGCGTGGTGATCGTCGCCGGAGCCGATGCCCGCACGGGCCGCAACCGGGGCCTGGCCATCACGCGCGTACGGACCGAGGACGGCCGGGAGCTCCCCGCGACGGAGTACTTCACCTCCATGGGCGGCTATCTGACCAGCCGCCCCTGATACGTCGGCCCTCACCACGGTCCCGAGGGCCGGCCGGACGCCGCCGTCGTGCGGGACTTCCCGTCTTCGCACGGCGGCGGCCCCTTGATGACAGTTCCTGTCGCCGCTTCCGCGGCCCGCGCCTTGCGGACAGAACCTGACCGCAAGGTTCCCTACGGTCGTGCCATGACGCAGACGCAGAGGATTCTTGTCACCGGCGCCACCGGAACCGTCGGCCGCCAGGTCGTAGCCGAACTGCTCGCCCGCGGCCACGCGGTCCGCGCCCTCACCCGGAACGCGGCGAGCGCCGCCCTCCCGGACGGCGTCGAAGTCGTCCAGGGCGACCTGACCGAACCCGACAGCCTGATCCCGGCCTTGGAAGGCGTCACGGGCCTTCACCTCATCACCTTCGGTGGCCCCTACTTCGCCCCGCTGGAGACCGGCCCGCGGATCCTGGCACTGGCCCGCGCGGCCGGCGTACGCCGGATCACCGTGCTGCACGGCGGCGGGCCGTCCCTGCTGGAGGACGCCGTGCGCGGCGACGACGGCGTGGACTGGACCGTGCTCATGCCGGTCGAGTTCATGGCCAACGCCCTGGAGTGGGCGGACGGGGTCGTGGCCTCGGGCGAAGTCCGCGAGCCGTTCGTCTCCCGGCTGAGCGCCATGGTCCACGAGGGCGACATCGGCGCCGTCGCCGCGGTCGCGCTCACCGAGGAGGGCCACGGGGGCCAGGAGTACGTGATCACCGGCCCCGAGCTGCTGACCGTCGGCGACAAGGTGGCAGCGATCGCCGCCGCCCGTGGCCGGGAGATCGCCCTGGTCGAGCTGACCGAGGAGCAGGCCGTCGCGCAATGGCGGGCGGCCGGCCACCCGGAGGACGTGATCGGCTTCCTGATCGAGGCGTACGGGAACACCCCGGAGGTGGGCCGTACGGTCCTCGGCACCGTCGAAAAGGTCACCGGCCACCCGGCCCGCACCTTCGCCCAGTGGGCCGCGGAGCACGCGAACGCCTTCAAGGCACCAGCCTCCGCGGGCACGACGTAGCCCCCGCGCAGTAGATGGGACGGACGCGGAAGGATCCGCACCACAGGTGACGACCGCGTCCGTCGCAAGGTGAGGGTGCCTCCGGCCGGGATCACCAGGGCCGTGGCGGCACGCAGGCGACAGACAGGGCCTCCAGGGCACGCAGCGGACGCCGCGTACACGGCCTGGGGCGCCTCACCGGCAACGAGCCAGGGAGCGGGTTCGGTCCCGCGACACGACTACGCGTGCAGGCTCTTGTGATAGATCACGAAGTCGCACGGAGTTGCCAGACTGGGGGCCAACTCCGGATACGACTCGTCGATCGAACCCGTACGGACCACCTCGTAGCCGATGCGTCCGTACCAGTCCGCCAGGAATTCCTTGGAGGGGTGCGACCACTCGCGCGGAACAAGCAACTCCAGCTGCATGACATCGAGTCCGGCTTCCCGACCGTACTGTTCGGCGAACCGCACCAGGTCCCTGCCGATCCCTGTGCCACGCCGCTTGGGCGCGGCAGCCAGCATGCCGAACTCACAAATATCAGCGGCAAGTTGCTGGATCCGGACACATCCGACGATCTCCTCGTGCAGCCGCGCCACAGCGACTTCCCCCGCTTGAGTGAGCGACGCAACCTCCTGTCGGCTGGTCCGAGTTGTGCCAGGGGCCCACAAGCCTTCCTCGGCCACTTCGTAGACCTCGTTGATCAGCGCGGTCACCGCTGACATGAGATCGAAGTCCTCAGCGTGGGCAGGAGAGAGAGTCTCGATGCGGAGTATCTCGTCGTTGGTCACAGATGTGCCTTTCACAAGCGGGATTCTCAAAGAACCGTACGCACCGATGCTCGGGGACAGAACAGCTCAGCCACACAGGGACGGCATCGGGGTAACGGGAAGCAAGCCCGTGGTCATCCCGGTGCCGAACATGGGGTTGAGCGTGGCCCAGGCATCGCCGACCGTCAGGATCCCGGTGGCCACGGGGAGACGTACGTACACACTCGGTGCGCTCCGCCGAAGTGGCGTCGCCGACAGGGACCTCCGGAGCGCGGCGATCGGCAGGCCACGGGTCAGCCGGTCGCGGGTGTCCACCGGATCTGCGTGCTGCACAGGGAGACCACGGCCGCCGCTGCCGCGACAAGCGCCAAGCCCCACACCAGACTGCTCGCATTCGCCACGAAGCCGATGAGCGGCGGCCCGGCCAGAAGGCCCGTCGTGCCCATGGCGGCCACCAGGGCCAGCGCGTCCGAACCCTGTTTCGCCGCGGCCACATAGACGCATGGGGTCACCGCCGCGCATCCCAGTCCGACGCAGGCGAACCCGATGAGGGCCGTCACCACTCCCCCGCCCACCAGGGCGAAGGCAAGCCCGGCGGCGGCCAGCGCACTCCCGAGGAGGACGACGCGCCCGTCGCCCCAACGGCTGCGCCAGCCGTCCGCCAAGAGGCGGGCCACCACCATCATGCCCGACACGACGGCGATGCCCATGGGCGCCAGTTCTGCCGACGCCTCGGCGACTTCCCTCATGTAGAGGGCGGACCAGTCGTTCATGGAGCCCTCGGTCACGGTCGCGAAAGCCATGGCACAGCACATCCACAACGTCATGCGGGACGGCAGGGTCCATCTGCCGCCGGCCTTCTTCTCCGTCTCCGTCTTCTCCGTCTCCTTCTCGGCGGCAGGCGCGTCCTCGGCGAGAAGACCGGGGCGGGCACAGGCAGCCAGCAGTACGAGGATGACGGCCGCCACACCGAAGTGGCCCACGACCGACGTGGTCACCGCGTTCATGCCGGAGGCCAGGAGGGCCGCCAGCAGTGAACCCGCGCTGAAGGTCGCGTGCAGCCTGGCCATGGCGTTGCGCTCGTGGCGTGTCTCGAGCGCCGTTCCCTGCGCGTTCATGCCGACGTTCAGGCACCCCACGAACACGCCGTCGGCGAGGAGCACCAGCAAGGCGACCGGATAGTTCGGTGCCGCGGCCAGAGCCAGGAGCAACAGAGTCAGGACGAGGGTCGACAGGAGCGCCAGCCGGGCGGAGCCCAGCCGTTTCATGAGCACCGGTACCAGGGGAAACGACGCCACCGCGCCAATCCCCGCCGCCATCAGCAACACACCCACCTCGGCCGCGGTCAGACCGAGGTCCGCCTTGATCGCGGGGATCCGCGAGGCCCAGGTGGCGTACTGGAATCCGAGGGAACAGAACAGTGCGGCGATCGCCAACTGGCCGCGGTAGAAGGGGTCATGGACACGGAACAAGTAGATCAGCTCGCTTCGTCGCCTTGGACATGTAGACGGCATGCGTGCCGTAACCGCCGGGGGAGATCCCCGGGTGCGCGGTGAACCCGCGCGCCGACCAGAACGGCTCGCTGCGGCCGACGGCGATCAGCGAGATCCGCTCGTACCCCCGTGAACCGGCCGTCAGAGTGAGGTGGTTCAGGAGGTTCTGCGCCAGTCCCCTGCCGCGAAGGCGCTCTGTGACAACGATGTCGTGGAGGTGCAGATTGCGCGGAGAGGGCGACGGGATCACCGCCTCTTCCGCCCGTTCCAGGTCCGGGTACCGGCCGGCCGGATACGGCAGGGCCAGAAGGTATCCGACAGTCCGGGCACCGACGTCCAGTACGAAACACGTGCTCGGCGAGGCGTCCGCCCTGGACCTCAGCGCCGCGCGCCCCTCCGACAGGCCGATTGCGGCGTAGGCACGGGACTCCATCTCCACGATGGCGTCCCAGTCGGCGTCGGTGATGTGGCGTACGCGTATGTCGTCACTCACGGGCGCCACTCGTTCGTCCGGGTGCACTCGTCCAGGTGTACGGAAGCGGGTCGAAACCGTTGAAGCCCTGGGTCATGTAGCTGATCGCGTAGGCGCCGCTGGACAGCACCCAGACCGGATCTCCCGATGCCAGGCCCTTCGGTACCTGGACGAGACCGTAGTCAGGGAGATAGGCGTCGTCGCTGTCGCAGGTGGGACCTGCCATGACGGCAGGGACACATTCGGCGTCATGATGTGTGGGGAACACGAGCCGGTACTGCACCGCGTCCATCTCGTACAGGCCGTTGAACTTGCCGCAGCTCAGGTAGAGCCAGTGCTGGCGTTCGCCGTTCGGTCTCCGCCGCTCGGACAGCCGGGCCACGTGGGCCCGGATGGCTCCGTGGTCGGCGACGAGGTGGCGCCCCGGCTCCATGACGAACTCGAGGTGGTCGCCGTGGACTTCCCTGAGGTACCGCATGCCCTCGCGGATCACGGCGAAGATCTTGTCCATCGGGGGGTCCAGCGGCGTGCCGTACCGGTCGAGGTACCCGAGTGCCGGAAGCCCGCCGCCGAGGTTGACGTGGTCCAGGGACATCCCTCGCCGGCCCAGGGCGGCCAGGACGTCGGCCAGTGACTCGACGGCACTGTGCCAGGCGTCGGCGGTCATCTGCTGGGAACCGACGTGCACGGACAGGCCCGACGGTGTCAGGCCCTTGTCCCGCGCCGATTCCAGCACCCGCACCGCGTCGGAGGGCGAACAGCCGAACTTGTTGCTGAGGCCCCAGAGCGCCCCTTCCCCGCTGGTCGCCAGTCTGCAGAACACCCGGGCGCCGGGGGCGTGGACCGCGATGGCCGCCACGTCCTCCAGGCTGTCGGTCGCGAAGTCCCTGATGCCGAGGCGATGGGCATCGGCGATGTCCCGGTCGGACTTGACGGTGTTGCCGTAGTGCATCCTGGCGACCGGCACGCCGGCCCGCAGCGCCTGTTCCAGTTCACGGGGGCTTGCCCCGTCCACCCCGGCACCCTTCCTCGCCAGGCACGTGAGGACCTCGTCCACCGGACAGGCCTTCATGGCGAAACGGACAACGACTCCGGGCAGTTCACGCCGCAGCGTCTCGTAGCGGTCCTCGATTCCGGTCAGGTCGAAGACGATCCGGTCCTCGGTGGCGGCCGCCAGCGCGGCGAACAGGGACGCGGGCTCATGCGTCATGGCCGTACTCATTCCGGCTGCCCGGGCGCCTGGTGTACGGGGGTGAGCCGGGCCGCACCCACCAGCGGCTCCCATGCCTCCACCAGCAGGGCGAAGTCCTCGATGTCGCTCCGTGCTTCGTCAAGGAGGCGTTCACGGCGCTGCGCCAGGAGATCGGCGAACGTGGCGTATCTGCCGCCCAGTTGCCGGTACGCGGCGTCGAGGATGTCCAACCGCTGGACGTTCTCGCCGCGGTCGAGCCGTGTGCTCTCCCTCGCCAACCGGGCTACGGCGGACGCACGCACCTGCCCCCGGTCGTCGAGTAACGACGCTCCGGCCCGGCCCAGCCCGTCGTAGATGAAGTTGAAGTAGAGCATCGACAGCAGGAACTTGACGTAGCGCGTCTGGTACGCCATGAACCCGGAGTCGGTCCGTCGTTCACCGGTGTAGAAGTTCACGATGTTCCGGTTGTGCAGAACACCCGGCAGCGCGGCGTCATGGACCAGGTGGATCAGGAAGTAGTCACTGCCGATCGTGTCGGTCGCGGGCGGCAGCGGTACGCGTTCGTGCACCCCGTGGAAGCTGATGTTGCACATGTCCACCCGCATGGGGTCGACCAGGGTGAGTGTCGAGTGGTCGCGGACGAACGTCTGCGAGCCCGCCCCCCGGAAGGACTCGTCGACGAGCTGCTTCTTCTGTTCGCCGGACCAGTGGACGGGCGCCCACAGGCTGACCATGTCGTAGTAGACATCGGGGTCGAGCCGGAGGATCTCGCCGATGTCCACGGAGAGTTCGCCCACGAAGGAGCTGCCGACCATCGCGACACGTTTGTCCGCGTGCCGCACGTCCAGCGCGTTCTCGGTGACGTCGTGCGCGGCGTCGGCGGCGCGCCTGCCCAGCGACATGAGCTCGTGATGGATGGGGAAGACCGTCTCGCCGTTCACGACCTGGTACCGGCTGTCGGAGTCCCTTCGGTGCACGGACTCGCAGCCGAGCGCGATGCCGATCAGGAAGGCACGGTTGGTGCAGGCACCGTAGGAGGGATCCGCCGGAAGCATCAGATCCAGCAGCAGGTCGGGCTTCATGGCCCCGGACCGGCCGATCACCCGCTGGAGGAAATCCCGCTGGTCCGCCTCGCCCAAGTGGTGTACGGCGATTCGTGGGTTGCCGGGGAGGCGGCGCACGGCCTCGGAGTGCTCCGCGTACGCGGGGGCGTCGCAGGAGTCGAGGATCAGCAGATGGACCTCGGCGTCGAAGTGCTCGGCAGCGTGGGCCGCTTCCTCGCCGATGGCCGCGATCGTCGCGGAACAGGGCCTGTTGGTGGGGAGGGTCAGACAAATTCTGCGCATGTCTCTTCTCCGACCGCCTTGTCCGCCTCGTTCGCCTCGTTCGTGTCGTTCGTGTCGTTCGTGTCGTTCGTGTCGTTCGTGTCGTCCAGGGATGCCCCGCTCCAGGACGTGAGGCCCAGCAACTTGGCACCGAGTTCATTGAGGGTGGCCCTGCCGTACCTCAGGGATTCGTGTCGCGTGACGTCGCCGAGCAGCGTTGCGTTCCAGTCCGGCGTGCTGAGGGTGCGCCAGGACTCGACCCGGGAACGCCTCAGCTCCTGACGGGACTCGAGCGCGGGCATCATCGACAGGTACTGGACCGCTCGCACGCCAGTCTCGGAGGTGTTGGGCGCCACGCCGTGCGCCAGCAGGCCATTGAAGATCAGCAGGTCGCCGGCCTGGAGTTCCGGTCGCACCACGGGGAACTCCGCGCGGTCGATCCTGGGCCGGATCGGGTCGCGGTCGTCGGGCTGGAGTGCCTTCCACCGGTCGAATCGACGGAACAGCTCGGGGCAGCACTGGAATCCGCCGAGCTCCGGCGTGGTGTCGTTCAGGGCGATGATCCCCTGGACCCGCTGCGGCAGCACACCGAGCGTGGTGTCGACATCCCAGTGGAGCTCGATGTCGAACCCCTCTTCCGTACGCGGAATCAGGGCCCGATCGCGGTTCTTGATGTTGGGCGGGTTCAGGTTGAGACGGTCGAGGGTCACCCACAGTTCTTCGCAGTCCCATACGTCGACGAACGCGTCGTAGACCCGCTGCGACTGGCGGCTGTCCCATATGAGCTGGTGGTGGTAGGCCTCGACGAACCCGTAGATGTGCAGTTCCCGGTCAAGGTCCGAGCGGTACTCGCGGTCCTGGTACCACGTGTCCGGACGGTCGGGGTCGAGTCCCTGGAAGTCCCAGGCGAAGTCCAGCAGGCGTCGGGCCGACGACGCGGGAATCGCCTGCTTCACCACGACGTAGCCGAATGTCTGCCAGAAGGCGAGGTCCTCCTCGGACAGCACTCTGAGCGGACGGGTCTTCTTCAGGTCCCGCAGAGGCGTCTGGGCTAAGTACGTCTCGGCGTCCGAGCTGAAGTAGGGGACGTCCGAGGGGGCTCGATGGAGATAACGGTCAGGCGTTGGCATTGCTGTGCTCCAGGCCTTGATCTCGTACCGGTGACTCCCGGCCGGGAATCACCAACTGCGCAGAGTGCGGCGGTGGTTGGCAGGAACGCGATGGGTGTCCGCACCGCCTGACGAGTGGTGGTCCCGCCTGAGGAGTGGTGGTCGTGTCCAGCAGGATCACTGCACCACGTGTCGCACCAGCCCCTCTTCGAACTCGCGTACCACCAACTTGGACTAGACCAACTCGCGCTGTCAAACAGGTGACTTGAGCGCGTGTCGTTATCAAGTTGGCGAGATCCGGACCCTCTTGACATCAGCGGTTAGCCTGAGCGAAAACTCATTGGTCTGTACCAAGCTCGTCCCTGTTGCCGATGCCGTCGTCGGCGGCATGGACCAGCGAGCCCGACCCGAAAGGCGCACTCGATGGTCTCCAGCAAGCACAGCAAGGAGTTGCGACGACTTGCGCTCTCCGCCCTGCAGCCGGGGTTCGTGGGTATTGAGGCACCGGAGTGGGTGCTGCGCGAGATCGGTGACGGGCTGGCATCCGTCGTGCTTTTCGGCCGCAACATCGTCTCGCTGGAACAGGTCGCCCGTCTGACCGGACAACTCCGCGCGGAGAACCCCGAGTTGATCATCGCGATCGACGAGGAGGCCGGCGATGTCACCCGGATCGAATCCGCGACCGGATCCACCCGGCCCGGCAACTTCGCCCTCGGAACAGTCGACGACACCGAGCTGACCGAAGCCGTCGCCGCCGATCTGGGACGCCAACTGCACGCCGCCGGGGTGAGCCTCGACTACGCGCCCAGCGCGGACGTCAACTCCAACCCCGACAACCCGATCATCGGGGTCAGGTCCTTCGGCGTCGACCCGAAGGTGGTGTCCCGGCACACCGCCGCGTGGATCCGGGGCCTTCAGTCGGCGGGGGTCGCCGCCTGCGCCAAGCACTTCCCCGGCCACGGGGACGTCGCCGTCGACTCCCACCACGGTCTGCCCACCTACGGTGCCGACCGCGAACAGATCGTCACCCAGGCCCTGCCCCCCTTCCGCGCCGCCTTGGACGCGGGCGTTCGCGCGGTGATGAGCGGCCACCTTCTGGTCCCCGCCTACGACCCCGACCTGCCTGCCACGCTCAGCCGACGCATCCTGGGCGAACTGCTCCGCCAGGAACTCGGGTTCGACGGCCTGATCGTCACCGACGCCATCGAGATGGGGGCCGTCGCCGACCGCTACGGGATCGGCGGGGCCACGGTGAGAGCCGTCGCCGCCGGTGCCGACGCCGTCTGTGTCGGCGGCGAGAACGCCGAGGAGGCCACCGCCGTCATGCTCGCCGACGCTCTCGTCGGCGCCGTCGGGTCCGGAGATCTCACCGAGGAGCGGCTCGACGAGGCGGCCGGCCGTGTCCGGGAGTTCGCGGCCTGGTCTGCGGGCCTGGGCCCGGTCGACCCCGTCGACACCGATGGCAGCGACATCGGCTTGACAGCCGCCCGCCGGGCCATCCGGCTGGCCGGAGCCACCCAACACGCCCTGCCTCTGCCCACCGCGCCGCACGTGGTGGAGCTGGTGCCCACCACCAACCTGGCCATCGGCAAGGAGACCCCTTGGGGTGTCGCCGTCCCACTGGGCGAGCGGCTGCCCGGAACCACCTCCGTGCGGGTGCACCACCAGGAGCTGCGCTCCCGGACCACCGCCCTGGAGACGCACGCACTCGTACCCGCCTCGGGGCGCCCCTTGGTCGTCGTCGTCCGGGACGCCTCCCGTCACGAGTGGATGACGCACGCCCTCGGGGACCTGGTCGCGGCCCGTCCCGACGCGATCGTCGTGGAGATGGGCCTGCCGGGCGCCCCCGTCTCCGGAGTCGTCCAGATCTTCACACACGGTGCCACCGCCGCATCCGGAGTGGCCGCGGCGGAAGTCCTGGCGGGCGCCCGGTAGCCCGTGACCTCCCACGCGCCGACCTCACCGCCTGGTGCGGGGCGTTCGCGGAGGCAGACGCTCGGGGAGACGGCGGGTCGCGAACGGCCGGGCCCTGCCACGAGCCCCGCGACGCCACGCGTGATCGGGAGGCGTCAGTCGAGCAGCCGGGACAGCACACGCCCGAATCCGTCGTGGTCGACGTCCGCACCGGCCGCCACCAGCGCGGCGTATCCGATGAGGGCGGCGAGGACGACTTCGGCCTCGTCGGTGGGTGTCCGGTGCTCACCGTCTCCGGAGTGCTTCTGCGTGATCAGGTCGGCGAACTGGTCGCGTACGCGGGCGTGCCGTCCCGCGACGACCGGAGCGAGCAGGGGGTCGATCGCGGCGTTGCCCCAGATCTGAGCCACCAGCCGGGCGTGCGCGTGCCCGTTGTTCCGCGGATCCACGTGGCGGCGGAGTTGCTCGGCGGCCTCGCTTGCGGTGTCACCCGGGATTCGTTCGCCTTCGCCCTCGCTGCAGACAGCCAGGACCAGGTCACCCTTGCTCGGGAAGTAGCGGTACACCGCCCCGATGGAAATCCCGCACGCGGCGGCGATGTCCGCCATGGAGGTGTGCGCAAAGCCCTTCTCGGCGAACAGCGTGAGGGCGGCCTCGAGGATTTCCTGGCGCCGCGCCTCGATGTAAGCCGCTGTGACCTTCGGCAAAATGAACCATCCTTCACTTTTATTGCTAGGGTAACCACCGCCCCAGCCGCTCACTGACGTCGCTGGGTCAACACCCTGTCAGAGTGCGAGTTTTGGCTGAGCCGGGGTCAGTGGGCTGGGCGGACGCATTGTCTGTCCGGCCCGGGCGGACGGGTGGTTGCCCGCCCCATCCGTCGGCCGGCGTTCCGCGCTCGCCTTCGAGCGGCCGATGACATGGCCGCCACATCACGTTGAGGAGTTCCGTGCGAATCCTGTTCTCCAGCACGCCCGCCTTCGGACACTTGCTGCCCATGCTGCCGCTCGCTGCGGCGGCCCGCCGCGCCGGTCACGAAGTCGCCGTGCTCAGCCATGCCTCGATGACCGCCTCGACCGCTCCGATGCCCTTACTCCCCGCCGGCCCGAGCATCCCGGAGACCCTGCGGGATGTCACCCGACGCGCCGAGATAGACGCTACACAGGACATGGCGGCCGGACCGGTCGAGTTCTTCATCGAATCCCGAGTGGGCCTGGGTGCGGAGGCCGCGCTGGCCGCCGCCACCGCCTTTGCCCCCGACCTCATCGTCGCCGACATGGTCGACTACCTCGGCAGACTTGCCGCCGCCTCGCTCGGCGTCCCCTGGGCAGCGCATGGGGCGGCCCTACCGCTCGACGCGGGGCTGGCCACCGTGCTTGACGAGGCTGCCGTCGCTCGCTTCGCCCATTACGGGGTGACCCCCACGGCGCCCGTCGCCTACGTCGACCCGTGGCCCGACAGCCTCCTCCGGGACGGCTACGCGCTGCCCGCAGAGCGAATAGCCATCCGCCCCGAGCCGCACTCCGACGAGAACAGCACGTGGTCCCGGCCGCAGTTCGCCGATCGCGAGGACCGCCCGTTGGTCCTCGTGACCCTGGGCACGGTCGTCGAGGATCCCGACACCCTCGCCGCGATCCTCGACTCGCTGGCCGCCCTGGACGTCAACGTTCTCGTCGCTCCGCACTCCGCAACGGACTTCGGGGACCGGCCGGTCGACTCCACGCGGGTGCACCTGGCGGGCTTCGTTCCGATGAGGCAACTGCTGGAGGGGGTGGACGTAGTGGTGTCCAACGCGGGAGCGGGCAGTGTGCTGTCCGCGTTGAGCGCTGCCCGACCGATGGTCCTGTTCCCGATGGGTCTGGACAAACCCGTCAACGCGGCGCGGGCCGCCGAAGCGGGCGCGGCCGTGGTCATCGATGCTGCCGACCAGGTCGCCGACGCGGTCGCGCGAGTGCTCGCCGACCACGCGGTGACCGACGGCGCCGCGACGGTGGCCGAGGAGATCGCCGGGATGAACTCGGCCGACGAGGTTCTCGGGCTCCTGTTGAAGTTCCTCGGGTAACCCGTCCGCGAGACGTGCAAATCGAACGGTCCCCCGGAAATGATCTCCGGGGGACCTTCAGGGGCAAGGGGTTATGCCGTCCGGTGTGGCAGTCAGGACGGTTCGACCAGCTAGCCCGAAGGCCCTGGAGCAGCCGTCCAGGGACAGCAGATCAGATGTCCAGGGAACTCAGCTCGCGACGGAGAACGACGCGAGCCGCTTCGGTCGCGTCCTTATGGGCCTGCCTGGCCGCTTGATAGTCCGGGGACGGCACGGTGGAGCCGGAGGCAAGTACCTCGCGGATCCTTCGAAGCGAGATGTACGACGCGTCGATCGCCGTCACCACCTCATGGTTCGCTGCCAGAATCAGCCGTTCCCGTGCTTCATCGCATCCCGACGCCTGGTGTACCTGCCGAATCCTGGCCGCTCTCGCCTGCGGACTCGCATGCTCTTCGTCGGCGGCCAACCGCATGGCTTCGTGCGCCCTCCGAAAGGAGACGAGACAATCCGCGTACATGCTCCGGCGATCCTGCAGCCTGTTGTCCCTGGCGGTGCGCCGCCAACGCACATGCTCGCCGACCAAGGTGGCCCCCACCCCCAGTACGGCCCCAAGCCCCGTCCCGACCAGACTCGACCACTCCACGCCAACAGATGGTGCCATGCGGGGCACAGACACAGAACCCCTTGATCCATAGGCATCTGATCCTTGCAGCGGTCATAAGGTCGAGTGATGTCCCTGTCGAAGTGGCTCAGGGTGCCCTGCTTGGCGCGCTCGCGGCTCCTCACCAGTCGCCCGCGCTTCCACGACTGCTGGGCCCGCGGAACCTCTTTGGAGGACCGACCCTTCGCCGACATCAAGGCCCCGTTGCCCGCGCCTTCGGGAGGCGACGGGCAACGGGGACGCGCGCGAACTCCGGGTCAGATCTGGCCGGCCTTGTCCAGGGCGGTGCAGCAGGTGTCGACGATCAGGCGTGTGACGACGTACGGGTCGACGTTGGCGTTCGGGCGGCGGTCCTCGATGTAGCCCTTGCCGTCCTTCTCGACC